>JAHJLN010000378.1 GCA_018821715.1 Pseudomonadota bacterium | reverse complement strand
GTCCATACCAGACCTGCGCAATTTTTTTGTAAACCATCTTAAGGGGATGTTGCCCCATGACAGGGAGTCAGCCTTACTTAATCCGGATATGGAAAAGACCCCGGCCGTTACTGCCATGAATAAGCCATGCTTGATAATCAATTGTGAAGAGGATGACATCATTATTCGGTTTAATGATACGCTAAACCTGAACAAAAACTGCCGGCCAAGTGAGAAGAATACCCACCCAGCCCTGTACTCTGTTTTCCAGTCTACAAAGGCACCGGTTATTTTCGCCATGCTTGAGAATGCCGATCACAGCACATGCGGCGTATCCGGCCCATATTGGTGGCCAGCGATCAAACGAAATAGATACCCGAAATATTTTAATCCAAAACAGGAGTATACCCTGATTCATCCGGAAAAAGCCCATAGAATCTTAAAGCAACTTATTCTGAATTTTTTTGATCTATATTTAAAAAAAGATAAAACAGTCCTGGATACATTATTGACAAGTAAAAACAGCTGTCTGAGAATGGAACATAAAAATTATATCTGAGATCATACCTGTTCTTATTTTTGTTTCATGATGGCTTTTTGCTGTTTATGGGTAATTCCCTGGAGTATCCGGTCAAGAACCACGGCAATAAACAGAATGGCCAGTCCGGATTCTATGCCCACGCCCAGATCAATCCGCTGAATGCTGTATAATATTTTGGACCCAAGCCCTCCGGCACCAATCATGGCTGCAACGACTACCATTGAAAGCGCCATCATAACGGTCTGGTTCACTCCGGTCATGATACTGGGGATAGACAACGGCAGCTGGATCTTAAGCAGCAGCTGCATGGGGGTGCATCCAAAGGCAACGCCTGCTTCAATCACCTCCTGGTCTACCTGTTGTATCCCCAGACTGGTCAACCTGACCATTGGCGGCAAAGCAAAAATGACCGTGGCAATAATACCGGGAACATTACCGATACCAAAAAACATGATGGCCGGGATCAAATAGACAAAGCTTGGAATGGTTTGCATACCGTCCAGAACCGGGCGCAGGAACATGTCAAAGCGAGGGCTTTTGGCCGCCATTATCCCCAGAGGAAGTCCAACTAAAACCGATATAAACACTGCGGTTGCCACCAGAGCCATGGTACTCATGCCAATGGTCCACAGATCCATACTTCCCAGGCCGAACAGACAGAATGCGGTAATAATCGCGACTTTACGGCCTGCCACCGTCCATCCGATAATGGTGAGGCCTATCAATGCAACGGGCCAGGGCACCCAGACAAAAAAGGTGTCCAGCTGTACCAGAATAAATTCCACAACACTTTTGATGGAGTCAAACACACCTGAAAAATTTTCAGTTAACCAGATAACAATTTTTTCCACCCATGAACCAATCGGTATCCTGACGGGGAAATCCATGTTTTATTCTCCTTAAAATTTAAGCTGACTGTAAAGATACCAGCATTGTTTCCCTGGAAATAACCCCTTCGATCCTACCCTGGCTGTCAGTAACCACAATGGGAACCTTGGTATCTGCAGCCTTGTTCAACAGGGATTCTAAAAAGGTGTTGCCTGAAACTGTAATCAAAGGATAATAGGGAGACAACTGATCCTTTGGGATATCTGCAATGGATATGGAAGACCCATTGGAAGACCGAAGGCTGAAATAGTCCACCGTACACTTTATCTGTTGGTTTTCATCCACTAAAAATGCATATCGAAGATTGTTTTTATTCATTTTGTTGAGCAGCTCTTCACTGGTGGAACCAACCGGCATTACCCACATGTCGGGCTTTTGCATGATATCCCGGGCAGTGATGAATTTTGTTTTGGGAAGATCCTTGACAAACTCTTCCACATATCCCTTGGCAGGATTGAGAACAATCTGGGCAGGCGTTCCCTGCTGGACAATGGCACCGTCTTTCATAATGGCAATATGGTTGGCAATCCTCAGGGCTTCATGAAGATCATGGGTAACAAACAAAATGGTTTTTTTAACTTTTTTGATCAGCTTAACAAATTCATCCTGCATCTGTCGTTTAATCAGGGGATCCAGGGCACTGAAAGCCTCGTCCATAAGGAGTATCTCCGGGTTTGTGGCCAGCGCCCTAGCAAGGCCCACCCGCTGCTGCATGCCGCCACTGAGTTCATAGGGGTAGCTTTTTTCCCATCCTTTTAATCCCACCAGCTCAAGGGCCTCACAGGCTTTTTGTTCCCGTGTTTTTTTGTCCAGGCCCTGAACCTCCAGGCCAAAAGCGGCATTATCGATAAGACGGCGGTGGGGCAGCAGAGCAAAGTGCTGGAATACCATCCCGGTTTTTTCCCGTCTGACGGTCCTCATTTCCTGGGGATTCAGAGAGGTGATCTCCTGGTCGTCAATAAACACCTTACCGAATGAGGGTTCATGCAACCGGTTAATGCATCGCAGCAAGGTTGATTTACCGCTTCCGGACAATCCCATAAGACAAAAAATTTTCCCCGGTGCGACCTCAAATGTGGCAGACCGAGTTCCCACCACGCAGCCGGTCTTTTCAAGGCGTTCAACTTTGTTCATGGTTTTGTATTGTTCCCAATTGCTAACAATATTTTCAGCCCCATGACCAAAGACCTTCCACACATTTTCACATCTGATTTTCGGGTGAATTCTGTCTTTCATTTTGACCTCAATGGTTTAAAAAATTAAAAAAGGGGACCTTCTTTTTGCCGGCTTTCGTTAATGCCATGGCCACATAAGGTCACCATGGCATCTGACTTTTATTATTTGATTCCCTTAAGCCATTGTCCAACGATTTCAGGATGAGAATCAACCCATTTTTTTGCTGCTGCTTCAGATGACATTTTGGGGCTGTCCGGCAGATCTGTCACCATGGCAATGAGATTGTTTACTTCTTTTATTGGAATGCTCCAGTTTTTATAAAATTGATAGACTTTTGGCAACCGCTGTTCTATTTTTTTAGAATATCCCACCCATACATTGCTGGGTTCAATTCCACAATAAATCTTGCTTTTTTCAGGCTGTTTTTCCACATAGACCCATTTGGCCGGATCAAAGGACGGTTCTTGGATCATAACCAGTTCATACTGAGTAAAAAGCCATTCCGGTTCCCAATAAAAGAAAATCACTGGTTTTTTCTTTTTTATGGCAGCTTTTAATGTCGCCAGCCATGCCCATTGTTCAACACCCAAGGCAGTAAAATCAAGTCCATAGTCCCTGATTCTGATGGAATGGATTTCATTGGCTTTCCAGCTTGTGGGGCCTGCCCAGAGGTCGCCTTTGCCGTCGCCGTCAATATCAAAGATATGTTCTTTGCCTTTTAAATCCTCAAGGGTTTTTATACCGTATTCGTCCTGGACATATTTAGGAATATACCAGCCCTGGGGCGCGTTTCCATAGCTCAAGGTGACTTCACAGGTTTTCTTTTCTTTTGTATATTTATTTATTCCGTTTATTTCTGCGGTTTCCCATATGTCGGAAAATACATCCACATCACCTTTATCCATACCTACCCAGGTAACAGCCCCGTTGAGCTGGGAAATTTTAACCGGAACGTTTAAATTTTTTTCCAGTACATATTTCATTACCTGACAGATAACCGTAGACCCTGTCCAGTTCTGTTCAGCAATGATAACATCTTTACGTTCAGCAAAAGCCGGCCCAAACGAAAGAATAATAGATAACGCAACGAATACGGTAACAATAAGTTTTTGTTTTGACATGATGCACTCTCCTGTTTTTAATGTTTTTGCCTCTTATTTATTATTCAAATAAGGGTTAAAAGGGAATACCTGATCTTTTTACTTATCAAGATGTATGCCAGATACTTTTTCTTTTTGGGTTTTGTCTTTAATGATCTTGTTTTTATTCATCATGTTCACAGTACTCTGATAATAAAAGGCTTCCAGCCATACCCGGAAAGCCAGAATTCAACCATTAAGACAGTATACCTTGCAACGCTTACCTCTCTTTTCTTTTTATGTGAGTTGTTTTTAACTACTTTGAGTTGTTTTTGACACGCAAATTTTTACTTGTCAACCAGATCATACCTTTAGTGCGCCCGGATGATGAGACCATCTGCACTGAATAAATCAATACATGCTGGGGGTTTGAGCAAATCCAAGCATTTTTCTTGCCTGGACAGGCGTTGCAATCTCCCGGTTCAACTCTGTTGAAAGCCTGACGATTCTTTCAACAGCTTCGGCATTATGTTTAAGAAGCCGTCCTTTTTTATAATATACATTGTCTTCCATACCAACCCTGACATGTCCGCCCATAATAATAGACATGGCACTCATGGGAAGCTGGTAAGGCCCTAGTCCGGCCACAGAAAAATCTGTCTGGGGTGGAAGTTCGTTCACAAGGCTGATAAGGTTTGCCGGCGTTGGAAAGATAGATGTCACATATCCTAAAACATACTGAATATGAAAAGGGGGTTCAATCACCCCCTGGGAAATGAGATCTCTGACTACCCAGTACTGGCCCGGGTGATAAAGCTCCATCTCAGGCCTGATACCCTTTTCTTTCATCATCCGGGCAAAAATGGAAATTTCATTATAAGTGGCCATTGTACAGGAATCAAGATTCTGCTCTTTTCTGGGATGCAAAAGGGGTGCTTTTCTTTCCTTGATTTTCAATTTATACATGTCCGGACCAAGATTTAACGAGGCAGATTCAGGATTGGCATTAAGACAGGCAATTCGATCCTCAATGGACATGCCATAGGCTGCCGATGTTGAATTATTGATGATGATATCCGGGCATTTCTCCCGGATCATGGCGTTAAGCTGTCTGATCCTTTCGGGCTCTCCTGTGCAGTCCCCCATGCTTTCCGGGTCTCTTGTGTGGGTATGCACCATGCTGGCCCCGGCCTTGTAACTCTCATAGGTCTGCTCAAGTTGTTCTTCCAGTGTTTCGGGAAGATTGGGGTTGGCTTCCTTTCCCTGCACGCCACCCGTTATGGCGACACAGATGATCAACGGCGGCAGGGTTGAAGTGGCCGTTTTTTTCATCCATTCATAGGGGTTCCTAAAATCCCAAAGTTCCTGGTTTTCCATTATACTTCTCCTTTAATTATTTTTTAATTGTTGACTTATGACCGCCGTTTCCCCTGACCGGATCATGATAGCGATACTTTTAAGATTCTAACATCCAACACAAGAAAATCAGTTTCATAAATTCGGACAGGATTGAGATCCAGCTCCTGGATTTCGGGATGGGTGCAAATCATTGAAGAAACCTGTATCAAAAGTTTTTCAAGACTATGGATATCACATTTTTTTGACATTCTGGCACCTGTCAGCAGGTCAAACCCCTTTAATTCCCGGATCATCTCTTTGGCATCTCTTGGGGATATGGGTGCCACCCGAAAAGCCGTATCCGTTAAAATCTCAGTAAAAATACCCCCCAGACCCACCATGACTATGGGACCGAACACTGGGTCTTGAATCGCACCCACAATAAGTTCAAGCCCGTCTTCGGCCTGTTTGCAGACCATCATGCCCTCAATTTTTGCAGTGGGAGAAACTTTAGCGACACCCTCTTTTATTGCCTTAAATTGGATTTGAAGTTCAACCGTGTCTTTTATGTCCACCCGGACCCCGCCAGAGTCACTTTTATGGGGCACCTGGGAAGAAACAACCTTTAAAACAACAGGATATCCTATTTTTTGCGCAGCAATTACTGCCTCATCCATGGTTTTGACAAAACAATGATCAGGATAGGCAATGCCATATTCTCCAAGCCATGACACTGCATCCGGCTCCAAAACAAAGTCGGCTTTTGTTGTGCCCTGTCTGTCCCGAATTTTTAAATCTTTGTGTTTATTTATATTTTCTGCAAACCCGGCGGCTCTAATTTCCCTTGAAAATTTTCCATAGGTCATGGCTGCGGATATGGCCCGGATAGCCCTTTCCGGTGTCGGAAAAACAGGAATCCCTGCCCGATGCAGTTTAGGCCTGTCCTTTTCTTCTTCCTGGGCCCCGCCCATATAGGCGACTGCAATACCAGCCCTAATTCTTTTTTTCAGATCTTTGATCATCTCTCCTGCACCCTCAATGGGATCTCCGAAATTGATCAGAAACACATCGGCAATATCATATTTATCCGCCAGCAGGGCCACCTTTCTAAATTCCTCTGCCCAGATGGCTGCAAGATCTATTGGGTTGGACAAAGAGCCCAAGGGGGACAGGTTCAATAATTTTAATTCATCAACAAAATCTCTGGGCAATTTGGGCAGACAAATACCAAGGGCCTGGGCCTCATCAACCGCCAGAACACCAATACCGCCTGAGGAAGAAATAATCAGCAGGCGATTCCCCCTGGGCACCGGCATGGTGGCCAAAAGTTTTCCGTAATCATACAGGCTTTGCAGATCCTTTACCGGAATGGCGCCATATTGACGGCAGGCCGCGCAAAACACATCGTGTTCTCCGGCCAGGGAAGCTGTGTGAGAGGCCACTGATTTTTGTCCTGCCCTTGAACGGCCTGCCTTGAGAATCACCACAGGCTTTTTTCCGGCAATGCTTTTAAGCGCACCAAGAAAGGCCCTGCCGTCCTTTACCCCTTCAAGGTACATGGCAATGGCTTTTACATGATTGTCACAAGACAGGTATTCAATAAAATCTGCTTCGCAGATATCCACCTGGTTGCCCAGATTGATGGCAGCGCTGATACCCAAGGCTTCCTTATCTGCCCATTCCACAAGACCATTGGTCAAAGAGCCGCTTTGGGAGACGGTGGCCAGGGGGCCTGTATTTTGCACTACCGGGAAAAACTGGGCATTGAGCTTGTTGGGCATATAAATAAATCCTTCGATATTGGGGCCCACAATCCTGATATTGTATTCTTTGGCAATATTGACAAGCTCCTGCTGAAGGTCATCTCTACCCACTTCACTATAACCTGCAGTTGTAATCACAGCACTGTGAATACCTTTTTCTCCCATATCTTTAAGAATCTTGGGAATCGCCTTGGCCGGCACCAGAATGACCGCCACATCAGGTATTTCCGGAATTTCCCGAATGGAAGAATAGGCTTTCACTCCCAGTATTTCGCCTGCCTTGGGGTTAACAGGATAAACCCGGCCTTCATAAGCGCCCCGCAAAATGCAGTCCAGAGTCATATATCCATACTTGGTGGGATCTGCCGAAGCCCCCACCACAGCCACAGACGTTGCATAAAATATCTGTTCTATGATTTGGGAGGTTGATTTGTCTGACATATGCGTTTCCTTTTGCCTTGTATTATCTTTTTGGTGACAGAAAGTTTCTTTTGAGCCGTCCTAAAAATTCTCTGTCTCTTTTTTTGACAGCCTCATCCAATCCTTTCTGGGAAAAATCCTTTGCATATTCGTAAAACCCCTTGCCGCTCTTGATCCCTGTATGCCCTGCATCAACCAGGTCTTTCAGTGCTGTGGGCGCTTTAACAGAAGCATCCATGATCGGCAGCAATTTTTCACAGCAATCCAGCCAGGCATCCAGGCCGCCCATATCCACCATGGTCATTGGACCGATACTGGCTGCCCTGAACCCCAGACTTCCTTTGACTGCCTTGTCAATATCTACAGCACTGATCACGCCCTGTTCATGAAGATAAAAGGCTTCCCTTAAAAGAGCAGTCTGGAGCCTGTTCACCACAAGACCCACAACATCTTTGTGCAGTTTTACCGGATCTTTACCGATTTTTTTCATCAAATCATAGGTCGTCTGAAGTGTTTGGTCGCTGGTATGCCTGCCCTTAACCACTTCAACCGTGGGACAGATCTGGGGCGGATTAAAATAATGCGCCCCCACAACCCGGGTTTGATCTTTAAGCACGGCAAATACATCTGATACTTTTAAATGGGATGTGTTTGAGGCAATAATGGTTTCTTTTCTGCAGCACGACTCCACCTGTTGCAGGACGGTTTGCTTAAGGCTCAGGATTTCAGGAATCACTTCAATGACGAAATCGCTGTCTTCTACTGCTGCTTTCAGATCCGTGGTCGTAGTTATTCCGGCCAACATTGATACTGTCTCATCCAAAGAATAGATACCTGATTCATAAAACAGATCCAGGCTCTCTTTGATGTGAGAATGTGCCACACTCAAAACAGCTTCGTCAATATCATAGAGGATTACAGGATAGCCCCCCATGGCAAATCCCTGGGCAATGCCATGCCCCATAACGCCTGACCCTAAGACGGTAATTTTTTTAATATCTTCCAGTTTCATATTTAATTCTCCGTATGATTTATTTTGTATGCCATGTTTAATAAAAACCATAGCAAGGGGTATACCAAGATCAGGAATAAAGATTACCGGAACCATGGAATTTTTATGATATAAAAGTATAACCTTATGAAATAAAAGTAATATTTTTTTATTGAAATTTAATTTAAAAACAGGCATCATCCAAAAATACAAAGCAGTAGTGACACTGAAATAAAAAATTTTGAACTGTTTTTAATTGCTATGAGTCAGAATCAACTCGATCGACATGTTTTCGAATTAAGCGGGAAGCTTTGGTTTGACTTATCTTCAACGACTTTCCTACTTTCCGGGAACTTCTGTATCGTTCATACGCCCTTTGGACAAGATCCTTTTCTATCTCCTCTTTGAGGTCATCCAGTGAGGTGTTCAAAGGAAAGAGTTCCCGGCAGCTTATCTCCTGTGGTTCCGAAAAATGGGCCGGCAGATGGGTAACGTCAATGATCGGCTCCTTGATGGTTACGGTGAGACGTTCCATAAGATTTTCCAGCTCACGGATATTACCGTTCCATGGATGGAGAAGAAGGCAATCCATAAATTCTGTTGAAAGGTCATGGCTGGTATTATATTTTTTGTCAAACTTTCTTAAAAAAGTATAGGCAAGGGTCGGGATGTCTTCAGGCCGTTCTCTCAAAGGAGGAATCAAAAGGCTGATGACATTGAGTCGATAATACAGATCTTCCCTGAATGATCCTTCTTTAATCATTTCGATAAGATGACGATTTGTTGCAGCAATGATCCTTACGTCGGCGGTTTTTACTTCCCGGCCGCCAAGGGGCATAAATTGTTTTTCCTGGATCACATGTAAAAATTTTGCCTGTAGGTTGGGAGAAAGTTCTGCAATTTCATCCAGGAAAAGAGTGCCGCCCTGGGCCAGTTCAATCAATCCTTTTTTACCGTCCTTGTGCCCGCCTGTAAACGTCCCTGGTGCATATCCAAACAGCTCTGACTCCAGAAGGTTCTCCGGGATGGCTGCACAATTGATCACCAAAAAAGGGGCTTCTTTTCTCAGGCTTTTATTATGGATGAATTTTGCCAGCAATCCCTTTCCGGTCCCGGATTCCCCCTGAAGCAGTATGGTTGCGTCGACGACAGCCACACTTTCAGCCAGGGCTGTAAGTTTCTGCATTTCCTTGTCTGCCGCTACCATATCACAATTGGGCAATGCAAAGGTTTTTTCGCCCTTTTGACTTTCTATTTCTTCCAAAAGCTCGCGGGTCAATTCAAGTCCTTGTTTAACGGATTCCAACTGTGCCACATCCCTGACATTATAGACAATCATTTCAATATCATTGTTTTGATTGAGAACCGGAGTGGCAGTGGTGAGTATTTTTTCCCCCAGCGGTGAGGTCTGTTCTAAGGTAACTCTCTTTTTCGCTCGTTTGACCGTAGGCAGGGTATTGGGTTCCCAGTTTGCCCAGGCAGGCACCTCATGAACATACTTGCCGACCAGACTGCTTTTTCTGACACTATAGTGCTTTTCAGAGGCTTTGTTGGCATAGATGATCCTGTCATTTGCATCCACTGCCACAACTTCATCATAAAGATTATCCAGAATGGTTTTTAACAATTGTCTGGACAATTTTTTTTGAGTATCTGCCTTTTTGTCTGTCATTTCCAGCCCATGCCCCTTTTTTAAGCAGTCTGTTTATGTGAGATAAAAGGCATACCCCACAAATCACATACGGTCAGCCATTGCACTTAGCAAAAAAAATTCCATAGTAGTCTGCATTGAAAGTCAATTTGTGTCAAGACAAGAATATTTAATGCATTTGAAACAGATGATTATAAAATGGATACATATGACAAAACCGCTGCCGACAAAACAAAGAATCATTGATGTTGCAGGTGAGATCTTCGGCAAACACGGATTTAAATCTGCCACTATCCGTAAAATAGCCATAGCGGCCAATGCCAATATCGCTTCGATTAATTATCATTTTCGGGATAAGGAAGGCTTGTATCGCGCGGTGCTTGAGGATATTTTTTCAACAGGATTTAAAAAATTTCCATCTGCTGTCAGGTCTGAGAAAAACAGTGGACCGGATCAAAGATTGCACACCTTCATCCGCGCCATGTTCCATCGTTTCCTGAGCATGGAGGGGTGGCAGGGGATATCCGGCGGCAGGGGACGGCTGATTACAAGAGAATTTTTCGACCCCACCCCTGCTTTTGAAGATATTGTAGACACCTATATCAAACCCCAGAAAGACATTCTTGTGTCCATCCTTTCGGATTTATCCCATGGCAACGATAGCATGAACCAGCTTTTGCCCTGCGCCATCAGTATTATCGGCCAGTGCGTTTACTATGCGTTTGCCGAACCGATCATTAAGCGGCTTGCAAAAGATTTTGCACCGACACAAGACAATCTTGACCGTCTTGCAGATCATGTATTCCTGTTCTCTCTGGGAGGACTTCAACAGATTAACAAAGCCCCTGTTAACAGGCTATGGGATGATGCAAACAACCGTGAGGAGAAACTTTAATGAAAAAACGATGGCCCTTTCTGATCGGTCTCATATTAATCGTTGCAGCAGTTATGGCCTGGGTTCTGATTTTAAAGGAAAAAAAAGATCCAGACACCCTCATGGTCTCCGGCAATATTGAAGCAACAGAGTTGATCCGGTGAGCCGGAGGGATTTCTGGAGAATTCTGTACGAGATTGTCAAAAAGGGAGTATCCATTCTGGTGACAACCGCTTATCTTGATGAAGCTGAACGCTGCGACAGGATCGGGCTGATGGATCAAGGAAAAGTCCTGGTAACAGGCCCTCCCCATGACATCAAACAATTGATGCAGGGCAAAATCCTCACCATAAAAAGTTTGGATGCAAGAAAGATCAATAAACTGCTCCAGGAGGAATTGACCGGTGTAAATGGAACTGTTTTCGGGGATACGGTACATATTGTCTGTCAACAGATTCAAAAAACTCAGGATAAAGCGCTTGAATTAATTCAAGCCGCAGGTCTTGGGCTTGATGAAATCAAAGAAGCCCAGCCCAGTCTGGAAGATGTATTTAACAGCATGATGTCCAAAGGCAAAGGGCCGGACGACCCTTTAGATGTGCCCCCCATGGAACCGGATTTCCAGTCGGCAGATTCTTCTGGCAAACCGTAAATTTAAATTTAAACTGGAATAACCATGATCCACCGATTAAAACAGATGCTCATCAAGGAATTTTTACAAATGCTTCGGGATCCGCGCATGCGGATGGTCATTTTTGGAATGCCCGTGATCCATATCCCCTCAGGATTTGAAAAAACCATTGCAAAAGGGTCAACCGGAAGCGTACAGGTATTGACGGACGGTACGGACAGCAATACCACTGCCATTGTCCAGGGATATGCCGGTCGTATTATCCTGGAATATTCAAACCGAAAGCTGATGACACAGTTTGAAAAAAAAGGGATCAAACCCGTCCCGACCCTGGTGGACACAAAACAGCGTGCCTGGTATAATGAAAACCAGGAGAGCAAGTACTATTTTGTTCCCTCTCTGATTGCCGTGGGGCTGTTTATTTTCAGCCTGCTTTTGACCAGCATCGGTATTGTCAAGGAAAAGGAAATCGGCACCATTGAACAGGTCATGGTAATGCCCATCAGAAAAATAGAATTTATCCTGGGCAAAACCATCCCCTATATGGTCACCGGCTATATTTCCATGACCATCATGCTCTGTGTGGCTTTCCTTGTCTTCGACATTCATGTCAAAGGAAATATCCTGCTGCTCTACGGGCTTTCAGGGCTTTACCTGTTCGGGAACATGGGACTTGCTCTTTTGATCAGCGCCAGTGCATCAACCCAGCAGCAGGCCATGCTCACCAGTTTTTTAATTCTCATGCCCTGCGTAATGCTTTCCGGATTCATGTTCCCCATTAAAAACATGCCGGATCTGGTTCAATACGCAACCGGGTTGAATCCCATGCGCTGGTATCTTGAAATTCTAAGGGGGATCGTAATGAAAGGTGTCGGCATCAAGGTCCTGTGGCCGGCCATCCTGGCCCAGTCTGTCCTGGCTGTCTCATTCATCAGCCTTGCCTGGGCCAGATTCAGCAAAACTCTGTCCTAGAAAAAGCATTGGGGCCATTATCCCATTTTTACTGGAAATTCACAGATTTCAACGATATTCTATTTGAAAAACCCTTTAAATTATAATAGTATCAAATATGTGCTTCAGATTTGACTGATTTATTTTCTAATATATTAGACCCTTTTTAAATGCGACAAAAGTTAGCTTGGGAACAACCCAATATCTTTGATCATCTCTAAATATTTAAGGAGCTGCTATGGGAGAAAACACGGTCGTCCCTCGGTATATCAAGAGGATACAAGACTATTCCTGAAAATATGGTGTAAACTAAAAATGTCTTTAACATTCCACAACTATATGAAAAAAAGTTCGCTTGGTTCAAGGCTGTTGGGTTATATCCTCTTATTCAGTTTCTTTTTTACCATTGCTGAAACCGGCGTACAATTATACCTTGAATATAAAAACGACATTAATTTTATTGAAAAACAAATTAAGCAAATCCAAACCTCCTATCTGAAAAGCATTATTAACAGCACCTGGGATTTTGATACCGAAGCCGTACAGATCCAGCTTGAAGGTGCCCAGCAGCTTCGGGATATTCAATACCTTGTAGTTAAAACAGAGCAGGGGGATATTCTGGCATCATCCGGCCATATCCCTGAAGGTTCCGTGATTGACCGCAATATACCCCTTGAGTATATGCATCATAACGAAACAAACCGCATCGGAGAGCTTTATGTCATTGCCAGCCTCAAAGGTGTCCATCAGCGCCTTTATGATCGGGTTCTGATCATTCTGTCCAGCCGGGCAGTCAAAACCTTTTTTATGTCTTTGTTCATCCTTTTAATTTTTCAATATCTTGTATCCCGCCACCTGGGAACAATGGCCCGGTACGCAAGAAATCTTGATATTGAGCATATGGACATCTCATTAGAATTAAACCGGACTTCATCAAAAGCCAATAAGGACGACGAGCTTGCCCAGGTGGTGAAAGCCGTCAATGACATGCGGCTGAGAATCCATGACGAAATCACGGAACGTAAAGAAGTTGAAAACAAACTTAGCCTGCTCCGCAATTATCTCACCAATGTTATCAACTCCATGCCGTCTGTTCTGGTGGGGGTAGACCCTTCAGGTATCGTTACCCAATGGAACCGACAGGCAGAAATAAAGACGGGTGTTTCAAGTAAGGAGGCTGCCGGTAAAAAATTAAATGATGTATTTCCAAGAATGGCAGTTGATGCCCAAAAGATACAAAAGGCTCTTTTGACACAAGTTCCCCAGGAAGAAACAAAAATTGCCCGCCAGGTAGACGGAGAAAAAGTATATGAAAACATTACGATCTATCCACTTACTTCAAATGGTACCAACGGTGCCGTGATAAGAATTGATGATGTCACTGAAAAAGTCAGACTTGAAGAAATGATGATCCAGTCTGAAAAAATGGCTTCCATAGGCGGGCTGGCAGCAGGCATGGCCCATGAAATCAACAACCCTTTGGCAGGGATCCTGGGAAATGCCCAGATGCTGAAACTAAGACTTTTAGAACCGTCCCCAAAAAACATTCAAACAGCTCTTGATCATTCCATCTCCTTTGAAAATCTATGTCAATACTTTGAAAAAAGAGAGCTTCCAAAAATGATAGACAATATTAACACTTCAGGTCTGAGGGCGGCCCGTATTGTCAGAAACATGCTCAGTTTCTGCAGGAAAAGTGGAAAACAATTTAAGTTAAACAGCCTTCCGGAACTTCTGGATAATACGCTTGAGCTGATAACCAATGATTATGATCTTAAAAAAAAATATGACTTTAAAAAAATAAAAATTATCAGAAAGTACGATGACAACCTTCCTCTGGTCTATTGTGAAAACAATGAAATCCAGCAGGTTTTCTTTAACCTGTTTAAAAATGCTGCTGAGGCCATGGCAGAAAAAGAAGATATCAATGACTCCCCCTGTTTCGTCATTCGTATCAAATCGAAAAATGATACTGTCTTTATTGAAATAGAAGACAATGGACCCGGCATGGAAGATTCAGTTCGCAAAAGAATTCTGGAACCATTTTTCACCACAAAGGGTATTGGCATGGGAACAGGGTTGGGTCTGTCTGTCTCATATTTTATCATTACCGAACAGCATGGCGGTGCCATGGAAGTTATTTCATCCCCGGGCAAAGGAACAAATTTTCTCATCAGACTACCGATATCAGGCAGCGCTAAAGGTTCATCCAAAGATTTACGTCAAAAGATTCACCTGGCAGCACATGATAATTTTTAATACACTATTACCCATATTCCATTTTCAGTGAGCCTAAAAACCAATTATCAAGAAAATGACGGAGGGAAATTAAATGAAATTATTCCGTATTTTAATCGTTATCGCCTTCTTGTTTTCCAGCAGCACTCTCGGAGCTGTAGAATTGAAACTGGGAGGAACCGAATGGTCTCCTTACATCGGCTTTGAACTGAAAAATCACGGTATTGCGGCTGAGATCGTCACCAAGATATTCCAACGTGCCGGCCATAAAGTTGAATTTAAGTTTTACCCATGGGCCCGGACGCAACATCTTGTTAAAACCGGTGAGCTGGATGGCCTTGCCATAGCATGGTACACAGAGGAGCGGGCCAAAACGATGGTCTACAGCATACCTTATGTAAACACAGCCATCGTTCTGATCAAGCAAAAGGATGACCCTTTTGTCTATAATAAAATTGAAGACCTTGAAGGAAAAAATATCGGCGTAATACTGGGGTATGGTTATTTAAAAAAGATCGAATCCGATAAAATCCAAAAAACGTTTGTCAAAAGTCTTGAGCAGAATTTGCTAAAACTTGCCAACAAAAGAATCGATCTTACCATGGAAGAAAAGCTGAACGCCCAAAGAATTATCGCATCATTGCCGGAAAAGACACAAAACTCTTTGATCATCATTGAAAATCCGTTTGAAGAAAAAGAACTCCACATCACTTTGTCAAAGAGCATTCAAAATCATAAAGAACTTCTGAATGATTTCAATGCCGCCTTAGCCTCTATGATTAAGGATGGAAGTTATCAGCACATGATCAATAGTATGACGTACAAACCCTTAAGCATTCATAAATATAGAATCGAGGAATTGAAAAACCTTTAACCCGTTCCTTTACTATTGTGACGATATGAACTGTTCATCACTTTGATTTTATGAATTGCCCTGTTTTTGCATCAGCCCGGGGTTTACAAAAAGGCTGCCTGATCTTATATTATCCCAAACAAACCTGAACCAGAAAAATATGGAGACGCCATTGAAACAGATCCTTGTTCTTGCAACGACAAATAAAGGGAAAACAAAAGAAATCCGGGAGCTTTTAAACGGCTTTCCCGTTGACATCAGAAATCTTGCAGATTTCGGTCCCATTCCTGAAGTCATTGAGGATGGAGACACCTTTGATGACAATGCCTATAAAAAAGCCGCCTTTACAGCAAAGATACTGGGATACCCTGCCATGGCGGATGATTCAGGTCTCTGCGTTCAGGCCCTTGACGGTGCACCCGGCGTCTATTCAGCCCGATATGCTGGAAAAAACGCCTCAGACGCAGACAATGTCAAAAAAATGCTGGAAGACTTAAAAGATAATGAAAACCGGAATGCTGCCTTCAAGTGTGTGATTTCCATTGCCGTTCCAACGGGTGCGGCACTGACCTATGAAGGAGAATGCAACGGTGTCCTCACAAAAGAACCCATTGGTGACAACGGGTTTGGATATGATCCCCTGTTTTTTTACCCTGAGTTGAATAAAACATTTGCCCAGCTCACTATTGAAGAAAAAGGACGGGTCAGCCACAGGGGCAAAGCCTTGAAACAAATGGCTGATGAAATGGATAAAATCATTGAGTGGATTGATATAAACATGCCAAACTTCCAGCGTGTGGAATGTAAAGGAAAAAAATCATGACCCCTTCCTCTTTTAAAGACCTTGTTATACAAAACAGGTCCTGCCGGCGGTTTGACAATGCCCATAAACTGGATGAAAAAACATTAAAAGACCTGGTGGAACTGGCCCGGAACTGTGCCTCAGCCGCCAATATGCAGCCCTTGAAATATGTGATCTGCCGGGAAGATCAGAAAAATGAAGACATCTTTTCATGCCTTGGATGGGCTGCATATCTCAAAGACTGGAACGGCCCTGTCAAAGCAGAACGGCCGGCCGGCTATATTGTCATCATGGGAGATCACACGGTTTGTGATAAATTCTGGTGCGATCACGGCATCGCGGCCCAGACCATTCTTCTGGGCGCAAGATCCCTGGGACTTGGCGGGTGCATGTTCGGCGCCGTCAATATTAAAAAACTCAAGGGTTACCTGAATATTGCCGACCATCTGGAGGTCAAACTGGTGTTGGCGATAGGAAAACCTGTGGAAGAAATCCGGATCCATGAAGTGGGAGAAGACGGGGATATTAAATACTGGAGGGATGAGAACCAGGTCCACCATGTTCCCAAAAGAAAACTTGACGATCTTATCATTGGTTCATGGTAGCCATAAAAAAGATTCTGCTGGTCAATCCCTGCTGCCTTGATGAAAGGATATCCGGGGAAGATGCCCGTATTGTTCCCATCGGCCTTTACTATATAGGTGCGCTTCTCCTTGAAAACGGATTTCATACCGACATCATCAACCTTGCCGAACCCCAGGATGACCCGGTTGAACGATTCAAGAGGATTGTTGCAGACAAATTGCCCGATGTGATCGGGTTTTCCGTAACCAACCCCAACCGCTGGAATGCAATAGATTGTGCCCGGACGGCAAAATTGCTAAACCCGGCCATCACCATTGTGTTTGGCGGGCCGGCACCCACCTTTCTTTTTGACCACCTTTTCAAGGTCTGCCCTGACATTGACTTTATGGTTACAGGAGAGGGTGAAATCACCTTTCTTGAACTTGTAACCCAACTTGAAACCGACCCCTTTGGCCCTTTTGACCAGATCAACGGCCTTGTCTTTAAAAAAGAGAAGCAGGTTTTGAGAACCAGGCCAAGAATGCCGGTTAAAGTCCTTGATACCCTGGTCCACCCGTCCAAATATTTTACCTATCAGCACCTTGCCATGTCAAGAGGATGCCCCGGCCGCTGCACCTTTTGCGGATCACCCAGGTTCTGGGGAAACACAGCCGTCCGGTTTCATTCCCCGAAATGGGTTGCCCTTGAGATTGAAACCCTTGTGAAAAAAGGCATCACCCATTTTTATATTTCAGATGATACCTTTACAATGGATAAACAACAGGTCATCGAATTTTGCCGCCGGATCATTGACAAACAGCTGAATATCACCTGGAACGCCATTTCAAGAGTGGATTACATAGACAAAGACATCCTTTTTGCCATGAGAAAGGCCGGCTGTATCCAGTTGAGCTTTGGGGTTGAATCCGGATCAAAAAAAATCCAGAAACGTCTGGGCAAGCCCATTGACCGTGAAAAAATCAGGAAAGCGTTTTTTCTGACCGCATCCTACGGCATCCTGCCCCGGGCGTATTTCATCTACGGCTCATCCGGAGAGACAGATGAGACCGTGCAAGACAGCATTGACCTGTTAAAGGACATCAAACCCTTAAGTGCCATATTTTATATGCTGGTCATTTTCCCGGGAACCCATCTGTACCAGACAGCCGTGAACCGTCATCTTTTAACCGACGACATCTGGCATGGCAAAATTGAAGATCTGCCCTGGTTTGAAGTGGATGACCATCTTGATTTTAAAATAGTTAAAGCCTTTGGAGATCGATTGCGGTCTGAATTTTACAATCACCTTGATACATTTGCCCGACAGGTGTATCTTGAGGATATAAAAGAATTATATCCGTTTCACGCTGATTTTCTGTCCAGGCTTGCCCTGACGTTTTCCCATGGAGAATATGCAACCGATACCCGGGTCAAACACCAGGACAGGACGGCAAAACAGCTTTTTGAAAAAGCCTTGACCTATGCCCCTGATGCAAGAGCTTTTTTAGGGCTTGCCATGCTGCACCAGAAACAAAGGCGCTTTGACAAGGCAATTTCAATCCTTGAAAAAGGCATTGCCCATCATTGTGAAAACAAGGAGTTAACCCTGTGCATGGGGGTGTGTCTGATGAATATCGGCCGATTTAAAACCGCACTGGACTTTTTTGAAAAAATCAGAGAATTTCCTGAAACACACCATTACATTAACATTTGTCATCAAAAGACAGCAGGACACGAATATGAGTGAAAAAATAAATTACAGACTTGCCAATATCCAGGAAAGAGAGATGAAACTTCGGGCGGTTCGCCATGAAATTCTTGTCAGTGATTCTGAAACAGCGCTTGACATGATTCTTGATGCCCCGGCACCGGCCGCATTGATACAGTCTTTCCCAGACCAGGACCTTTATTATCTCATGCATAAAATCGGGCCCTATGATTTTATTCCTGTCCTGTCCATGGCCACATCAGACCAGTGGGAATATATCCTGGATGTGGAAGTATGGGACAATGACCGGCTGGACCTTGCGTATATGACCAAGATATTTGATCTCCTGTTCCAGGCGGATCCCAACAGGCTTTTGCGATGGGCTATCAAGGAAAAACCGGATTTTTTTGAATTTTACCTGTTCAAAAACATGCAGATTTTCGTCAGGGAGCATGATGAGGTGCCCCCGGAAGACTTTGATGATTATATCACCATTGATGACAAGTTTTATTTCAGGTTTCCCGATAAACCCAAAATCACGGATGACAACGACCAGCCGGAGCCGGGAAACGACAACGACGATGAATTCAGGCAGGACTCAGGACCTGCCGAGGAGGCCTGGGAACTTATTGAAAAAATGCTCAAAGCTGTGGCCCAGCTGGATCTGTCTGTTTTTCACGGGCTTTTGCTTGAAACTGCTGCCCTGCTGACGGCTGAAACAGAAGAAGACCAGTTCCGCCTTAAAAACCTGCGCCTTGCCGAAAAAGGGTTTTTGCCCACCCATGAAGCCATTGGCATTTATCAGCCCACAAAACTGTCCTCTGTTCGCAAACGGCCTGACAGCTCCCTGTTTAAACAGGAAACATTTGACCCGGACATCCCCTTGCCCCCTCAGTTTTTCTCCCAGTTTATTGAAGGGGACGACCTGTTTGTCACTGCCCTTAAATTGTTTGATCCTGAATTCATCTTTCACCTTGAATCAGAACTTGCCGCCCTGATCAATAAAATCATTTCAGCCGACAAAATCAAACTCAGGGGAAAAGAAGATATTGAAAAAGCCGTTTCCAAGGCCTGTGCCTATCTGAACCTTGGCCTTGAGGTCATCCTTAAAGGTGAAAAAAAACCAGCCCTTGCAAGAGAGGTGATCAAAGAATATTTCCTTGAAGATATCTTCAGAACCGGTTCAAGAGCCGGCATCAAGCTGAAGACAAAAGCTGCCGATTGGTTCAAAAAAAGCTATATGAACAAAAGCAAGCTGCCCTTAAGTTTTCTTGGGGAAGACTATTTAGGGGTTGCCGGCGGCCTGTTCCTTGACCGGCCCCTGTATTATGATAATTATGCCAAAGGATTTTTGTACAGAAATTTCAAATCCCTTTCAGACATTTCCCAGACCCGGCAGTCCTTGGAACAGATCATTGCCATTGATACCATCTTAGGAAAACTGGACGCAGATATCCAATCGTTTAAACAAGGCATATTAACCTATAAAACATTGATCCTCACCCTCTGGGCAAAAGACCGCCTGAACCTTGCACCCACCCTTGAACCCATTGAAATAAAAGCCTTTAAAGACTTTTTCATCGCCCTGTTTTCAAAGGCTGATCCCAAAGACCCCGGCCAAATACAACTCAACGACATGATTCTGTGGACGTCTGAGGCCACCGGCATAAAGGAAGCAGATCTGCCGGAAAGATTTTGTGAAGTTTTAACGGATTTAATCAATGAACTTGAAGCGGAATACAGCACGGTTGATCCCAAAAATATCGACCCCCGGTATATCTCCCATTTTTTACTCAAAAAAAATAAACCCGAATAGCTAAAAAAAACGGTGTGTGCCATGTTTTATATCTAATAAAAATGTTTGGGAGGTATTCCCATGTTTGCAAAACAAGTGATGGATAAGAGATTCCATTTTCTCCATCCAAAGCAGTCTGTTGTTGAAGCGATCCGACTTTTCAAAACTGCTGGAGAAAAGGAAGGCAAAAAAGTCTTCGGCATGATGGTGATTGATGATGATGATCGGCTGGTGGGGATGCTATCCATGTTTGACATTCTTTTGTATATTCAGCCCAAGCACATCGGGATACTGGGAGAAATGGAAGATATCTCACCGGAACCATTGTTTGAAAGCCTGTTGAGCCGGATAAAGAAAATCCGGGTGGAGGATCTGATGTCCACAACCCTTGTTTCCGTGAAACCGGACACGCACCTGCTGGTCGTGATGGATATCATGATCCGAAAACATGTCCGTCGGCTGCCGGTGGTGGAAAATAACAGGGTCATCGGAATCCTGTACCGCTCCGACCTGTTTCATCTTCTGATGGGAAAACTCATTGATGACGGGAACAGCTGACATCATGCCGGTATTTAAACATCGCAGTGTCATCAGCGGGATAACCGTTAAAGAGGCCATGCAGAGACAGGTGGTTCAACTCCCAATTGATACACCCGTCACTCAGTGCGTTCGCACCATCATCAAGTTCAAAGCCAATGCCGTCATGGTCACAGGACCGGATCAAACCCCGGCAGGTGTGATTTCCAAAACAGATATTATCGGTGCGTTTTATGCCGGACTTTCCCTGGGCACCCCGATTTCAGATATCATGGTAGCCCCGCCCCTTTTCTGTGAGGTTCAAGACACCCTTGAAACCGCCATTGATCAGATGCAGAAAAACAGTATTCACCAGATTTATGTAAGCTCTGAAAAAAAAAATCATGTTGTGGGGCAGGTGGCCTATTCCGATATTGTGGGGTTGCTGTACCGGTACTGCCGGGCATGTATCAGGAGCGGGAGATGTTTAACAGATATGGAAACCAAAGAAATCCCCCGGCTCATGGTAAAGGATGTCATGACCTCGGGCGCCAATGTCTGCAGGGCTTCCGATCCCATCACACAGGTGATTGAAATCCTGTCCGGTCGAAAACTTGGAGCCGTTCTTGTCTCGGATCACAGCAATCAGACCCTGGGCATCATTTCCAAAACCGATCTGGTTCTTTCCTATATCAGGGGGATCCCCCTTGATGAGCCCGCTGGGAGCATCATGAATACACCTGTAGCCATCTGCCTTGTGGACACCCTTCTGTCCGATGCCATCCAGAAGATGTTTTTATTTGATATCCATCGGATATTTGTCAAAAAAACAGATAAGGGTCCTGTCATGGGGGTGCTTTCGCTTTCCGATGCCACCCGGTTTAGATCCGGCACATGCCGGGCGTGCGCAGCTGCTCGGATTCTGGACAACTCCTGAACAAAAGAGATCATGAAGTCTGGGGGCACTCTGTTATTTTATACCAATGGCATACCGGGTGCCCCTGTCCTGGCCATATTGTGATTTTGATAAAAGGATTTAACATTGGTTTTCCTTGTACATATCCATAAAAATACCCATATTTACCCATAAATTTTGCAATATCAATCCATCCCTTTTCCTGTTCATCTGGATGATATTTGGCTTGAATCTGTTTTAAATCATTAATGGTGACACGGGTATAGATCTGTGTGAATTCTAACTGATCGAAAGGCTGATTACCTTTTTTCAAAG
>JAHJLN010000377.1 GCA_018821715.1 Pseudomonadota bacterium | reverse complement strand
CATTGGTGACCAGTCGGATTTGTCCCGGAAAGAAAGCTTGTTATTAAGTAAAAGCCTTGAACAGCTTTGCCCCTGGCGGAAAGGTCCGATCAACCTTTTCGGGATTTCAATTGATTCAGAGTGGCAATCCTGGATGAAATGGGAACGGCTTGTCCCCCACCTTGGCAATCTTAAAGGAAGGCGGATCCTTGATATCGGGTCCAGCAACGGGTACTACATGTTCAAAATGGCTGCCCATGATCCATTAATGGTACTGGGCGTGGAACCCCAGGACGCATTTTATTTTCAATATCTTGCCCTGCAGAAGTTTTTAAGATTAAAGACCGTGTTCTGTCTTCCTGTTCCCCATGATAAGCTTCCAAAAATGGATAAATATTTTGATACTGTGTTTTGCATGGGGGTGTTGTATCATAGAAGATCACCCATCCGGATGCTCAAAGATATTTGTGATTCCATGACACCTGGTGGAGAACTGGTGCTTGAAAATCTTATTATCGATTCAAAACAGAACATGTGTCTTTTTCCAAAAGACCGGTATGCAAAAATGCGGAATGTTTTTTTTATCCCGGATCTTCTGGTTATGGAATCCTGGCTGCTGCGGGCGGGATTTACAAACATCAGATGTGTGGATGTGACAAAAACATCATTTAAAGAGCAGAGAAAAACCAAGTGGATACAGACGGAAAGCTTAAAAGATTTTCTGGATCCAGATGATCCTGGTAAAACCGTGGAAGGATACCCTGCGCCTGTCCGGGCTATTTTTATTGCACAGGCACCCTGATGTGGATTTACATAAAAAGGAACATAAAGCGTTTGTTAAAAAGATTAAAGCCTTTCGTGAAAGTTATACCGGGTATGATGAACAGGCCATAGAAAAACTTGTGCGGACCTTAAGCGGGTGGATACTGGAACATATTTTAAAGGATGATAAAAAGCTTGGTGAATAGATCACTTCATGTGAAAAAAAATCAAAGGGATGATATTTTTTTAAAACTATGCGATTGAAATCGCATTCCGGCCATTTTTTTTACTGTCATACATCAGAGAATCAGCTTTTTGAATCAAGGCATCTATTGAATCAGCTTCCAGTGCCATGGTTCCCCCTATGGAGATGGTAATTCTTAAAATGGCATCCTTTGTTTTTAACCATGTTTTTTCAATAAACATTCGAATTTTTTCTGCAATAATTTTTAATGTGTTTAAATCAACATTTGGTATGATAACAACAAATTCGTCACCCCCCCATCGACAAATAGCATCCAGGGATCTCAAGATATTGAGAATGGTTTTTGAAACCATCTTTAATACCATATCACCCGTATTATGCCCATAGGCGTCATTGATTTTTTTAAAATTATCAATATCAAAAAACAATACGCCAAAGGGAATATCATAGGCTTTCATTTCACTGAACCGGGTGGCTAAATTAAACTCAGCAAACTTTCGGTTACCCACCTGAGTCAATTTATCGGTAAAGACTTCTTTTCTTAATATTTCCAGCTCTTTTAAAATGGTCATCTGTTTTGAATTATCAGAAAATATTTCAACAGCGCCTATGATTTGTTTTTCTTTGTCAAGGATGGGTGCCACTCTTATGGAGACAGGAACTCTATGTCCATTCTTATGATGCAGATATACATCAGCATCTCTTATTTTCCCATCCCTTAATGTCCTGCCAAGCGGACACCCTTTGATGCACAGCTCATCACCTTGATCGTTGATATGCCTTAATATGTTGTCGGAACAGCGAAAACCCCTCACTTCATTTTTTGAGTATCCTGTTATTTTTTCAGCACTTTTGTTCCAGATGGTTATGTTTTGTGTTTTGTTAACATAATAAACGCCATCATAAAGGTTTTCTAAAAGATCCCTGTAGATTTCAGGTCCCATTTTTTAATAAATCCTTTGTTGTGCAGTCAATGGATATAAAAAAAAGTTTGTCAAATTTTATCTTGTATTTTCAAAAATAGACGGTCAGTATTTTCTTGTCAATAATAAACGTCACGGATAAACCGCATCATAACAAGACTGGGTCAGACTGGTAATTTGTAATATAAAAGTTATTCTCTTTTTCAAAAAACACAACTCCGTCAAGGTAACCCACATCTCCTGCTGTTTCATGTTTCAGACCCAGTTTGAATTCTTTTACAGGAAAAATATTCCAGTCATGGGAAACACACAGGGCTATCTGGCTGTCCGTAAGGTTTTTTATTTGTTCAATCATGAATTTGCATAAAGTATCTGATGCTTTTTCCGGGTTTTCCATAATGGCTTCATCAATACGGTTATCAAACCAGTTTCTCAAAAAAATTTGATTTCCCTGCTGTTCTATACCCTGAATCGCTTTTCCGATATCTTTTATATAAAAGGGAGAAAGGATATTTTCCATGCAGTTATGGTCAAGGTCGCAATTGTTTTTTTTTGTAAATCCTTTATCAATTAAAAAGGCTGTTTCAATGCATCGTCCCATAAAACTGGAGGATAACTTTGGCAGAGGACTTGGCCGGAGAGTGGCACCAAAATCAACAGCAAATGTCTTGCCGTCATCTGTTAATCCCATAAACGGTTCCGATTTCGGGTCTTTAGAAAAAAATCTGTCGGAATGACGGAGGAGTACCCCTAATTTTTTTATCCCCTTGTCCAGCAGATTATTAATGGTTTCAATGGTCTTTTCTGTTCTTACTTCATACTTTT
>JAHJLN010000376.1 GCA_018821715.1 Pseudomonadota bacterium | reverse complement strand
ATCGATCATCTTTGGCCAATCTTCCTTTTTACTCCAACGTTTATCCATAGCTTTTAACACAAACATCTGCGGCTCGACCGTAGCATATTTATTGTTTGAATTTGCTCAGTCAGAAAATATTTGATCAATTTTTTCTTCTAACAGATCGATTTTTTTTGTATCACATTCCCAAATCACATGTACCTGCCACCCAAGTTGAAGCAGCTCTTCATTAACCGCTTTATCTCGTTCAATGTTCTGATAGAATTTATCCTGCCAGAAATTGACTCTACTTTTGGGATTATATGCATTGCGACACCCTTCGTGACGATGCCAGAAGCAACCATGCACAAAAATAATTTTTTTAAAACGGGATAAAATAATATCCGGCTTTCCAGGAAGGTCTTTTCTGTGCAGCCTGAAACGATATCCCTTACGATGTAATAAAGATCGAACAATTAATTCAGGTTTTGTATCTCTATTTTTAATCCGGGACATATTCCAGCTTCTATGTTTACTGGAGAGCGAATCCATATTAAATTCCAGTTATAGTCCGCTTAATCAGGTCATGTACAACTTCAGCAATCTGCCTTGCTAAAAAGGGAGGTACAGCATTACCAACCTGAGTGTATTGTTGTGTTCTACTTCCTTCAAAATAGTAATTATCAGGGAAAGTCTGTAATCTGGCAGCTTCTCTTACTGTTAAACTGCGACACTGCAAAGGATCATAGTGAATGAAATAATGTCCATCCTTTGAGATATGACTGGTTACAGTTGTCGAAGGTTTATCTGCTATCTGCACACGAAAACGGTCATTAAAATAACCCGTATTCACGTTTTTATGTGCGGGGATTAATTCATCAGGGAACTCTGCAATCAGCGGTGCCCTGCCATATTTTTCGGCAAATGAAGAAGCAAAAAGATATCGGTGCAGATCTGACACCATATGAGATCTACTGGTATGATTACACACACCTTTAAGCCTTTCATCTATATACCAGGCAGCCATTTCTTTATCTGCAAAAAATTCTGTAGAATATGGCATATATTCGCTTCCCTGTGTTTGGCTCTTTTGAGAAATTTTTTCGACTGTCTTTTTTATAGACACAATAAGTTCTTTGTCAGAACCCTTTTCAAACCATTCAAGATCAACTATCTCCCGCAATCTTGCCACCCAAAGGCCCAGTGTGTTATTTTCTTTGATTTCTCTTGATAACCCGCTGCGCAGTTCAGGTAGATTACCAAGGACTTCTTTTACCGTTACCACTTGCTTTCTCTTTTTTAATGTTGCCGGAAGAAATGTTGAAAAATCTTTTCTAATCCCGAGTAAAACGACTCGATGCCGCGCTTGAGGGATGCCATAATATTCGGTTTCAACAATAAAGTCTTCTGGCTTTGTTAAATTTGAAGAATTATAGATAAGCGGATAAATCTGATATTCTATTGTTTTACCTCGGCGTTTGTCTTTAATAGCTTTTCTTGGAAATTTCAGATCATCAAGTATTTTTTCAAAAACAGACTTGCCATTTAATTTGGCCGACAACATCCCTTTAACATTTTCCATAATGAAAAAGTTAGGTTTATGCTGTGCGATCAACCTCAAATATTGTTGATACAGGTAACTCCTTTTGTCATTTTCAGCAGAATAACCAATTATCCCCTTATTTCTAGATCTACCGATAACAGAGTACGCCTGACAGGGTGGACCACCAATCATTCCCCAGCATTTTATACCTGGAGCACCAATAATTTCTCTAATGCGGTTATCAATTTTAATATTAAGGTCTTTGTCATTTCCTAACTCCATATGCCAGGCTTCCTGGTGTGCCTGTTGAGCTTCATCAGGGTATTTTTCGAAAAGCCTGGAACGTAATTTTCTGTGTTCGCCGGGGCTATTTATCAATGATTTTTTACGGATATACTCGTAATATTCTTCCGGGGCTTTACCACAGGGAAACTTTCTAAAAAAACTACGCAATTCAAGAGTGCTGTGTGCATAAGTATCTTTTTCAATTGAAAGTGCTATACCGAAAACAGGCAGTTCATTCTGACAGCGAAGGGAAGAGAACCCCTCCCCCAGTCCACCCGGACCGGCGAATATATCGATAATCGGGATCATACTGTAAAGCCGTTCTCTGTCGCTTTTTTCTCAATAGACACCAATAATTGAGACTGCTTTTCACTCGGAATTTTAATGGGTATCTGGCTTGCAGCCTGTAATAAGCCAATTTCTTTTGGAGAAAAAATTCTATTTGATTTTGACCATTCAATCATTTGATTCCAGAACAAAGCACCTTTTTCCAGTACAAATTTCTGATCCTGGATTCCATTATCAATTTTCTGTACTGATTTGGCATCAGAATCTTTGTAAATTCTTTCTGTTCTGGCTATTAGTCCATCTTGAACCTGCGCGGGGATATCCAATGTTATTTTCTGGACATTTTCCCAGCACATCTCTCTTTTGCACCACTCCGTCACATTCGTCACGCCAGGCGGTGTTTTCTGGATCACAGAATTAACATTTTCAGCAATAATCATTAAAAAGTTTTCCATTTCATCTGTAATGCTTTGCCTTTTCCATATATTTTCCAGATCAAGAAACATCCCGGTGATCTTAATCATTTGAGAAAATTTAGCAACAGTATATGTCACAATATTTGCCTTGTATCCCCCATACCAGGGTTGTTTCATAACAAACCGATCAATTGTTCGAAAAAGGATTGCTTTTGCAATCAATCGTTTAAAATAAAGTTCATTAAATTCAGGTTCATTTTTTTCCCATCCTTTCGAAACTGCTTCTGCAAACCTGACAAACGTTTTCTGCGCGCCAAGACTGACTATGTGTGGTTTCATATCCCAGGAACTTTGATATTTCGCCAGATCAGTTTTTATGAACATCTGTTTTCTTGGATTAACTGCAAGAAATTCTTTTTTTCCAGTTGGAGTGAGGTTTGTCTGGGCATTTGCATATTGACCCCTTACACGTTCATAGTACCAGTGGGTTTCCCGCAGGCTTCCCGCTGAAGACGATGCCCAGAGGCGACGTGATATTTCTTCCATGCGCAGATGGAAGGGATGATTTGAAAAAAAATCAGCTGCACTGACCTTGTTCTGTGTATTAGCATACTCAGATATTTTAGGAACAATATGCTCCGTTTCTCCCGGGGGAATCACGGTAAGTTTGGCCTGTACATGCACTGCCGACAAATCCGCCTTATTCTTTCTGTGTGTATTAAAAAGAGAAGCGGTTGTCTGGCCGCCATTGACAATCTGGAAATTCTTGATTGACTTAATGCTTACCTGTCCATTACATTCAGTTGTGACGACTTCCTCTGCTGTTGCTGTAATCCCGTTATTATACGCAAAAAACATTTCAGGACTATTTTGAATAGTATTTCTCATACCTTTGTTCACATTCCCCCGGAATTGAAGGAAGGTTCGTACATTCTGTTCTAATAATCGTTCCCCGTATTTATCATAAAGTTCAGCGACCAGCGTTCCGGGCAGTGCCAGAAGGTATGATTTATAGGCGCACTCACTACTGGAGGCCGGTAGACAGGGAAGATCCTTCTTTAACAAAGTGCTGAAATCCACAATGATATCCTCTCTTGATTTACCTGACTCCTCAATACGCTGAATACGGCCCAGGTCCCAGATATCAAATGAACAGGGAAATCCTTTAACATCATAGTCTGGGATTATGTCATCAAAACTTTTGCTCAATAATGCATTCGAAAGCAGAATAAACCGTGATCTCCTGAGTTTTTTACTGGAGCAGAAGGCATTAATATCTCTTGCCAGTCTGAAACCAGGATCACTTTCATCCAGAGACCTGTAGAATGAACTATCCAGAGCCTTTGCAAAGAATTTCACCACACGCTTGAACACTGTAGTAATAATAGTCCTGGTCAAAGAACAGGGTTCATTATAAAAATCTGTAACTATAAGAGTCAGCACATCTGATTCTTCGGAATAATCATATGCATCAACTCTGATGCCTAACGTTTTCTTTTTGTAACTGGCAGCAGTGAAGTTTTCCAGAACAGCCTGCTCCACAAGAAATTCGCAGACTCTTTCAGTAAAAATTACCTCTGAAAAATCGCTTTCTGCCGCAGAACGAGCATAAATATCCTGCATGTAATCCTTAAAAAAATCTTCATAGCTCATAATAACTTCATCCAGTCAGGAGACGCAGAAAAAGGTTCACAGTCGAACAGATTAATATTATAAGTAACTCTTTCAACTCCAGGGATGAGATCTTCAGAACATATCCTTGGAAAATCATTCTCCACTGCAAACATTTTTTCTGAAGCCGGTATATAATTAAACCGCTTATATTCTTCTAATTCAATATATCCAGTTTGATAAAGCAGATCATTAAATCGTTCTAATTCTGCAGGCGAATCTGATTCAAGTTGATTTCTAATGTCACTTATAAGAGATGGAAGATTAACAGCCACTTTGGTACCCACATCAGATTTCCCAAGAGTAATTACATACAGATATGTTTCTGACAGCTGAGAACATAACTGATCTGCGGATGAAACGCGCACAACCGGGGTAGTCGTTCCCAGCTGGCATTTGACCTCAACAGCGCAGTCATGAACATTAAAGTCCTGAGGGGCATCTTCCGGCCCCTGCCAGAACTGGATGGCCGTTCCTGCGCCGAAGGCTGGAATCAAATGTCTTTTGATAAAAAGCAGCTCCCCAATCAATCCTTTGATTTCTTTCTCAGGTAACAGCCCTGAACGTGCCCTCTGCAGGAAATCCTGCCATCGTTTAAGCCTGCGCAGAATAATTAAAGTGGCCTCTGTCTGTTTTTCCAGAGCCTTTGTGGATGAAACAAGATCATTGCACAGGGAAAGAAATATCTGCCATTCTTTATTATCTTTCAGAACAATAAGGAGCATATAATTTCCGGCTGACGATTGATCCGGCCCCTGCAGATGAATATCAATACCGTTCAATTCAGGAAATTTATCAGGGATATGGTCAGGATGAGAGAATTCATAAATAAACAGAAACCGGCCATAAGTATCTCTTGCTCTCAACAACCGGAGAGGGTGTTCAGAATCTATGATTCTGTAGAGGATATCGTGTGAAGGTATCTGTATTTCTTCCCATGGGTTATTCAACGGAATCCTCCTCTTCGTCAAGTAGTTCTGCATAGTTATTACGCCACCAGACTGTATTAACAACATATTCGACAAGTCTTTCGGGCCTTCTCTGTGTACTTTCACCCGGAAAACTGATGCCAAATGCAAAGACTCCCTGTCTGTTTATAGAATTACCATCAAGATGGCAATCTAATAAATGAAGCAGCAGCAAGGGTCTCTTTCTCATTTTCCGGCACTCTGACGATTTAATTTTTGATTTTGAACCATACTGTTCTAAAAGTTTTTCAATAATCTCGTCACTTAAGCCAGCCTGCTCATCAGGATCAGAGCCTATCCGCCGATTTTTCTGTGCAATCCCGTTAGCCTTTTCGATAATTACATTTCTGAGTTGTGGTTTCACAGACAGACCGGAAACAAGCTGAGGTTCAACCGTTGATTTTGATCCTGGTTTATTTAATACGACGATGTCCCAGCTTGTTATGTTATCTTTTTCATAAAGTAATTTTAAATAATTAATTAACGGACGATTCTCTGTATTTTGTGACGCCGGGTGATTTATAAAACCATCAAGAAATTTTTCAATATATTTTGACGAAACTTTTAAAAACAGATGGCTGGCATTGAATTCCTTATAGACACCTTCCTTTTGTGCGAATTCGACCAGTGATGTCACGGCTTTCCAATTATTTTCCACAGCATCAGAAGTCTTACTCAAAACAGCAGTTTCGACAAGCCTTCCAAACAAATTGATCTGCCTCAACACCGGCTTTGCAGTCCTCATTTTATTCCGTGCTGTAACGATGAGACTTTCAGGGTGGCTTCTTACACACAAACCAAAATCCCTGGGAGTCATTTTAGCTTTTTCCATCCGGCTGAATTCTTCACGCAGTTCTTCTGTAACCTTTGATATATAGGCGTACCATGATTTTGCGTCTGCACTCATATAAATTCGACAGACATCATGAAAATTGGGGCGGTAACCAAACCACCTGCCCATCTGCATCAAGGTGTCATACATGATGGAATTTCTCAGAAAATAGCTGACAGTCAGCCCTTCCAGAGTCAAACCACGTGACAGACTTAATCCGCCGATAGCTATCACATTGCGACCATTAGGATAATCATGTTTATTGTAGTCCAGGGGTTCTGAACTTTTAGACCCATTTACTTCAATAACCCGGACTGGTGAAACAGCAGTAAACAGTTCTTTCTGTATATCCTTCCATATAAATTCCGTCCCGTTAAATTCTTTATCCCAAGTTTTTTTAATACTGACCATGCTGGAGTTTGACATTGCGTCCTGTTCAGAAAGTGCAAAGTGATTTTTGACAGCATCTCTTAATTCTGTAAGATATTCATGGATCTGCCATTTGACATTTGATTGTATATCTGTAAACCGGCTGATATTAATCAGCATGGAATTATGACTGTTCTCCTGCCCCCGCAGATTTCTGATTGCCTTTACGAGAATAAATACCCGGACAGCTTCATTAAGGCTTTGAGGTAAAACTGCAGGCATCTCGTCTTTTTTATGGTTAAGGGGGAGAACATCCTGATAATCATCTACTTCTCTGACGATATCAAGATCACCTTCTTCCTCAAAGATACGGCTTGCTCCAATATAATTGGTTGGTGTATCCAGACTGATAATAAAATCACTTGGAAAAAGATCATCATTAATCATATCATCATCACTTTCAGGATCGATAAAAATATTTGCAAAAGGGGTGGCCGTATACCCCAGGTATGAACTTTGTTCAAACAGACTTAACAACTCTCGAATACGTCTGTTCGTGGCAGTAGGATCTTGATCTTCCTTATTCGTGTTTACGGATGCGTGGTCTGCCTCATCATCAATCAATAACATCGGGAACCTGTTCAGTTCTGAATTATTACTTTTAAGCCAGTCAATAAGGTTTTTTAAAATTGAAACATTTTTTTTAAGTACAATGATGACGGGTTCATTAAACTGACTGATTTGTGCTCTTAACTGTGTAGCAATTTTTCTATCAAAGTCCTGAGAGTTGGTAGTTAATGGTACGGGACTATGCCAGTTTGAAAAATCATAAAATTTTCCAACCCCGGTCAATTTTTCTTCAAGAGTTGTCGCTTCAAGCTGCTGCGAGCTGTCAAACCCGACAAATCCTTCGTCGATACGCTCCTGTGTCTGATTCCTGAGAGCATTTAACAATCCTGCCAGAACAATGATCACTTTATAACCCGCATCTGCTGCCTTACATATAACGCCAAGATAGTTTGCGGTTTTTCCTGACTGAACATGCCCGACACAAAGCCCCTTTCTTTTCCAGCCCCCTTTTTTTT
>JAHJLN010000375.1 GCA_018821715.1 Pseudomonadota bacterium | reverse complement strand
GGAGACATCACAGATGCGGGCAAAAAACACAATAAAACCAGTTATAAGAATATTAGATTCGATCACAACATAACCTTTCTTTTGATACAGTTGATGTTACATGCTTAGTTTTCATACCCTGAACTAAACCGACACCTGAATATTGATTTTTTTTCACACCACCTTACTGAATACAATTGGCTAAGTAAATCGAATTTGCATCGCATCTTCACGCCGTTTTACATAGCTGATATCTGGCCAGCTCTGCTTCCTTGCCCTGATACACGGAGATATCAGTATTTTCAGGAGGATATTCGGTTCTGACATTGCATAGAATTGTTTTATCAAAGGTTATGTATTCACCCAGGAAATCAAATAAATCTTTTTGGGGGTGGCTCGGTCACACCTTGAAAATAACAGTAAATAGGCTAAAATTTTACAGCAACAGAAAAATTAATTTGATTTATATTCGTATTGCACTGCAATCTTTTATTGACATTTAGACCTATAAAATTTATTTTTTTTACACTATCCATCTCTTTATTTTTTTTAATAAAAGTCGTTTATTGAATATAAAATCTTAAAATTCCAAGGCACGTTGTTTTCAACTGTCAGGTATTATGCCTACTCGGTTGCAATGCCAATCAAGAAAAGGAGTGAAAAATGAAGACAGCAATAATCTCATTTTGTTTATTGATTCTAATGGTAGGCGGTTTGAATGCTGATCAAAAAATCCTACTTGTAACTGGAGAATGGTCACCTTATACATCAGAAAAAATAGAAGGGTACGGCTTTTTTACAGAAATTGTGTCTGCTATTTTTAAAGATGCAGGACTTGAAGTTGAATACAAGTTTTATCCATGGCAAAGATGCGAATCTTTAGTAAAAAGTGGAACGGCCTTTGCCACGTTTCCATATAAAGTAACAGAAGATCGAAAAAAAACATACGATTTCAGTCATTCATTGGCAAGCTCAACCGGAAGATTTTTCTATCTTAAAAAAAGAATAAAGTCTGATATTAAATGGGAGTCTTTTACAGATCTTAAACCTTATTCTATTGGTGGTACTAAAGGGTACTGGTATGAAAAACCGTTCAAGGAAAACGGACTGAAGATATATTACGGCTATAATGATGAAAATGGTATAAGAAATCTATGGTTGGAAAGGGTTGACCTTCTGGCAACCGAGGAGCTGGTTGGATGGTCACTGATAAAAAAAATGTTCCCTCAGGAAATAGACAAATTTGATACAGTTAAAAAGCCACTCAACCAAGATAACCTCAGCTTGATGATATCCCTTAGCTATCCAAATGCAGCATCAATAAAAGAGAAGTTCAATGTTTGTCTTGAAAGAATCAAGGGAAAAGGTGTTTATTCAAAAATTCTTAAAAAACACAATATCAAACAGTAATGGTATACTTCTCATCATATTTAGATAAAATTAACCATTAAGGGTAAACGAACGCATCACTGACACGCGTCAGCACTTCCGTTTGCATTTGATAGTTAAACAATTTTGTTTTCCGTCCTTCCTTTCCGGTATGCTGCAGTGAGTATGAAGCGGCACAGGAGTTTTTTCCAGCCAGATAACTTATGCGCTTTGGATGCTAAGCTGCGGCTGCACTTGGAACATGCTGTGGCGTACCATGTAAAAGATGTGACGCAATCGGGGCATATTGCAGTATATTTCTGAAAGATCTATGGCCGTGTGTACGAGTAAACAGAATAAAAACATAATGATACTCCTTGAGTGTAGAATTCATTTTTTAATTTGTGGTGTTCACCGCAGCTCCACCACCGTGATTGATGAATTAAGATTTTTTGTTGCTTTATCGGATCAATTCATGGATATTGTGAAAAAATAAATTTATTATAAAAAACTCAGCCGGGAACAATCTTTTTAGAATGTCAGGCACCAGTCAGGAATTTTTTCTGGCACAAAAACGATTAACAAGGTTAAGATATGTCTCTGGAAGCCGTAAGAAAATATTTTTCAGATTACAAAATGGACCATCGAATTATCGTGTCAGACACCTCCACAGCAACGGTTGAAAAGGCTGCAAATGCACATGGAGTGGACCCGGATCAAATTGGAAAAACACTTTCATTTAAACTTGATGACAAACCCATTTTAATTGTTGTTTCCGGGACATCAAAAATTAATAACCAGAAGTACAAAAGCCAATTTTTTAAAAAAGCAAAAAGGCTGAATCAAAATGAAGTATTGGAACATACAGGGCACGCAATAGGGGGGTGTTTGTCCTTTTGGCCTGAAAAAGCCAATAGATGTGTACCTATATATATCGCTTAAAAATCACATGGAAATCATTCCAGCTGCCGGCAGTCAGAATTCTTCAATCCGAATGACGATAGACGAATTTGAAACGTATTCAAACTGTAAAGACTGGGTAGATGTGTGCAGATAAAAACAGATTTGATAATCCGGCATCATACTTGCGGGGCGTTCGATTACACCAGAAAATCATAGGAGATTGAAGGAATAATTCCATGTCATTAGATATTTTACTAATAGTTATAGGAACGTCACTTATACAATCTGTTTTCGGGGTTGGCGTATTGCTTTTTGGTACGCCAATTCTTTTAGCGCTTGGATATGATTTTATAAAAGCAATAACTGTTCTTCTCCCCATTTCCTTAACGATCAATATGTTTCAGATTATTAAAGATTACAAAAAGATAGATATATATAAATACTTTCGTGTCTTTTTAAGGCCTTTCATTATTCTTATGAGAATAGATGTTTTTTTCTTATATGGCCTTGTTTTATAGACGAGATAATCTGCTCCGCTTTTATCGTGGTTGGTCTGCCATTTTCCGAAAAGGTAGTTTGCCGTCTGTCTGTCATCATCAAAGAATACAGCTTTTTCGATCATCCAGTTGATGAAGTCCACGGAATTGCTATCGTTTTCAAGGAGAACGGCGTCAAGTTGGCCGAGCTTAGATGTTAGATACTCGGAAAAACTTGGGTAGGGGTAGTGCAACAAATGCCCCCTTAAGCTGCCGATGCCGCCCTTGACAGTTATTTGTTCATGAACCGACCGGCAAGGCAGTCTTGCCATCCCTTTTTTAAAAAACCG
>JAHJLN010000374.1 GCA_018821715.1 Pseudomonadota bacterium | reverse complement strand
TATTTTATTTTTTATTAAAATTTTTTAGTTCATATTCAAATTAATTGTAAAATGACTCGATTTCTTTTTCCCGTAAATTGAAACCATATTTTATCATCATGGTATCCATTTGTTTTCGGTCGGGCACTATTTAATATCTGACTTTTCTCGAATAGGGGCTTTGGTTTAAGATTTTTGATGGGAAGCCAGGTTCATTTTCGAGCTTGTTTTAAGATAAGACTGTCCTTTTATATCATTATTTTTCTTCTTTCAACAGTTCCCCGACGCGTTCTACCACATATGAGTTGGAAAAAGGCTTTGTGATGTAGTCATCCGCCGCAAGTCCCATGCCCTTGGCAATATCAATGGTTCTTGCCATGGCAGATAGAAATACGATTTTTATATGTTTAAATTTCGGATTTTTACGAATTTTCTGACAAACTTCATACCCGTCAATCCCAGGCAGCATAATATCAAGGAGAATAAGATCCGGGCCAAAGGTTGAAATAAAATCCAGTGCCTGCTCACCGTTTTCAGCCACTTTTACCTCATAGTTGTTCTGCTCCATAAGGAATTCCAGAGGGACAATAATATTGGGTTCATCATCAACAATCAGTATCTTCTTTGACATTTGTTTTCCTTTCTCCTGTTTGTTTTAAAACAGTTAGCCATTACCAAATTGGTTATTCTGTTATTCCTGCAGTTTCATGTGCTTCCACGCTCGGGGCAGGCGGCAGCGTAAAAATAAAAGTCGCTCCTTTTTCCAATTCGCTTTCCACCCAGATATCGCCCTTATGAGCCTCAAGAATATGCCGGGTAATGGTAAGTCCTACGCCGGTTCCAAGGGGCCTGCCCCGGGATGAATCCTTAATCTGCCGGAATTCTTCAAATATAATTTCTTTATTTTCAGGGCTGATGCCGATACCATTATCCCGGACCGTCACTTTTATGCAGTCGTGCTCAATGGTCATGCCGATATCAATTATCCCCTGGTCTTTGTCGCAGAATTTTACGGCATTGGAAATCAGATTGATCATTACCTGCATTAGCCTGTCCCGGTCTCCTATTACAAAAACTTGTCTTTTCGGTATATGAAGTCTTAAGTCAATCTTTTTTTCTTCTATCAGTTGACTGGTTGAGAAAACCGAGTCTTCAATAATTTCTCTAATATCTATCCTGCAAAATTCCCATTGAATCTTACCGGATTTCATTTTCTGAAAATTCAAAACATCATTGATCAGTCTTGATAACCGTTCGCTTTCCTTTATAATGATGCCGGAAAATTTATCATGCCTGACCGCATCTAAGTCAGGATTTGTATGAATGATTTCAGCCAATGCCCTTACAGACGTTAAAGGTGTTCTAAGTTCATGGGTCACTGTGGATATGAATTCATTTTTTAACCGGTCCAACTCTTTTAACTGTTCATTTGCAGCTTCAAGATCCCGGGTGGTTTTTTCCAGTTCCCTGCTGTACATAATGATCTGCTGGGTTTCATCCAGAATGCTCATAATGTCATTAAAGCCTAACGGTTCCTCCTGGACAACAGACTTCACCATGGCATGGGCAGAAGCAGATCCGATGGCGCCGGCCAGAAGTTTTTCAGCATGACTGACAAGCCCGGCATCAGCCGTAACCTCGTGGTCCAGGTTAATGCGGTGTTGTCTGGCATACGCTTCAAGGGCCTCATGAGTACGGATTTTACCCAGAAACCGTTCCAGAAGCGATCTTAAATCTCCAACCGATGCAGTGGCTCGCCAGAACGATGATTTTTCAGCTTCAACCGAAGACTTGAATACATCCACAAACAAAATGGCCTGTTTTTTTTCAACTTCACTCTGCCGGGAAAAAAGGGATATCCCAAAAAACAAACCAATATTAAAAACCATACTCCAGAAGACCGCATGGGTATATTGATTAAAGCCCAATAGAGTTGAATCAAGTCCAAACAGCTGCTGGGGTTTTAAAAATTCAATTCCAAACAGACCGTGGGCTAAAAAATTTTCCAAAGGAACACCTGCCTTGGCAAGAGAAGGTAAAACAAGGGTATAGGCCCAAATGAAAAAGCCTGCAATGAGACCGGATAAAGCGCCGGACCGGGTTGCACCCTTCCAGAAGATTCCTCCGATAATGGAAGGGGCAAACTGTGCAACAGCTGTAAAGGATATCATACCGATGGAAACCAAAGCATAATATTCCACGACAAAATGAAAATAAAGATATCCGAGAAACAGCATCAAAAGGATACTGGCTCTCCTGATATTCAACAGAAGATAACTAAGATCGCTTCGCTGGCCAAGTTTTAAGAAAGACAAACGGAACAATACCGGCATGACAAGATCATTGCAAACCATTGTGGACAGGGCAATGGCTTCAACAATGACCATTCCTGTCGCTGCAGACATCCCGCCGATAAACACAAGCAGCGCAAGTCCTTTTTGCTGTTCTGCCATAAGAAGCAATAAAGCAAAAAAATCCGGATCAACTGCTTTTTTATTGGCAAAAGTGAGCAGTCCTGCAAAGGCAATGGGTATGACAAAGATATTAATGATCAAAAGATAGAGAGGGAAAAGCCATATGGCTTTGTTTAAATGCTTTTCATCTACATTTTCCACAACAATCACCTGGAATTGACGGGGAAGAAAAATAATGGCCATCATTGAAAGGAAAAGGCCATTATACCAGCCTGAAAAAGTTGTTGTATTCACTTCCATGGCAAAGAGTTTTTGAATTTCCGGAACCAGGCTTGCTTTTTGAAACAAATCGCCAAAACCTGAGTAAATTCCATAGGTTACAAATAATCCTGCTGAAATAAATGCCACCAGTTTGACAATGGATTCAAAGGCAATGGCTGCAACCAGTCCTTCATGGCGTTCTGTGGCATCCAGATGCCTGGTGCCAAAAAAAACAGCAAATACGGCCAGAAGCAATGCAACATAAAATGCCGTATCCTTTAAAAAAGGGATATCGGTCAAATAGGGCAGCACTATGATTTGAGGCCCCTTGCTTAAGAGCAGGTATGTCGTGGAGATGGCCTTAATCTGGACAGACATGTAAGGGATGATGCCCAGAACGGCTATGATGGTTACCACCCCTGCCACGGTAGCACTTTTACCATAACGGGATGCAATAAAATCGGCAATGGATGTAATTTTGTTTGTTTTACTGATCCTGATAATTTTTCGCAACACAGGCCAGCCCAAAATCATGGTCATGGTAGGTCCGATATAAATGCTTAAAAAACCTGCCAGCCCTGATTTGCTTGCAGCGCCCACACTTCCGTAAAATGTCCAGGCCGTACAGTATACTGCCAGAGATAAAGCATAAATATAGGGATTGCTGATAACGCTTTTGCCGAGCTCCGCACGTTTGTCCCCGTAAAAAGCAATGGCAAAAAGAAGACTGATATAGCCAAAGGAAATCAGAATAATTATTTTGGGTTCAATCATGTTTTATGAATCAATCGTATGTTTTTTTGATGGTAACCGCTTGCTAAGCTGAATTCTAGGGCTGGTTTCAGCACAAATCATCAACAGCCCGATTAACCCCAGCCAGGCTGAGAATAGGAAAAAAAAGAAGACCGGGACCCCAAAAAAAATTGTTTTTATGTTAAATAAAGTCAGCACAGGGTAGCAAAACAAAAAGTTGCTTAGAAGAAAGATGCCGATAAATCGGCTGGTTTTTGATTTTTCATCAATCATTGGACCCTTCCCTGTTAAAAAGAGTTTGCCTGCAAAGAGATCCTTATATTGTCTTGAATACAAAAGCGGATGGAATAAATCAAGATGTTTTAAAAAAATGGATGAGAACCTGTGGCTGAAGATTTGCCCGGGCCAAAAAAATACTGATTTTATATCCCTGCATCCTTAAAACGGTATGGTTACCAGGTTCAGGATGCAGGAGATTGTCTTATGCCTTTTAATATGGGATATATTTCCAGATTTTTCCAACTCCCAATTTCTTAAGCCGTTGCCGAATTAAAAACAGGCAGAAAAACCCGAGGCCTAACAAGAGTATTTTGACAAACCCAGGGGTGGGCATAAAAGACAGGGTAATATATTGAAGATTAAAAACAACAGGTGTGTTTACAACCTGACGACTTCCTTCTCCCATCAATACCCTCATGGCCTGAGAGATTCCCGTAATAGCAAATATGATAGATCCGGTTAAATATATATATTTCATGTGCATCCTCTGACATGCTTTGTTTTAATTGGTTATCCAAAGTTTTCTTCACAAAAAAACTATCGGCTTAACCTGCTTAAAGAGCAAATTACATACCATAATTTTAAATTCTGTCAGATTAACTTGAAACGTACTGAAATTATAGATAATCTCGATTTAATAAGGGCGTTGAATTAAAGGGAGGGGTCTGATGAATGTGAAAAACAAGTTACATTTTTATGTATTTTTTTTCTTACTTCAGGGGATGGAATTTATAGAATAGAAGACGTCAACCCTTCTGCAATGGCAAATTTGGTCAACTCTGCTATACTGTGAATATTCAGTTTGGTTTTTAAATTTGTCCTGTGGATATCAATCGTTTTGATACTGATATTTAATTTTTCTGCAATCTGCCTGCTTTTATGCCCTTCTGCAATTAATTGCAACACCTCTCTTTCTCTTTTTGACAACAATGAAAAAACTGATACCCTGTTATTTTCCGAATATTCACCCTCATTGCCTGCAATCAGATGTCGCACCTCATGGCAGAAAAAATGTTCCCCTGACAAAACGGTGTGGATACATTTTAACAATTCTTTAAAGGAACACGACTTTAAAATATACCCGGAAGCCCCGGCATTCATCATGCCTTTAACATAAATTTTTTCCATATGCATGGACAGTGCAATAACCTTTATTTCAGGATTTTTAGCAATAATTTGTTTTGTCGCCTCCATGCCGTTTAGACCCGGCATACTGACATCCATAATAACCATATCAGGCTGCAAACGGTTTGAAAGCTCAATGGCCGAGTGGCCTGAATCTGCTTTTGCAATAATTTGAAAACTTTTTTCCATTTCCAGTGCATGACATAGCCCATGCTGTACAATGCTATGGTCATCGGCCAGAATAATTTTAATTTTTTTCATATTCACTTGTTTTGTTAAGGTTAAGCGGTGCTGTTAAAAAAATAATTGTTCCTTTTCCAGGTGTAGACTCAAGTTGAATTCGGCCTCCGAAATTTTCCATCCGTTCTGAAAGGCTATGTAAACCAAACCCAAAAGAATCTGAACTTTTCAGGGTCTCCACATCAAAACCAGAGCCTTGGTCCTCCACCCTTATCCTTATTTCTCCCTTGGTTCGAGATACTTCAATCTCTCCATTTTTAGAACCAGAGTGTTTTAAAATATTGGTGACCAGTTCACTGACAGCTCTGTATAAAGTGACCTTAACCGCCTGATCCAAATGAACCGGATCTTCAATATTATTTATATAATGAAAAGAACTGTGGTGTTTGGCGTTTGTCTCTTCTATTAAAAAACCCAGTGCAATCTCAATATCAAAATCATCCAGTATTGGAGGACTTAATTGATAAATCAGGGACCTGATTTCCCTGACAGACTGCTCAAGATATCCCTGAACATCCACAAGATTCCCTTGATGTATATCATGATCCGATTCCCGGATATTCTTTAGTTTAGATATACTCATTGCAAGGGTTTGAGTTACACTGTCATGAAGATCGGATGCAATGGCCTTTCTTTCACCCTCCTCATTATAGACAAGATGCTCATTCAACTTTTTGAGTTGAACAGTTCTTTTAGCAATGGTTTTCTCCAGTTCGTTTTTAATCTTTTTGAGTTCATCATTCGTCTCTTCAAGTTCAATGGTTCGAAGCTTAATCCGATTCTCAAGCTCCCGGGCATTTTCTTGTTCCATCCTTTCCGAAACTTTTATTTTTTCAACCATCAAGTTAAATGATCTGGCAAGCATTCCGATCTCGTCACCCCGGTTGATCTGAAGTGATGAAGAAAAATCACCGCTTGCAACTTTTTGAGTTGCCGCTATGAATTGTTTGATGGGAGATACAAATACCCTTATGGCATAGAATACCGAGACCACAGAAATAATAATGATCAATAAAGAGTACCCAAGAAAATTTTTCCATATTGAACCCAGGCTTTTTTCAAGGGCAATCCCTGTTTTATTGACAGATGTAATCATATCCGCTTCTTTTGCCACTAAAACAAGATGCCATTCAACTGATCCTAAATGGCCGATGGACATAAGATATTTTTCAGTGTTGATTACCACTTCGATAATCCCTTGATGGAAATTGCAAACATCAGGGGAAATCATGCGGACAGCCTTTATTGAAGAATCCTTTAAGCTATAATTTAAAATATCGCTTGAATTTTTCAAATGATTAACATCTCTATCCAATCCGAAAAGAGTTAGAAATTCATTGGGAAATGCAATGATTTTGCCTTCCCTGTTCTGAAGAAATGCAAAAAGGATACTTTCATTTGCATTCTCTGAAACAGCAGCACTCTCTGTCAGGCCTCTGATCATAGATCCCACAGGGATATCAATGCCGGTAATCCCTTTGAATTCACCCTTGTTATCATAGATCGGTGTTGAGGCTGTCATCATCAAGTCGTCAATAACATCATCTTTATATATATTTGTCCATTGGGTATCATAATATTTAATGTCTGGTTTTGTAAAAATAGTGACCGGCTCGCCATCTCTTAAGTCAAACTCAGATGGAATCGGAAGATTATAACAGGCATTTTTTGCTTTCTCGTCCATGGTATAATAACACCCAATACCTGAAATAGTAATGATATGAGTAGCCATACTTTCAGGAATCATTTCTTTTAATTTCATTAACATGGGTTTAAAGTGAGACAAGGCATTCAATTCTTTTTTTATGTCATCTGTAATTTGGTCTCCACCCCAAAAAGCAGTTATAACTGCCTCTTGTTGAGAACTAAAAAAAATTTGGTTCTTCTGATTTCTTTGCAAATCTATCCTTTTTGTTAACGGCACTTGGGATAATAAGTCAATATTATGATAAATACTTGTAATTTGACTGCCCAGCAAAGAAGATGCCGTCTTTATTCTTTTAAACATCTCATCATACGTTTTTGCCTGTTCGTCTGCAATGCGGGACAAATATAATCTGGACATGTTTTTTATTTGTTTTTTATTAACCGTATAGGCATAAGAACCAAATTCTGAGAGTGAAGTTTTGGCAATATAAAAAAAGGGGGCAATGATTAAAAATAAAATCAAGCAGATCAAAATAAATAGCTTATTGGATATAGAAAAGTAGAATCTTAACATCTTGCCTTATCAAATTAAAACATATCAGTACAAGTCATTAAAACAATTATTTGTAATATTGAATAATTATAAGTGATCCACAAGGGCATTCCCTGATTTGCCTTTTGAGGGAACACCATTTAAAAGAACAGTGAACACAGTACCTTTACCGGGTATTGATTCAAAATCAATCATTCCGTTATAGGTATCAATCAATCTATGAATAATAGAAAGACCAAGCCCTGTGCCATCAGGCTTGGTTGTGTAGAAAGGATCAAAAATATGCTTGGAATCTTTTTCATTAATTCCAATGCCCGTATCTTCAATGGTAAAATAAACCCGGTTGTTCTTGGATAATTTAAGATCAATTTTGATCTCCCCGTCACCATTTATGGACTGAGCTGCATTTTTCAATAAATTCCACAGAATCTGATTTAAATGAGATGGGTCCATAAAGACATAAATATCATTTTTCAATTTCATATTGAGGTGAATTCTATTTTTCCATTCCGGATCATTTAAAAACAGTTCAACCGTTTCTTTAATTGCATCACAAATTTTTATTTCACAGGCATTATCGGTTCGCGGCTTTGCAAACAACCTGATATCATTAACAATTGTTTTAAGTCGGTCTGTTTCCCTTAAAATAATCCGCATCAGCTTGTCTTCATAAGACCCGGGTTTCTTATCCTCCTGAAGCAATTGAATAGAACCGGATAAAGAGGCTAACGGATTTTTAATCTCATGGGCAATACCTGAAATCATTTCATCCATAGCCGCCATTTTTTCAACCCGCTTCAAATGTTCCTGTGTTATCTTTAGTTCCTGTTTGGCATATTTTAACTGAAGCGATAGAATACCGCTTAAAATTGCTACGGCAAAACAAGCCATAATAATAATCACAATTCTGTAAACAATGTAACTTTCATCAATTGTACTGGAAAGATAATACTGTCCTGAAAAAGGTGGAAGAATTTTATAATATTCCAATTCTATTAAAAAACCATATTGAAGACACGCAATCGTGGCAATAATCATACTGCCCTTTTGAAGCAGCAGCATGGCCGTGTAAATGATAACAACAAGGTAAAGAAAAGTAAAAATACTGTCATAGCTGCCTGTCACATAAATTATGGCCGTCACAATAACAGTATCCATAATCGTCTGAAAATACGCTAGAACAAGTTTATTATTAAATTTATTCAACCAGACAAGATAAACAATTGAAAGACCCAGAATAATGGCTGCAATATTATACAGTGAAAAAAATGGCTGCGAAAAAAAAGATAATTTTTCCCTTGATGAAAAAACAATACAGGAGACAATCAAAAGAACGGCAAAAATCACCCTGGACAGAACAATCCATTTTATTTGAACTGAAAAATCGTTCTTTTCTTGAAAATGACGGTTTTCCATGAATTTATTGAATGGCGCCGGCCATGGAAAAAATCGGCAGATACATGGCAATGACAAGTCCACCGACCACTACCCCAAGGAAAACAAGCATGAAAGGCTCAATCATGTCTGTCAGGTTTTTAACAGCCTGGTCCACTTCATCATCATAAAAATCCGCAATTTTTTCCATCATGGTATCCAGCGCACCCGTTGATTCTCCAACTGCTATCATTGAACAGACCATGGAGGGGAAAACACCGCTTTCAAGCAATGGATCCGCCATTGACCTTCCTTCTGTAATACCGGTTTTAACATCCTGGATGGCAAATTCCACAATTTTATTTCCAGCGGTTCTTGCAACAATGTCCAGTACCTCAAGAATTGACACACCACTTGAAAGCATTGTGCTGGTTGTTCGTGTAAATTTGGCTACCGACACTTTTCTGATCAGAATACCGATAACAGGAAGCCTTAAAAACAGATCATCCATAAAGATGCGGCCTTTCTCATTCGAATAGGTTCTCCGGAGTAAAAATAAGGTCGCAAAGATCCCTCCTACGATATAGCCAATATTACTTATAGCAAACTTGCTCATTGCAATTACGATTAGAGTAGGTGCCGGCAAGGTTGCACCAAAATCGGCAAACATTTCTGAAAACACCGGGATGACAAAAACCAGGATAATGGCAACAACAATGACCGCAACAATAAGGGTAATGAGTGGATATGTCATGGCACCCTTGACCTGTCGTTTCAGCTTGGCCATCTTTTCCATATATGCTGAGAGCCGTTTTAAGATGACATCAAGAATACCGCCTGCTTCACCTGCTGCAACCATATTGATAAACAGTTCATTAAATACTTTTGGAAATCTTTTTAAAGCATCTGCAAAAGTTTCCCCGGACTCAACAGATTCTTTGATCTTTTTCAGATTCTTTTTAAACGTTGGATTCTCCTGCTGAGAGTGAAGAATATCAAGGCATTGAAGAAGCGGCAACCCGGCATCAATCATGGTTGAAAACTGTCTGGAAAATATAATCACATCGGTTTCTTTAACTTTGGGCTGAAGAAACCCTATGTTTGCAAACAGATCTTTTGGCTTTTTTTTAATTTTAACAGGAGTGATTTTCCGTCGTGCAAGACTCTGTTTTACCTGATCTGAAGTCTCTGCCTCCATTTCGCCCTTGACTTTTCTTCCTTTGGGATTTTTTCCCTTCCATTCATAAACAGTCGGCATTGTCAATCCTTATTAGTAATTTTTCAAACCAAGGTGACTTTGATAAAATTAAGTGTGCCAAAGTCAGATCATTTGTAAAATTCAAACAGATATACTATATAAATTTTATCAATTGATTACAACAGGAGTTATTTATTGCGTAAAAAAAACAAAAGCCTGACAGCAGATACTATAATTACCAGTCACATAAATGCTGATTTTGACGCCATTGCATCCATGCTGGCTGCTCAAAAATTATATCCTGGTTCGATAATCATTTTTCCAGGCTCACAGGAAAAAAATTTGCGGGACTTTTTTATCCGTTCTACAAGTTACCTGTTTAACATGGCAGATCCTGCTTCCATAGACTTTTCTCAAACATCGAGACTCGTAATTGTCGACACAAAACAAAAATCAAGGTTGACTCAGGTCTCTGATCTGCTGAATAAAAAAGGCATTAAAATAGATATTTACGACCATCATCCGGCCATGAAAGGTGATATAACAGGTTCTTTTGAAATCACACGGCAAACCGGTGCAACGGCAACCATTTTAAGTTCATTATTGCAGGAAAAAAAAATCATTCCCAACCCTGAGGAAGCAACGGTTATGGCCTTAGGCATATATGAAGACACCGGATTGTTTACCTATCCCTCAACGACCAAGGAAGACCTTGAACAGGCTGCCTTTCTTTTGTCCTGCGGCGCCAGCCTCAATACCATTGTCAGTTTTGTGGTTAAAGAAATTAAATCTGAACAGGTCACATGGTTAAATGAATTGCTCAATGAAATGACCACCCATAAAATAAATGGAATTGATATTCATATCTCTGTGATTTCTTCTCCCTCATATATTACCGATCTTGCAACGATTGTTCAAAAAGTTGTCAGAATGGAAAGCCTGGATATCTTTTTTGCCATTGTTTTAATGGGCAATAAAATCAACATTATTGCCAGGAACAGTATTCCGGAAGTTGATGTCGGCAAGATACTTTCCGCATTTGGCGGCGGCGGCCATTCCTATGCAGCCTCTGCAAAGGTTGATAACCAGACCCTGGCCCAGGTTGAAATCAAACTTATTGAACGCCTTCAAAAAGAAGTGAAAAGTATTCAAATTGCAAAAAATTTGATGACAGCCCCTGCCATCACTATTGAACCTCTGGTTACCTGTAAAGAAGCAAGTTCCCTGATGACAAGATATAATATCAATACCTTATTGGTTGTTGATAAAAAAAAGAATTCCTATGAAGGATATATTACCCGGCAGGTAATTGAAAAAACAGTTTATCACAAGCTTTCACACCTCCCGGTAAAAGAATACATGAATTCTGAGATCAGCTATATTTCTTCTGATGCTGATGTCTCCCAGATTGAAAATATCATTATTGAAGGAAAGCACAGAATTCTGCCCGTCATTGACGACGGATGGATCAAAGGCGTTATTACCCGTACCGACCTGTTAAATTATTTAGTTCAACACAATAAAGAACTCAAAAGAAATGAGACTGAACTGGGCATTAAAAGAAATGCAAAAAAGCGGGATATTGGAAATATTCTTTACCAGCGCCTTGATAACCACATCAAGCATCTTCTTCAAACCATCGGAAAAACAGGCAATAAACTTGGATTTAATATGTTTGTTGTCGGCGGATTTGTCAGGGACCTGCTGCTGAACAGGCCCATAGAAGATATCGATATTGTTGTTGAAGGAGACGGTATTGAATTTGCCAAAGTATATGCAAAAAAAGAGGGCTGCAGAGTCAATACCCATAAAAAATTTGGTACGGCCGTCATTATTTATCCTGATAATTTTAAAATTGATGTGGCCTCTGCAAGGTTGGAATATTATCAAACCCCGGCAGCACTGCCCATTGTTGAAAAAAGCTCCATAAAGCTTGATCTTGCACGGAGGGATTTTACCATCAATACCCTTGCCATCAGTCTTAATCCAGATGATTTTGGTACGATGACAGACTATTTTGGTGCCAACAGGGATCTGAAAGACAAAACAATCCGGACCATACATAATTTAAGCTTTGTCGAAGATCCCACCCGTATTTTCAGGGCCATTAAATTTTCTAACCGCTTTGGGTTTAAAATTGGAAAAGTGACCTCCAATTTGATTGTAAATGCCATTAAAATAGATTGTTTCAAAAATCTAAGCGGTCTTCGGGTATTATCAGAATTAAAGCAGATTTTTGAAGAAGAAAATCCTATCCCCGCTATCAGAACTATGGAGGCGTACGGCCTTGAAAAAGTGATTCATAAAAACCTGACCATTATCCCTAAAACCTATCAACTGCTGGAGTCAGTGAATAAGATACTCTCCTGGCATGATCTGTTATATGTTGATGAAGATTATCCAAGATGGGCTGTTTACTTTATGGCGCTTTTAAACCGGTGCAATTATGGTGTGTGTGAACAAATATGCGACCGGCTCAACGTTCCTTTGAAAGAACGGGGCATCCTTTTGGAAAAAAGATACAAGGCTGAAAAACAATTATATGTGATAGAAAATTCATCAAGTTATACCAGACAGGATTTATACTGGGCACTCATCAATTTTAAAGCAGAATTTATCTTATATATAATGGCTCTGACGACAGATGAAGAAATAAGAAAAGCCATCTCAACTTTTTATACCCATCAAAGAAGTATAAAACCTTACCTTAAGGGCCGGGATTTATTAAAGATAGGGATACAACCCGGCCCGGTCTACAGTACCCTGCTCAACCAGGTGTTAAACGCAAAACTGGATGGACAGTTAAAAACAAAGAAAAAAGAAATTATATTTGCCACAGAATATGCAAAGAAAAACAAACTTATTGATTAAATCATGGCTTTTTGGTACTCCCGATTTTATTTAAATAAACCAATTGATTTCAGGGAATGTTGAACATGAAAAATGCAGATTATTTGACCGGTATCACAACCAGTGGAACTCCCCACCTTGGCAATTATGTCGGTGCCATACGCCCGGCAGTTGAAACCAGTAAAAACAATACGCTTGTCTCTTATTATTTTCTGGCTGATTATCATTCCTTGATAAAAAATCATGACCCGAGCTTAAGAAAACAATCTGCACTTGAAATTGCAGCCGCATGGATTGCCTTGGGGTTGGACTATGATAACTGCGTGTTTTACCGACAATCAGATATCCCTGAGATACTGGAACTGACCTGGATTCTCACCAGCCTTACCGCCAAGGGATTAATGAACCGGGCCCATGCTTACAAAGCTGCGGTAGCACAAAATGAGGGGGAAGAACAAAATGACCCGGACAAGGGCATTGCAATGGGCCTTTTTTCTTATCCCATTCTCATGGCAGCAGATATTTTGATGTTCAATGCCAGAAAAGTTCCTGTAGGCAAAGATCAGGTCCAGCATCTTGAAATGACCAGAGATATTGCTGCAAGATTTAATCATATTTACAAAAAATTATTTATTCTTCCAGAAGTTGTTGTAGACGAAACCTCTGCCGTTCTTTCAGGTCTGGACGGCCGCAAGATGAGTAAAAGCTATCATAATTATATTCCGCTGTTTGATACTCAAAAACAGCTTAGAAAACTGATAATGAAGATTCAAACCAATTCCCTGGGACCGGATGAACCCAAAGACCCTGAAACCTGTACCCTTTTTTCCATATACAAGGCCTTTGCATCTCAAACGGAAACCCAAAAAATGGCAGATCGCTACAGACAGGGAATCTCCTGGGGAACCATGAAGCAGGAACTCTTTGAATATATTGATGACATATTAAAAGAGCCCAGACAAAGATATGTGGAATTGATTAAAAATCCGTCTGATATCGATGCCATCCTTAAGAAGGGGGCAATAAAAGCAAGAGAGTTTTCCGTACCCTTTCTTGAAAAAATAAGAAAAACCATCGGGATTCAGTCACTGGGTTAATTGTTTGATCTCCTCAGGGGTCAAATAACGCCAGGCACCTTCTTTTAAATTTCCAAGGGTAATATTTGCCATCCGGATTCTTGTTAAGGTATCAACCTTGTTCCCGGTCTTGCCCACCATTTTTCTGATCTGCCTGTTTCGTCCCTGTTTCAAGACGATACTGAATGTATTGTTTGAAAGCCTTTTAACCTTTGCTTTTCGGGTTTTAACGCTGTCAATCATCATCCCCTGGGCCATCTGTTTTAATGCAGATTCTAAAACAGGCTGAACCGTTGTCACAATATACTCTTTTTCATGGTTAAAAGACGGATGGGATAATTTATTATGCAGCTCACCATCATTGGTCAGCAACACCAGTCCTCTGGAATCTTTATCCAGCCTTCCCACAGGATATACTCTTTCATTAATGTCGATCAGATCGATAATAATTTTTGTTTTCTGTTGTGAACAGGATGTGACAACCCCTTCAGGTTTATTCACTGCTATATATACATTCGGTGATTCCGGTTTTAAAATAACGGGTTGATCATCAAACAAAACCCGGTCAGTTGCAGGATCAATTTTTGTACCCAGTTCTGTTATAATCCGGTTGTTTACTTTTACCCGGCCGTTTAATATAAATTCTTCTGCTTTCCTTCTGGAACAAAGGCCCGCGTGGGCCAGGTATTTTTGAAGCCGCATGATCAAGACCTGTATTCAGCATTAATCTTTACATAATCAACACTGAAATCACAAAATAAAAAACTATCTGTCTCCTGTCCAAGATTCAGATCAAGGGTAATGGTGATTTCATTATTTTTCATGATAAGAGCTGTCTTTTTTTCAGCTTCAGCGCCCTGCCAGTTGCCTTTTAAAACAAGGGGCTGGTCATCAAAAAAAAGGTCCATGTTTTCCGGAACCACATGGGCTCCTGAACGACCGGCTGCAGCAGTGATTCTGCCCCAGTTGGGGTCTTCCCCGTAAATGGCGGTTTTAACCAGATTGGAATGGGCAATGGCTTCAGATGCTTTAAATGCATCCTGTTTTGTTTGCGCCCCTTTAACAATGATCTGTACAAGCTTGGTTGCACCCTCCCCGTCCTTGACAATCATTTTAGCCAGTTCAAAACAAACTTTTGTCAGCGCCTCCTGAAAAACTTTTTTTGAGTTTGCATCGGTTACTCGTGCCTGAGCCGCGCCGTTTGCCAGGGCCAAAAGGGTGTCATTGGTGCTGGTATCGCCATCAACGGTGATCCGGTTGAAAGAGGTTTCATTGGCTTTTCTTAAACAGGCATCCAGGTCTTCTGCAAGGATATTAATATCCGTACAAATAAACGCCAGCATGGTTGCCATATCCGGTCGAATCATCCCCGACCCTTTTGCAATCCCTATGATTGAAAATTTTTTATCTCCAATGGTGCCGGTTTGAGTAACAATTTTCCTGCAGGTATCTGTTGTCAGAATGGCATCAGCAAAATCATCCACATGATTCTCAGAAAGCTGTCCAACAAGGGCGGGAACACCTGTTTCAAATTTATCCATTGGAAGAATTGCACCAATCACCCCTGTTGAAGAAACCAAAACAAAATCTTCTGAAATATCAAGGGATTTGGCCACTATTTTTGTACATGCAATGGCATCTTCAATTCCCTTTTGTCCTGTAAAGCAGTTGGCATTGCCACTGTTGACAAGAACCGCCTGGCATAATCCATTTTTGATTTTTTCTTTACCAAGAAGAACAGGCGCAGCAACAACTTTATTCCGCGTAAACAGCGCTGCCGCAACAGCAGGTGTATCGCTGTAGATCATTCCTAAATCTTTTTGATCCTTTTTTTTAATCCCGGCACGTATACCTGCAAATTTAAACCCTTTCATACATTGCTCCTAAAATTATAAACAAAAATTGAACCGATATTATACGTTGCTGTAGTACCTGTGTAAATGATTTAAGTTTAACTCTGCGTTACAATCGCATATGAAATAATAAAATTGTTTTAAATATTGTCCTTAAAAATTCTTTTTTCAAAATGGTATGGCCTATATTCAAAAACAGCCATTCATTAATAAACTAAAAACAGCCAATATGTCCTATATTCTTGTTGCCAAACCAACCGATCATAAAATTTTGTTTGAATGGGTAGACCAACTCACGGGACTGGGAGATGCTGATGAATTTGAGCTAAAAGATTCAAAGGGAAAACGATATGTATATCAATGGATAAATAAAGTTCCTTTAAACGGGACACCCGATTTTGCACCACCATAATACCCTCCTAATTGCCTTTTTCCAAAAAAAGTTCTAATTTGAGACTCAAACAAATTGTGATGTCCAGTGGAGGGCAGGTTGCCTTACAAAGCGGCTGATTTTGGATCTGTTTTTACAAATTCTTAATGAAGCGGAGCGTGAAACAGCAAACTGTTTGAGGACATACTTGCCCGCAGTTTTTGCTGTTT
>JAHJLN010000373.1 GCA_018821715.1 Pseudomonadota bacterium | reverse complement strand
TTACATTACCGACCACCAGCCCCTGTTTAATATCCGAATCACTGATACGCCGCTTGTCGATAATGGCCATGGATGTTTTAAGGCGTTCGGCAAACTTGCCCGCCCTTTTGGCACCGCCTGCATCAGTAGCCACAACCACCACCTGGGACAAATCCAGGCTGCGGGCGAAATAATCACAGATAGTCGGAACAGCGGTCAGATGATCCACAGGCATACTGAAGAAACCATGAACCGAATCCGCGTGCAGGTCCATGGTCAGAACCCGGTCAGCACCGGCCGTTTTCAACAGATCGGCAATCAGACGTCCGGCAATGGATATCCTGGGGGCATCTTTTTTGTCTGACCTGGCATAGGAATAATATGGAATCACTGCTGTGATCCGTCTGGCAGATGCACTGCGAAGGGCGTCCAGGGTAAGCATGAGTGCCATGATATGGTCGCTGGCAGGATGGGTGAGAGACTGAATCACGAACACATCTTTTTCCCTGACACTTTCTTGAACCTGGACAAAAAGATTGTCATTTGAAAACCGGGATATATCCAGTTGGCTTAAGGGAATTCCGATGTGATTACAGATTTCCTCGGCAAGAATGGTGTTGGCGCCGCATGAGAATACTTTTAAGTTATCATCCATTTAAATACTGATCTCCTTTTTTGATGTTTCTTTTCCATAATAGACTTACCCCAAAAAAGCCGTCTGTTGGGGAAACGCGGTTTCATCCGGTGTGAACAACTCAAATAAGCGGCGAAATCCGCTTCGTTTGACAGTTTACATGAATGATTCTATTAACCATGTAAATTATGAATAAGGATTTTTGATATGCATGGTTATATACAAAGGATAAAAAAGAAAGAACTGCACAATGCACTTTCCCGCTCTCCAGCGGTAGCCGTCCTTGGCCCCAGACAGTCCGGCAAATCTACAACTGCCAAAATGCTCCTCAAAAATATCCCTTCAGTTTATCTTGACTTGCAGGACCGGGTTGATCGAAACAAACTGTCAGAACCGGAACTTTTTTTTGACCGTTATAGAGATAAGGTTATTTGCCTTGACGAGATTCAACTCCTTCCTGAATTTTTTTCTATCCTCCGTTCAGAAATAGATAAAGATAGAAGACCTGACAGATTTTTAATTTTGGGCTCAGCTTCCCGCGATCTTATAAAACAATCAACTGAATCCCTTGCAGGTCGCATCGTCTATATTGATCTAACACCGTTTATCGTTAATGAAGTTGCCAGCATTTCACTATGGTCGGATATTTGGATTCGGGGCGGTTTCCCCGAAAGTGTTCTGGCCAAAAATGATATGGATAGTTTTAACTGGCGCCTTGATTTTATTCGAACATTCATGGAACGAGATATTCCTAATCTTGGGTTTAATATCCCAGTCCCGACAATTGAACGTTTATGGCTGCTTTTGGCCCATTACCACGGTCAAACTGTGAACTATCAAAAATTTGCTGCAGCAGCGGATATATCAATCCCCACATTAAAAAAATACCTGGCCATTCTGGAACAGACCTATATGGTCCGTTTGTTGCCACCAGCAGAAACAAATCTAAAAAAAAGACTGATTAAATCTCCGAAAATTTATTTGCGCGATAGCGGAATCCTTCATGCGTTACTTGATATTGAATCCTATGATTCTTTGTTGGCCAACCCAATAGCCGGTTCATCCTGGGAAGGTTTTGTCATTGAAAATATTATTACGGAATATGATTGCTGGAAACCATCTTTTGTGAGAACCTCCAATGGTGCTGAAATAGATCTTATACTGGAAAGAGCTGGACAGCGGCATCTCTTTGAATGCAAACTTTCAAAGGCTCCAAAACCTTGCCGGGGTTTTTATGAGCTGATTGATTCAATAAAACCTAAATCAGTTTGGGTTATTGCTCCTGTTGATGAACCTTATGAAATTAAAAAAGGAATTTATGTTTGTCCCCCTGCCGGTTTGGAAATTTAATCGCAGCCTTACAGACGCCGTGACCGAGTCTGTAGAAAAAATGATTTTTAAGTTGTTCTGTTGTCCTCCATTACACAGGCATTCAACTATTTCCCGATCAATCGGATTATTGTTTTTTTGTACGGTGACCGGCTTTTGCTAAAATCTCCAAATAAAATGACTCTAATTGCAGTTTTTCAGCTTCATCTATGCATTTGTTTATCTCTGATATATGAATGGTTTTCGCTTATTGCTCTGTATGACCATATTTACAATCAAAATCCCAATAGTCGACATCTTCAGGTAGCTTCTTTTTTCGTTCTCTTTTTATGTATTTTTTAACATCATATTTTGCTGCTTCAATTAATCTGGCAACTTTGAGTTTTGGGTGTGATAGTATAAAATTTTTTTTCATGTTTATCCTAATTTTTAGTGATCGGAAAATTAGACTTAATATTACCTTATTTCTTTCTATGTAGCAACGCTTCATGAAACCCATGATTTTCTAATTCTCATTATATAATAAACATTAAATGATGTGGGCAAGAAAAAAGGGGGGTGCATGGGTTTGACTTTTAAGATGGATTTAATATATATCACACCAAGTCAGGCACTTTAAGTGTGTTATAGTGATTACCAAAATAATTTTCCGATTCAATAGATGCGGAATCGGCAATCGCCAAGGACCAAATGAATTATTACTTGGCTCACTTATATAAAATTGCATGATAGTTCACCCTCTTGTTTTAAAGGAAAATATTTATGTCATTTGGTATAAGTGATCAAAAGAGATATTCTTCAGCGAATGCGCACCTCGTATTGGAGACCTGCTATGGAACATTTATCAGGAAGCAATTGTGATTAAATCAAAAATAAAAATAAGATCTAAGTATGTGCCTGCCGGCATCAGTATCCTGTATGAAGATAGGGACATCATTGTCATTGATAAGAGTTCAGGTCTTTTGAGTGTTAAAGCGAAATACGAAAAAGAAAAAACGGCTCATCAGTTGCTTTCAAATTACGTTAGAAAAGGCAATCCAAGGGCAAAGATCAACCTATTTGTTGTACATCGTTTGGATCGTGAAACTTCTGGAGTGTTGGTCTTTGCTAAAAGTTTCAAGATTCGTGAAAAATTTGCAAGCCAGTGGGACAATGTAGAAAAAAAATATCTGGCTATTGTCCATGGCAACTTAACAAAAAAAACTGGAATTATTGAGTCTTATCTTGCTGAAGGAGAAGATTATACAATGCACTCTGTTGAGAATCCAAATGAAGGTAAGTTTGCCAAGACAAAATATACGGTAAAAAATGAGTCTAAGAACTATAGTTTATTGGAAATTGATCTTTTGACAGGTAAAAAAAATCAAATTCGTGTTCATTTGTCCGAGCATGGGCATCCCATTGTTGGTGATTTGAAATATAGTGAGAACGAGAGGGGGCGTTTGGCATTACATGCATTTTCGATCAAGTTTAAACACCCCTTTAATAATGAAGAAATGGAATTTGAAACTAAAATACCCGAATTTTTTACAAATTATTTTAAACCCCTGGGCAAACTCGGGGCTCACAAACAACCCCGATACTAAATCAATTCGTCTTAACGAAATCTTATATTGTTCGCTCTATAATGAAAAAAACGCTTCCAGATCAAACCGCACGGTTTTGAGAACAACATCTGCGGTAGGCCTGCAGCATGTTTTTCGTTATGTTTTTTTGTTATTTCATACTTTTATATTTTTCCATTCTTTTCAAGCGTTAATCTCCATTACTCATGTCTGTGGACAATAAAGTGCCGCCCCTTGATCTTGTTTTTGGAGAGCTCTTTTTCGGCTTTATCGGCCATGGTGATCTCAACGGCAACGTAAGAATAAAACTCAAAGCAGTTGATCTTGCCCACGCAGCCTCCGTCGATTCCCGCATCCTTGGTCAGAGCACCCAGGATATCTCCAGGCCGAAGCTTGGCCTTTCGCCCACCGTTGATGGAGAAGGTCACCATGGGAGGTGTGGCGTTCTCTTTGGTTGCGGGCTCAAGCGCTTCGATATCAGACACCTCAAAAGCTGTGCCCATCAGGGTGTTTATCTCTTCCAGCCTGAAGCGCTCTTTGGGAGTCATAAGGGAGAAAGCCATCCCCTCTTTCCCGGCCCGGCCTGTCCGGCCGATACGGTGGATATACACCTCCGGCTCAAAGGGGAGGTCAAAGTTGATTACCGCACTGAGCCCTGAGATATCAAGACCCCTTGCTGCCACGTCCGTGGCCACCAGAATGGGGGTGCTGCCGTTGGAAAAGCGCACCAATATTTCGGTTCGATCCTTCTGCTCAAGGTCACCGTGAATGGCCAGAGATGAAAACCCTTTTGCCTCAAGGAAGGTTGAAAGAGACTTGCACTGCAGCTTGGTGTTGCAGAAAATCAATGCCGATGCAGGCTTATATGCATCTAAAATCTGAGCCGCAACAACGGGCTTCCATTCCCACCCGGACTCGTAAAAATATTGGCGAATAACGTTTTGTTCGTGCTCAACATCCACCACCACCCGGTGGGCATTTTTCTGAAACCGCATACTCAGTTCAAGGATCGACTTTGGAAATGTAGCGGAAAAAAGAAGGGTCTGGCGATGCTTCGGAACATAACCCATGATCACTTCAATGCTGTCGGCAAAACCAATATCCAGCATTCGGTCCGCCTCATCCAGAACAAGGGTGGTGACATGATCAAAATTCATTGTTCCGCGCTTTAAATGCTGTTCAATGCGCCCGGGAGTTCCCACCACAATATGTCCCTGATGCTCCAGAGAAATCTGCTGGGGCAGGAAGGGCACCCCGCCGCAGATGGTTACAATTTTGATATTGTGTTTGAACCTGGCTATGCGCCGCAACTCGCCGGCCACCTGCTCTGCCAGCTCGCGGGTGGGACACATCACCAGGGCCTGCACCCTGAAGCGCTTCACATTCAAGTTGTGCAGCAAGCCAATGCCAAAGGCTGCGGTCTTCCCGCTCCCTGTCTTGGCCTGAGCCAGCAGGTCCTCCCCTTTAAGCACATGAGGCAAACTCCCTGCCTGGACCGGAGTCATCGCCCGGTATCCCAGGGTCTCCAGATTTTTGATCATTGATTTTGTTAATGGTAATGCGGTAAAAGCACTCATGAAACCCTTTTTTTATTGTATACAGACCCTGTAAGGCCTTTTGTGTTTTTTATCACACCAACGGTGTTTGACTTATAACTATAGCAGGCGAATCATAGATATACAATAAAAGTCACCATAAGACCTCGTACAACTCACCAGATTTTTGAGGACAACCTCGGAAGTATTTCTGAAAATCGGATGATTTTGTGTCATTTTTTTTTACAATTAGTATTATCTATATGAAATTATTACATATTCATGCCATGGTGCAAGCGTCAAAACAACTTTCCAGGAAACATCATGGCTTACAAAAAAATTAAACATTATTTTTCCTTTGCAGACATTGCTATCAATTTAAGAAAGTGGGCCAATTTTTTTGTTGATGTATTGTTTTTTCAGTTGATTGAATTTTTATTGTTTTGTAATTCTGAAATCTCAACTGTTTAAAAATGAGGGGGAAAAAAGGTTGCAAAAAGCAACCCATGATGTTAAATTGAAACCAAAAACCAAACTGAGGGGGATTTATGGGAACAGCAGTCAAAGTATCTAATGACCTTTTTGAAAAAGCAAAAATCAAATCTAAGGTATTCAAAAGATCAATTGCAGGTCAAATTGAATATTGGGCAAAAATAGGACAAATGATTGAAGAAAACCCAGACCTTCCGCTACCGTTTATTCAGGATATTTTGATAGGAAGGGAACAAATAAAGGCCGGTCAAGGTACTCCATATGTTTTTGGAGAGGGTGAATGACCGATATTAAGGAAATAATTCAATCTCCTGTTTTTGCCAAGCAAAAAAAGAAACTGCGCAAACAACAAATCAGAAATCTGGATGAGGCGGTCAAATATATTTTCAATACCCCTGAAAGTGGGGATATGAAAGTTGGAGATCTGCAGAGTATACAAGTCTATAAATTCAAGTCAAGCAACCAGCAAATATTATTGGCTTATGAGGTAATTGATTCGACTTTGTTCTTGTATACTTTTGGTTCTCATGAAAATTTTTACAGAAATTTAAAAAAATATTTGCAACATTAATTTTCAAGCAAAAGCTTAACCGCATGTCCAGTTTTTTGGGGGAGGATCATTCTTAAAGTGACGATGTTTTTTTATGATGAAAAAGTTAACCCAAGAAGTTTTTAAGAGTGGGTTTTAAGGTTTTAGTTAATGTTTTCAAGAATATAGCAAAAATAGTTTTTGAATTATTACAATTACAAACTTTTTGTAATCTGAGCTAAAAAGTGAGTAACGAAGGGTCCTGGAAATACATCATGGCAAATCCGGTCATGAAAAAATCATGCATATTATAGGTTGTTCTATCTGGATCGCGGCTATCTTCGACTTAGTATATATCTGGTCAAGCATCATCTTCAGCTTTTCTTCCCGGAGCTTGAATATTCGGTGAAGCATTTCCACGATCATTGAAACAATCGTCGAAAACGCCATCATTGTCACGGCAAATGCCATGATCGCTTCTATCCAGATCATCCTTTCCTCCTTTCCTGTTTATTCAACGATTCATGTTAAAATGGAACAATCTGATGCAGTATCAGCAGATTGCAATATTCTTCAAAGTTAATTTATTTTACACAAGTCAATTGTACACCCCCCGCGCGGTGTCCGGTTTAACGCTGTAATGTGCGGATTTTAAAACTCCGAACCGTTGGATAGATAGAGCTCTTAAATTTTATATATCTTTCGATGGGTCAAACTTTTAGGGATCATGAAACCTCAATCACGATCAATTTCAGGATATTCCTTGAGGAATCGCAGCCAGTCCTCAACCACTTCATATTTTGGAGACTCTTCCCCTTTGATGACGCGAAGAAATCTCTCCTGTTCCGGGAAGATGGGTTTAAGGGTTCCTTTGGATATGGCCATCCAGTATCTCCCCACGGAATGGATGCCGTACTGACTGACCGGGCTATAGTCGTCAGATAAGTTCACATCATAGCCGCCGCGCCGCAATACCTCCAGGTGAGATTCCGGGTAGAAGTTTTTGACCCGGTCCATACGCTCAAAGATATGACCGATCATCTCTTCATTTTCCAGAATCCCCGTGTGACTGCTTTCAAAACCGAGTTGTCCCGTCGCTTGCTGCTGTGCCTCCAGGCGCAATTGGCTCGAAAGTGGCACGACGCCATCACTGTTTTTGCTGATTTTTAGAGTCGCTGGATTGTCGTAGGCATAGATCAGTTGATGCTCAATAGTTTCCGGCAGCGGCTTGCGGAAAAGTTCTTTGATGAAACGGTTTTCCGGATTTACATCGCGCCAGGAAGGTAATACGATCAATCCATGCTTTTCGCCTGAAGCCGCCTCCGGGTGTCCGCCAAAGGGGGTGGCGATGGTGACCAACAGGCCGATCTTGTTCTCCTTCTGACTGTTGTCATACTTGTTCACAGCTTCCCTTACGATCAGCCCGCCCATGCTGTGCGCGACGATGATCATCGGCATCTCACCCAGGTTAATGACTTTTCCAGAGAGGAATATCCGGTGGAATAATTCCGCTAGTTGATCCAGATCGCCCCCGGAGGGGTAGTAGAAAAACCAGGGCTTATAGCGATCTCGATCGAGCTGGTTAATGATCGGTTCAAAGTTGCGGATGGACCCGCCAATACCATGAACAAATACCACTGGGATCTTGAATCCGAGATCCTCTTCCAGGGCAAAAAACATGGTCGGTGCTTTTTCCAGGAAGGACGCGGGATCGTACATGCCCAGAATGGCAATATTTTCGGAAAACAAGGGGTCATCAAGGCTGCGTATGGCTCCGGTTGGATAGAATAAAGATTGTTGTGGCTCGGCGAGGTTCGGCTTTGAAATCGCCTCGGCCCAGTCAACCCGTTGGGGGGAGGATAACTGAATTTCAATTCGATCCAGAACCTTTTCCGGAGAGGTCTCCTGGTTCAAAGAGATAGCCTTCTGGCCGACCACTTCCGTCTGATCGAAAACTCGATTCTTGTTCCTGTCAGCAAAAACCAGGATTTGATAATCGCCTTCAGGCAAATTTAAGCCGAAATGGGTTCCCGCTCCGGCAAAGTACATGGTGTCGACACGTTCGTGTGGTTTGAATTTGCTCGAATATGCGGCAACGGCCAGGGGTAGGTTGGCGTATCTGACGTTTTTGTCGATGGTTTGACCAATAACAAAATAGGTCTCTCTATCGATCATATGCTTCAGGTTGACTTGCCCTGGATCAGCCTTTTGAATCCGAGCATATTCAGCCTGGATCGAAGTATGTTTCATGTATGAACATGAACAGAGGGCACAAAACAAAAACAGGCAGATCATGATATTTTTCACGCTAAGTTCCCTCCTCCAAAAGTCACTCAAAAATAAACATCCAGCAACTGTATATCATCAGCAATCTCATTGACAACATCGTGGGCATGATGGGTGCTCAATAATTTTAGAAATTGCAGGACAAATATTCGACAAGACCTGTCAAATCTTCGCTCCATGGAACGTTGTCTTCTGAAAACCGTTCCCCCCGGCCATAAAATAAAGAGTTACAGTATTGTGCGGCTTTAAGATCGGTTACAGCATCCCCCACCATCAGCACCTTTGATGCGTCCAGACTGTTTTCAGAGATAATCCGCTCCAGAAGGTACTGCTTTTCAGGCGGTGTCCCATGAATGCCCTTAAAATATGGTGCAAGCCCCCTCTGTATGAGAATATCCTGAAGCTCTTTTTCAGGTGTTCCAGATGCAACGAATATCGGCAGTCTGCCGGACAAAAGATCCAGACTTTCTTTTGCACCGTCCACCATCGGAACATCCAGGACAGCATTAATACAAAGCTGTGTAAAACGGTCACACAGCGTATCCATCATTTCATCAGATAGAGGGGCTTTAACCACCTCGCGGTAAAACCACTCAAATTTTTTAAACCTGCTGATCCCTCCGTGTTCCCTGTGATAGTCCATCAGCTGATCCATGGCCTTCTGCCCGAATTCATCCACGGTCTGCCCGAATGCCTGTGTTTTGACTGCATTACTTTCAATCAGCACACCATCACAATCAAACACCACTGCCGACAATTTCTGTTTTTCCACTATCCGGTTCCTTTTTACAAGCTCCATCAACTCATTTATCTCGTAACAATCTTAATCTTTGTTATAACTTAAACATCAAGGCTGAACCCCAAGTCAACTTCTCTTGCGGATATACCCCCACGCAAACCCCAATTATCAAGGTTGGGTTCATTTAGCACAACTAAAGCATCATTGTCTTGATAACCAAGTTTTTTAAGTTCAGAGAAAATTAATTTATACAATGTCTTTTTGGCTTCAATAGACCGACCTGGAAAAATAACGATCTCAATGATGGTAAATTTATCAGATTTGTCATCCGGTATTTCAAAATGGTCTTTCTTATATTCATAAAGCCTTTGAAGTCTGTCATTATCAGGAATTTTGAATGCTTCAACCAATGAAGAATGCACTATATCAAGCAATTTTATTTTTTCAGAAGCCGATCTTCCTTCTAAAATACTTACTTTTACTAACGGCATCATTGTTCCTTTCACACTTGAGTTATAACCCCTTGAAAAATAACCGGTCACACCCGGTTCATTTTTTTGTGTACGCCCGGCATAGGCGTGAACTTATGGGGTGAAAGTCCCCTATACGTGAGTCCTGTTAACATGTGTTTTGTTATCACAAGTATTAGCCGAAAACAAGGGCGGAACCGTGAGGGACAGCCCGCAGGGTTGGCCGGAGCCCATCAGATCATGGGATTAATATTTGATCCGTATTGTCCTGCCTCCTTGATTAAGGAAAAGCTCTTTAATGCCAGGACCGCGTATCGCGTCACAATATATGTGCCCCTCTTTTTCGAAGGGTTCGTATATCCCCGGAACAGCAGTCAAGCTACTGATTACATCAGCCGGAGTCCAGTGTGAGTAGCGACTGGTGGCGTGAAGGTCACAGAATTTTTGGGCAGTTGTGTCATACGTCCAGAAGTGATAATTTGCAGATAGTGACCTTATCAGTGCACGCCCATTGAAATCGGATACCGCCACAAGGTAGCTTGGAATGAGTTTATCAACGTTGCTAGCACAACGTCGCATGGCAGATGATTCCTTTTTGATCACCGGACAGGAGGGTCAAGACCGGTGTGCATAGCCTATCATAGTAGAAAAGAGGGACGGGAACCGCTATTGTTTCCTGTCCCCCGTCTAACCCCGGCTCGACCGGTTCAATTGGCTTGTTGAATATTTTCCTCAGTAGTTTAACTTCGATTACAGTTTTTTGGATGAGGATCAGACTAAATTCCAGTGCAAATGTTCAGTGGAACGTATCAAAAAACGGCCAGGCAGCATAAGAATTTTTCATGATTAAAGCCGTGGTATAACCTGTACCTTGAGCATGACTTCGCCATATCCGTAACACTCAACGCCAGCATCCGGACATCTCACGTACCGCATGAAATGAAAATCATTCATTTCAAGACCTTCACTCAGCCTTTCGTTAATCAATGCCACCGGAATTATCAGTTGAGATATCAGGTACACGCACATTTTCTTAGGACACAGTTTGGAAATGAAATTGCCGTCCATATCGAGAATGATTTTTTGTCCGACAGCATGCCCGGAATTGCAGTGTCTGGCGTGAACAACCTCTGCTTCAATGGAATTCAGGGGGGCTGCCTGAGAAAGTCGCCCCACCTGCCTGACCCTGTGGCCTCCCTGACGGAATATTTCAATCTCTGTTTCTGTATATCCAACCCGTTCTCCATATTTTCTAACTATTTCTTCCGTCATTTTCCCTCCTTTTAAAACTGTTCTGTGTTTCAAAATAGCTTTCATCTTGAAATCTGATGAAACCAACCTATCGGTAGCAGACAGCGCTACTATTCAACAGCAGGCCGGGTCGCTACTATCATGACAGATTCTGCTGTGAACACGGTCTGATTATTTTGATTCGTCAATGTTTCCAGTATATTGACTATGCCCCGACCCGGTTTATTAGAAAATCTTTTATTGATCACTTCAAGGGAATAGCGAAGTATACCCCCGGCATAAACCGGAACCGGGAATTTCAGTTGAGAGTCGATTCCACCGAAAAATGCCCATACCGATTCCGAAGTGTTGTAAATCTTGTGGCTGAGAGGATATGTCAGACTGATGGTGAATCCGCCACTGGCGATCAGTCCGCAGAAAAGCGAAGCTTTGGCAGCCTTTTCATCAACGTGGAAAGGCCATGGGTCATACTTTTTGTTGGAATCCGTATAAAATCGTTTTCATTTTTCAGTTGGAACAATCTTCTTTTTCAGTTCCATATTTTTTCACCAATCTTTCCATGGTCAATCCCTGAAAGAGTAGAGAAAAGATGACTACAATGTAAGTCATGGTAATAATAAGATCACGAACAGGCGAAAGGGGAAGAGAAATTGCAAGGGCAATGGAAATGCCACCCCTCAATCCCCCCCAGGTTAGGATTTTAACTGCCCCTGGACTGAATGTTCGAATTTTCTTGAGAAAGAAAACAGGGATACCTATGCTTATAAAGCGGGCAAATAAAACAATGAAAACTGCAATGAATCCCATGAAGATAAAATAGCCTGATATCGAAATGACCAGTATTTCAAAACCGATTAAAACAAAGAGCACTGAATTCAAAATATCATCTATGAGTTCCCAGAACGTATCCAGGTGTTCCCTGGTTTTTTCAGACATGGCAAATTGTCGACCTTTATTACCAATCAGAAGCCCTGCAATAACTATAGTAATCGGCCCTGAAATATGCAGGAACATGGCAAGGGCATAACCACCAGTAACAAGTGCCAGGGTGATGAGGATTTCAACCTGATAATGATCGACTTGTTTCAATAACAAATAGGAAAAATAACCCAGGCCAAGTCCAAGGAAAGCACCTCCTGCAACTTCTTGAATAATGATATGAGAAATATGGCCTGCACTTAAATGACTTTCCCCTGATGCTATCCCTGCAATGGTTAGAAAAACTACAACTCCGATGCCATCATTGAAAAGGGATTCTCCAGCTATTTTTATTTCAAGCTTTTTAGGTGCACCGGCATGTTTAAGAATTCCCATCACCGCAATGGGGTCTGTAGGTGAAATCAAAGCACCGAATAAGAGGCAGTATATATACTCAATGGGATTCTTTGTAATCCAGAAAACACAGTAAATCAAACTTGCGCATATAAAAGTTGAGAGTATGACCCCAATAGAAGCGAATGCTCCGATTTCAAGCTTGTTTTTTAGAAGGTCCTCAAGGTTCACATGCAATGACCCTGCAAACAGCAGGTAGGACAGCATTCCTATCATTAATGCCTCATTAAAATCAATGCTACGAACAAGACTCGTTACACCTGTATCAAATCCCAATTTCCCCGATAGAATGATTCCCATGGAAACTATAAATGAGATTAGCATAATCCCAATTGTTGAAGGCAATTTAATATATTTATGGTTGATAAAACTGAAGATGGCTGAAATAGAAATAACAATAGCAATTATATTAAATAATGACATGTCTTAAGCCTATATGTTTGGATGATCTTTTTCTAATACACTGTTTAATAATGTATTAGAGTTGAACTTTGCTCCTCAGCGGTTGCGGTTTTTTGCGATCCGTTGCAAGAGTATTGTTGGAAAGCAATTTTGAATTTCTGCGCTTTCTTTGAAAATGTGAAAATGATAGTTTCCATATTGATTGAGGAAACTATCACCACTACCGGAATTGTCAATGATTTCAGTCACGATGGATTATTGCGAGGGACAGGCCTTTTTCAGTTCCCAGACCATTTCTCCATCTCCATTGTACGAAGACTTGTCAAAGCCAGAATAAAGATTAGAGATTGTAAATCCCGAAAATTTTGCCAGAAGTTCAAACTCTTTTTTATAAATCCAATTGACCGTCATCGGGCTTTCATAAAATTTTTCACCAATTTCGAATCGCCATGTAATATGTTGGACCTGTTCCGTCAAATCGATCGTCCGGCGATTGGATAGGTCGATCATTCTTTTGCCATCGGGATGATGATATCTATCGAAATGTTTATAATCCGGATTTGGATCTGTGCAAGTTAACAACAATGGCAAGTTTGGTGTGAAAAAATTGAGAATGAATCTGCCACTATCACTAAGATGCCTGTGGATATTTCGAAGGCATGCAAGTTGGTCATCTTGAGACTGTAGATGTAGAAATGATCGTGCAGGAATAAATATAAGATCAAACTTTAGATCAATCTGGAAGTCGATCATATTCTGTCGGCTGATCCGGCTATGGACACCGGGAATACTTTCAGATTCAGCCTTGGCAAATAATTGCTGAAGCATTTGGTCTGAGATGTCAAACCCGTAAATGTCAACTCCCTGCTTGAGCAGCGGGAGTAAAATCATACCAGTACCGCACGCGATTTCGAGGACATGACCAGAGTATGTAGAACATTCCTTCGAGTAAAAGGCCAATTCATCCTGGTGGCGGCCTTGATTGTGGTCATCATAGATCAACGGCCAGATTTGGTTGCAATAGTTTTCCATATTCGTAATTTCCCCAAGTTGAATCATTGAACATCTGTAGTTTACCCCGATTAAGTGTCAATAGTAGACTTGACCCTTTTTTTTCTTTGATTTTGAATTGGCATTTGTTTTCTTACAAAAGCCCAGTTAAGTGATGGGATCATAAAGCTACACAAAAACATTAAACCCGCAATTTTTGCAATTTTTTGTATCTCTTTGTTGGTAATTTCAATTTTTATTTCATTTGAATTCATTTTTATCCTATAGCAATTGAAAGTATAAGTATAACGTTAAAATGAGCAGCCACAAAAGCCGTTGAAATACTTGAATTAACAAAAATCAGCTCGGCTTTTGTGATCTGCTCTATTTTTTTGTTATGTGTGATTCTTAGTTCTAAAATTTCCCATTATTATTTTTCCATTTTTCTTTTGAAGGAATTTCCTCAATGGTATCCCAATGTTCAACAATCTTGCCACGTTCAATTCTGAACAAGTCATAGAATGCCACAGGCTTACCAAGAAACTGACCTTCAGATACAGTAAGAACAAAATCTCCTTCGCCAAGTATCATGTAGTTTTTGGTATAGATCATAGGCGTACCTGCTTTTGCCATCGCTTCCAAAGCTGTTCCTAATGCGCCTAACCCATCAGCTACAGCGGGATTATGCTGATGGTATTTTTCTGTGGAAATATATTCTGTTATTTTACCAGGGTTTGCTCCCTTTAGTACGTCTCCAACAAATCCTTCTACCAAGGCTTTGTTTGCATCTGTTTTATCCAAATCAGTTGCTTGAGTTGGCCCATCGATCTGAGTTCTACCTGACGCGCTTTTGGAAGCGATCTCCTGAAGATTGTCCCAATGTTCAACAATTTTTTCGTTTTCAAATCTAAAGATATCGAACCCGACTTTTGGCCCGAAGAAATTGTATTCAGTGTGTGTGAAAACATAATCACCATCCTGGAAAGCACGTACAACTTTTGCTTTTGCACTACCTTCAGGTAATTGTTTCATGGCTTCGCCGAATCCTTCTAAACCATCACCTACCATCAGGTTGTGTTGAATATATTTTTTTGGATTGATATAGCTTACTGGTTTCGGATCTCCTGTTTCTATACTTGTTAACAATTCGACTGCTTTTTCTTTGTTTGATAAAATCATTTTTGTCTCCTTTTTGGAATGATTTGCTGTGCAGGCTGCTAGTAAAAAAATAACAACACACAAAATTGTCAAATGTTTCATTTTACCTCCTTTTTAATAATCGTTGAAATTGATGAGGTAAAATTACATCCAAAAAGAAAGCCGGTAAAGGTTGAACTTTGCCAAAGAATGGTAAATGTCGAACTGAACAATTATTTTTTTAAATCATTTTTAAATTGAGAGGGGGTTTGATTTGCACGTTTTTTAAAAAATTTTACAAAATTAGTTGGTTCATCAAAACCCAATTCGTAGGTTAATTCTTTTACCGAAATATCAGATATTGCCAAATGTCTTTTTATTTCTAAAACTACAAAATTATCAATAAACTCTTTAGCAGTGCTCCCGGTTACCGATTTACAAATATCATTTAAATGTTTATAAGAGATATTCATCATCTCGGCATATTCTTTAGCATTTCTCGTCTCAGTTAAATGATTTTCAAGATGATTTCTAAAGGCACCAAACCTAATGAACCATTCTGAGTTTTTTTCTTTTGGAATCAAAGTTCTTTTGATTCGCTCTGCTTTCAATAGCAGCTGTTTTAATAACAACTGAAGTATCTCTTCTTTAGCAAAATTATCTGAAAAGTTATATTCTTCATAAATCTCATTTATAACTGACATTCCGCACCCCAAAACCTAATTTTGCCGTTATTTTAGTCTCTTAAACATTTTCCAGCCATCGGGATTGGTGAAAATTTCAGGGGATAGCGTCAGAGCTTTCAAATATTCGCGTTGAATTTGAGTCAAAGGCCTATTGAACCGCCTGCTTTGGTCTATCATGAGAATCATCATATACTGAAACCGTGTCATCATCATGAACGTGGTCGGTTTGTCTGTCCTTCTTTTTTTCCAGCCAGGCAAGTCTTTTTCATTCTCCTGAGCATAGCGCCTCATGTTATACTCAATGAGCCGCCAGACAAGGAGGGATAAAAGAAGGATAAAGGCAAGAACCTCAATCCGTTCCGCCTTCTTGAGAAAAATACAATTCACTATCGGTGTGTTTTTCAAAAAGCCGAAGTTCTGTTCAATGCCGTATTGATCTTTATACGCCCTGAGGATGTCATAGGAACTGTATCCATTTTCCTGAGAAACATTAGTGATCAGTACGAAACAGCCGGTTTCTTTCTTAAGTTCTTCTGCCGCATCGGTTTCAGTTGATTCTATGCGAATTCCATACATCATTTTATCCAGAGTCCGACTTCCGTCCATTTTGGGACGTCCTCTTCGATATTTCGGAATTTCAACAATGCTGGTGGTCGGCGTATAAAACACGCATTTTGATTTTTGTAATTCCCGGGCTGCCTGTTCAGCATCAGCCTGGCAGAAAAATTCCTGACTTGATAAATTTTTGATCGTCTTGGAAAGCTCTGCGTGTTCTTTTTGAAGTTCCTTTTCAATCCGTTTCTGTCGTCTTTTATCGTGGGCGCTTGAATGAATCACAACAACTCTATAAACCCTATCGTTAATCACCACCTGGCTTTCCCATGCCTTATATACAGCAGCAGGCCGCTTTTGGGTTTCCACCGCTTGAGACAACTTACCAAGTTGAACCCATTCATCAGCCGCAACCGCAGCCTTAATAAGATTGGAGCACTCTTTATAATTTGCCGGCAAGCGGCTGATAAACTGAATACCATCTCCTATCTTCTCCAGGTTTTTCCGAGTCACCATGGCTGAGTCCGCAATGTATATAAACCCCTCTTTTTTGATCCCGTTGTCGGCCATGTATTTTGAAATGGAGGTCAGCACATCATTGTTGACAATTTTATCGGATGCATTCCCGTCTTCTGTTGCCCCAAAGACCGGTATCGTTCGGTCAACACAAAGCATTTTTACCATAAACTGTTTCAGATCCGGCCGATGATCTTTGCTGTGGCCGTAAACAATTTTCATGACTTCGTCGTTGCCGTTTTCAGTTGAATACAGCCCATAATCTCCCTGTACACTCACGGATGTTGTGTCAAAACTTAAGTGCCGACGATCAATTTTAAACGATGTCAATGACTGCATTGCAATTTGTGAGAATAATTTCATTGTCCCATAGTCATAGATCCTGTCCAGGACCCTGCCGACTGTGTAATCGGAAAATTGTAAGGGATTTGTCTTTTTTCCCAGGAGAAGCTCCGTATCCTGATACTCGAAAAACTCTTCCAACCTGTAAAGAGGGCTTCGACCTGTTAACGTATCCAGTATCATTCCAAGAATGACAGTCCCGGCATCAATCGC
>JAHJLN010000372.1 GCA_018821715.1 Pseudomonadota bacterium | reverse complement strand
CCAGGGCCTGTCCTCCACCCTGTATTTTGGAGAGGATTTTGAAATCATCAACAACACCTCCACCCTTTACATCTTTGCCGGCAACCTGAGGGTGGCCAAAACCACTGACACCACCCTGGACTATTATCACAAGGATCACCTGGGCTCCACCAACGCCATATCAAGACAGGACGGAACAATTATTGACTCAGGCGAATATTTGCCCTATGGTCTGGATAGAAGCGCCAATGCTCTTTTACAAACAAGTGCGTACAAGTTCACAGACCAGGAACAGGATGACGGCACCGGGCTCTACAACTATGATGCAAGGCTGTATGACCCGGTTCTCGGGCAATTTGTCATGGCGGATAGCATGATACCGGATCAGTTTAATCCTCAAAGTTTGAATCGGTTTGCTTACTGCCTGGATAATCCTGTTAAGTACATTGATCCAAGTGGGCATATTAAAATTCTGGGATTCAATTTTGGAACCACCCCTACCTTTGGTGAAGGTAATGTAATGGGTATCAATGATGATGATGGGTTTTTTATGGGTGCAGAAGGATTCGTTATGAGTCTCTTTGGCTTTTTGTTGCCAGAGAGTCAACCCTATTCACGTATGCACGATAAAATAATGGATAAATTCAATATCACACATCCTTTTTTTAAAACAGTGACTAATATCGCCATCGTTCCGGTTCTACCTGTATTTATAGTGAGTGATTTAGTTAATACTTTAACAAATCCATACAATATATATGACAGAATCAAAAATGAAATTATTGATGATGACGATGATGATCAAAATTTTAATATTGAAGCGGTGCTTAATACTGACAAGTTTGATAATATAATACAAGGCATAATAGATAAAATAAATTCAGGGGATTTTGAATGGGGATTCGGCCCAGATTCAACAGGCCGTTGCACTGGTAATTTCAGGGGTGGAACTGATCCTGGCCCCGATAAATAAGGTTATAATGGCCGATGGAAAATGGGATCGGTACATTCCATCAAAAGGCAGATCAAGAAAAAAGTTGAGGAAGGGGAATAATGCAAACAAGACTATTCAAGCTCTTCATTTTTCTATTTTTAATTATATTTTTAGCTTCGTGTACAGCAGTTGTAGGATGGAAAGATTTCGGAGCAGGAAAAGAATATTATCAACAATCATCCTACAACAATGCTATCAAGAAATTTTCAGAATCAATAAAACAAAATCCAACTCATTGGAATTTTTATTATTATCGAGGCCTTGCGTATATCAAACTTAAAAAGACAAATTTTGCAATTCGAGATTTAACAAAAAGTCTCGAATTATTACCGACTGTTGATACATGGTATTCGAAATTACCGAAAGATGAGTGGGCTTTAATTTACGTCAGGCGGGGAATGCTTTACAATGAAGAAGGGGTTTATGATTTAGCGCTAAAAGATTACATTCAGGCACTTGAGCTAGATTCAAATTGTGTGGGAGCATATTTTTATCGAGGCATTACAGAAGAAAAGCTTAATAAGTTCTCTGAGGCTCTTGAAGACTACACGAAAGCAATAGACCTAATGTCATACCCTTTTTCAGGTATAGGGGTTGCAGAAAAAATACGGGTCTATTTACATAGAGCTTTCGTTTATCGAGAACAGAATCTTCTGCAATTGGCTCTAAAAGATAATAACCAGGCAATAAACATAAAAGGCACTTGGGAAGCATATTTATCAAGAAGTATTACTCATACCAAACTTGGAAATTATGATAATGCTATAACTGATCTTGACAGGACAATAGAATTAAATCCCATTGCTGGAATCGCTTACCTGCTTAGGTCGGATGTGAAGCAACTAAAGAACTGCAATTTAAACCAAGTGTTAGAAGACAGTCTTTCTGCTCTCAATGTTCACCTTATAGACAAAAAAACAAAACAGGAAATATATAATGGAATTGCGTGGATATTGGCGACAGCAGCTGATGACGGAATCCGTGATGCGAAGAACGCCATTGTTTTTGCAAAAAAATCCGTACAGATTGAAGAAAATTTCACCAATCTTGATACACTTGCCGTCGCTCTGGCCGCAACAGGCAAATTTGAAGAAGCAATCAGTATAGAAAAAAAGGCAATAGACTTATGCAAAAAAAATCATCCAAAATACTTATCAATAGTCGAAAATCACTTAGATGCTTTAAAAAATAGAAAAGAAATCAGAGAAGAGTGTCCTGGGTTAAACTTCGTAAAAGAGTACTTCGGGCTAAAAGAATAAAATAGTGTGTGGATCAGGCTCATGAATAAATCTCCAATGTATGCGCCATGCTTTGTTTTGTAAAACATAGAATTTTTTCTGTGGAGAATGGCTTTTTTTATAATCTGTTCACAAAGGTTGTTGTCAAGTGGTGCCCCGGGTTCCCTTAAAAATAATTTTATGCCACTGTTCGTTATTAAACGGAGTTTTTCTTGGTTTTTTACTTCAGGCACCTTCCAATTGCACATAACTTTTGTTCTGACCGCGGGGTTCGGCATGGATAACGGTTGCTCTTACCTCCCTTTTTTTAATTGTAGGGGTGGTACCAACTATAGCACAAAGCTTATCATCTAATTCAATTTCTTTGTTGCTTCTGGACTTGTTTTTTTTATCATTAATAATTGGGGTGTTAATATTGCCATTCAAAATTAGTGCAGCAATTAAAGAGCATAAGAGCTGGGGGCGTATTACGGGTATCATTTTTGGAATTTTACAATTATTTGCTTTTCCGATCGGAACAATTTGTGGTATCTATATTCTTTGGTGTTTGATTAAAGGATGGAGTGATATGGATTCTATTTAAATCTGAAAAATTGAGATATCATTTTATAACCTTGGATAAAAAAAACAGCAAAAGCACTATTGTTGCAGCGAGGACTAAAAAATGGCCTAAAACACCTTTTTTTTCAGTAGGAAGTTTGTTCTCTTGTAAAAATAACGCCAATTCCTCATCGTTAAGATGTGCGCAGTATTGGCATGTATCTTGTTTCTCTCTCAGTGCTATTCCACATCTTTCGCATTTCTTTTAATTCTTGATTGAGTTGTATCAATTTATCTAAAGTCATAAAATGCCTTCAGCAAAGTCTGCGATTATTCCTTGCTTATAGTATTGGGAATATAAAGGGGGCAAGTCTGCCCTTGACTCTTGCTCAATCGAATCACCAAATAACCTTTACCGGGTATCTGGTAAACATGGCATCGCTTGTGATCACCGGTATCTGTTCGGTGATGCCCTGGGCAATAATCAGCCTGTCAAACGGATCCCGGTGATGGACCTCAAGATTTATGATTGCAGAAATGTGATCCAGCTCTATAGGTAATACATTAATGGCGTTTTTTTCAAGCTGGGCAGGTATGAGCTGATCAAAAGGACTGAGCAGTTCAAGTTTGCCCAGGCTGGTTTTAATGGCAATCTCCCAAAGGCTTGCGGTACTTAAAATCAAATCGTTGTTAAAATCGGCCATATAATCACGGGCCTTGCCACTGAGGCGGTCACTTCCGGAAATAAACCAAAGAAAAGCATTTGTATCCAGTAGAGCCCGCATTACATGTACTCCTTAAAATCTTCCAAGGGGGCATCAAAATCATCCGCCATTTTAATCAGTCCCTTTGCAGAGCCAAACTCCCTTTGCTTTTTCTTTTTAGAAATACCGACAATCTTAGCGATGGGCAGACCTTGTTTGGTTATAATAATGGTTTCTTCAATATCCTGTTCAAGGATTTGGGGAAGCAGCTGTTTAACCTGGCTGATATCTATATTTTGCATTGTAAGTCCTCATATTTAAAAAATATTACTATCTTGCATCATCCATGGACATGATGCTCTGGGTCCTGTTTTTAAGGATCATGCCGTCGAGTATTCTGATAACGGCCTCTTTGTCCTCTGTCTGGAACCGTTCAAGCTATTTAAACCGTTTTACCAAGCGGGTATCATTGAGATTGCCCCGGTCACTGCCATCACCAGTTAACAGGTAATCCAGTGTGGAGTAAAGCAGTTCAGCCAATTGTATGAGTTTTTCTAATGATGGGATATGCAATCCCATTTCATATTTGTTAAATTGACTGAACCCGATATCAACCATGGCGGCTAACTCTTTTTGTGTCCATCCTTTTTTATTTTAGATTATACCACAGGTTTGAAAAAGGCACATGACTATAATCTAAAATTTAGATATTCGATATTCATAATAAAGATTAATTTTTTGCTTGACAAGGTTTTTGACGAGGAACCTTAGAAAAAAGAGGCCATCAACCTGGTAACTTTGGCGAGTTGGGGTTGACGGCCTGGAAATAGCATCAAAGAGGTATCCCTCTTTAACGCTTTTGTTTTTCTATCGTATCCACCCCAATAAATCAAGAACAGGCAAATCAAGAAAGAGGGTGATGTTATTGTCTAAATTCAGCCTTGAGACCACGGATATTTTTAGAGGTGCGTTTTTTATGTGCATGGGCGGCGACTTGCAGGATATCCGGTTCCGGCAGAACGGCAGACAGATCGCAAAATTTATGTTCAAGAGTCCTGACCTTCACGAGCATGACAAAGCCGATATCAACGGCCATGCCCTGGTGAACACATAGACAGCACCATCATAACATTTGTTTATACTTATGATCCTGCTGGAAGACAGTCGTCAAAATCAGTAATGAAAAATCAAACCTGGTTTAAAACCCTCAACTATGAATTTTATGCCGGCACCAGCCTGTCAAAAGCGGTTAAAAACTACAATGACAAAGCCTATACCACCGTCACCCAGTACTCCCCCCAGGGCAAGATAGAGTTCATGAACCATTATAACAATACCGTGACCAATTATATCTATGACTATGAAACCGGCCGGATCTCGGTCATCCATTCCTACAACATGTCCCAGGACATCATTGACTTCACCTATGCCGAACAACCCGGCACCCCGGTCCACGCCCCGATCCAGACCCGCCTCAACGGCGCCCTGACCGAATATAACTATACCGCAACCGGCAACCGGCTCAACAAGAACAGCGGAATTGAAAACACCATGTATGAGTCCAACCCTGACAACATGATCTCAAAAATCATACAGGGCGGTGTGGAAACAAACTTTTATTATGACGCAGACTTAAAAAGAATCAAAAAAACCCAGGGCCTGTCCTCCACCCTGTATTTTGGAGAGGATTTTGAAATCATCAACAACACCTCCACCCTTTACATATTTGCCGGCAACCTGAGAGTGGCCAAAGTCACCGACACAACCCTGGACT
>JAHJLN010000371.1 GCA_018821715.1 Pseudomonadota bacterium | reverse complement strand
TTTCATAAATGACCTGTAAATCAGCTTTGCTTCTGCCCCAGGCTCATCATCCGGATTTTCAATCTTAAACTGGTAATTCAGCTTGACCGTTGTTTTGGGTCTGATGCGGGTATCTTGCTCAACTGCCGTGGCTTTCCAGAACGGTACATTGATATTGCCCTGATTGTCTTTTAAAACCTTTGAAAACATTTTCCCGGGCAGGCCTGCATAATTGCCGTCCTCTTTTTTTCCCACCCCGGCCCAGGTCGGCAGTTCTTCTCCTTTTATTTTCTCTAATGTCTTTCCCTGCGAATCTGTTGCAGACAGAACCAGCATCACGTTCCGCATGGGGTCTCCGGTGGGAATCCAGTGACCGCCGTTGGTATTGGTGATAAAAACAGTGATATCCAGAAGATTATCATGAATCTTTCCTTCAATTTCCATTGAAAGAGCGGTTTTCAGCTGTATTTCAGTGCCGCCGTCAAAATGATGGGGCCGGATATTCTGGGGATCCCGTTTTGTTCCCCACATGTCCCTGGCCTGGGCATCAACAATATAATTGTCATAGGGCAGCATTTCTTTTCTCCAGCTCATATGACAGTCCTGGCATTTCTTGCCTTTGTTGCTGTCATCTGAAGACAGGGCATTCTGCCAGGATTTCCATTCCTGGTATGTGGTCTGGACCGGAATAACTGAATCATCGCCAATATCAAAGTTTTCCCATTCTTCATCTGTATAAACCGCTTTTCTGTCCCAGGGTTGGGCCGGCTCAGATTTTTTAACCTGGCTGTGGCAGGCTGCACAATAATTGCCCTTCTCAAAAACCGGGCTGTGAGAAGCAGACATGACGGGATTGACGACATCATCATAGGGCCCAAACACAAGAATAGTGTTGCCCTGATAGGGCGCCTGCCGCCTTAAGCCCGGTTTATACAGGCTGGGCGTATCCCCTGTCTTGGTAACATTTCGAATTTTATGGCAGAAATCACAGCTGATACCGTCCCATTCTGTTTTTGGAGACCACAGGGCTGTCTCAATATCTTTGGCACCGCCCTGTGTTACCGCAGCTGAAGGTGCATGGCAGGAGACACAGTCTCCATCCTTGCCGGGATTGTCAATTTTATAGCCCGGACCTGCCAGGTTCCGGCCTGTCGCATCAGTCCCTTTATACATGTTCAGCACTTTTATATTGGATGTGGTATGGGCCATTTTGGATTTGTCCCAGTATTTTGCAAGGGTGTTGTGACACCTGGCACACACAGCCGGCGATATGAATCGATAATTGGGATCATCGTTGGCCGGTATGGGGTAAAGCATGATATTCGCGTTGGGATTTCCGGGCATGGCATTCACTGAATTGTTGAACCACCCGTCCTTGCCGGCTGTAATTTTTATGGCCCTGCCGCTGAACAAGGGGGCTTTAAGCGTGTACCGGCCGTTGATATCCGTTAATGTAAAGGCTTTGCTGCCGGCTATCCTGACCCTGGCATCTGCCACCATGCCGTACTGTGAGGCCACAACCCCTTTGATGACAGCAGTATTTTTTGCCTGGGAAGACCATGACATGACAGGCATGATCAGCACAAAGGCAACGCTTAAGACGATAAAAGCGACAAACGGGGTTAAAAGGACGGTCTTTTTCATAACGGCCTCCGGAAAATGGATTCTGATTTTAAGATACTGTTTCGCAAATTGTTTTTTTGTATGTTTTCACACTTTACCATCATGACAGGACAACTTCAACCATTGTCTCGTGCATTAACTTTCATACACCCGGTTTTACGCATTCACAAGGATCGTACCGGACATATTTTCGTGAAGACTGCCGCAGATCGAATTGCAGGCAAAGGTAAAGGTACCGGCCTTATCCGCAATAAAAGAAACTATCTGGGGTTTGCCCGGGTGAATTCCGTCATTGACGAAAATATCAAAATCCTTAAGACTGAATCCATGAACCACATCGCTGCTGGCCAGTCTTAATATCACCCGGTCCCCTTTGTTTACAGTGATTACCGGCGGCGAAAATTGCCTTGGGATGAGGCTGCCGATTAAAACATCGGCAGCCTCGATATGGCCTGAGACCCATCCTTTCTGCGTATTTCCGGTCAGATCAAAGACTTTTGCTTCCTGTGGTATTCGCAGGTTCCAGCTGTATCTGTCATAGGCTGATATGCCCAAAGGCAGCGCGACAATAAACCATATCACCAATACAAAGTATATGAGATCTGCTTTTTTGTTATCCATTCTCAATGTCTCTTTTTATTAATTTAACAGCATCAGTCGTCCGGAATATTTATCCACACCAAGCATTTGAACCACTTCCTTGGCCTTGTTGGTCACTTCGACCTCAAAAAAACCACCTGCATCATTGATATTACCAACAACAAGGTCCGGGTTCAGCCTGTTGACATGGCCTGTAACGATGGTTTTGGCCTGATCCTGGCTGATGGCGGCAGCCGTCTGTCCCGCTCCCGCAGCCTGGTTACCGCCATAAGGCGCCTGTCTTTGAGGGACAAAATCACTGCCCCCGGAATTTCCATATCCACACGCCATGGCAGTTAAGGGGTTAAAAAAGAGCATTCCAGCCACGATAAAAAAGAATGCGGTAAACGTGGCGAATTTAAAACCTGTTTTTTTTGTACTCATGTTGCCTCCTGAAAATTAATGTGTCTGATTATCTGTTAGAGCAAGAACAATACCAGGATGATTAAAATCGATTTCAAGTTTATTTAACATGCTGAAAACAAAGAAAATATTGTCTATTAACAGTGCTATTAATATCATATTCAAACCTGTGAAAAATCCTGTCTTGTATAATATTCTACAATTGGTTCAGGCATGTGGATCAAAATTATCCAGTGGGGTTTTCGGGACAGTCGTGACTGTCCCGAAAACAGCCTGCCAATTAGAAGCAGGGCCCATATCCGCCACCCATGCCGATGGAATTCCCACTGTTTTTAAAGGTCTGTGTGGCAATAAGACATGCGATAAGGATAATTGATGCAAAAAGTATGGTTTTTTTCCTAGTAAATTTTTTCATTTTAAACTCCTTTATTATGGTTAAAAAAAACGGTTTGTTTCAAACTCTGGCAATACATATCTCAACAAACGTGCCAATATTAATAAGATATTGAAATTATATAATATTTGTGCGTTTTTGAGATTTTATGGAATTAAAGATGCTTGCCAAAGTGGATACATTTTAGGCAACAGGGTGGATCTAAACAAACCAGTCTGACAAAAATATTATTGCACTGCATGGATAATATTTAGCCACTTATCTTTTATTTGGATAAATATGCCGGCTCTCCTCTATATAGAGACTTCATTAACATCCCTATAGTAAAGGGTAATATAAAATAATGGGTACGCTGGCATTAACTTTGCTTTTACATTTTATAAGGATTAATTAAAAAGGAGCGTACAATGAAAAAAAATTTCGCCGCCCTTACCGCGGTACTGATGTGTTCCATGTTTTTGTTTATGCCGGTATTGACTGTGGCGGCTGAAGACCCGTTCCTTGATGCAGGGTTTATTCAGGCAAGAAAAAAAGTTGCCGCTTTTGATTTCACTCTGGAGGACCTGTCCGGCAGGAAGGTCAGATTAACCGATTTTCGAGGAAAAGTTGTGCTGCTTTTTTTCTGGACAACATGGTGAGGGTGGTGCCGGAAGGAGGTTCCTTCCCTGATCAAACTTCATGATAAATTTAAGGATAAAAAATTTATCGTTCTTGGGATTGATATAAAGGAAAATAGAGAAACCGTTAAAAATTATGTCGCAGCTAAAGGCATGCCCTTTGCCGTGCTTTTAGATCCCCAGGGCAAGGTTGCCCTTGACTATGGCATCCGGGGAACGCCGGCTCACTTCCTGATTGATCAAAATGGGGACATCAAAGCATTTGCACCAGGGTTTAAGAACTGGAAAAGCAAAGAAAGTAGCAATCTTATTCAATTTATGATAGATCAAAATAGTTAATAATAACTTTAAATTTTTATCCGGGATTAAATTTTAAAAGATCGGGCTTTCTATGGGAGAATTATCAACAGGACACAAGGCTTGGGTATTGTTTTTTTTATTTGGCATCGGGATCGGGATTCTCTTTTTTTTGATTGGAAATAATTTAGACTTTACATTCAAAACGTTACCGAATGTTGCGGCCGGATCACCTGCACCTGATTTTTCACTTCCGGATCTTGACGGTAATGCTGTCCGCCTGTCTGATTACAAAGGGAAACTTGTTTTATTAAATATCTGGGCCACATGGTGCCGACCGTGTGTGGATGAAATGCCGTCCATTGAAAAACTTTACAACACCTTCAAAAATAACGACTTCCAGGTCCTGGCGGCCAGTGTTGACACCCGGGGGAAAAAAGCAGTTGGTCCTTTCATGACATTTCACAACCTGAGTTTCAAAGCCCTGCTGGATACAGAAGGCACCCTGAAGAAGGCCTACCGGACCACGGGAATCCCGGAAAGTTTCATTATAGATAAGAATGGGGTTATCATTGAAAAAATAATCGGTTCCATTGACTGGTCCTCACCCGGAATGATCCAGTACTTCAAAGAACAGCTTGAAAAGCCCAATATTCCAAAAGGATAGCATTAAAAAAAACAATCCTGTACCAGACCCCTTGTATGCATCATTGATGTTGATTCCATGATAGATTCCTTTAATCGGCAATGATTTGTTTTTTAAATTCAAATTCAGTGATATCAATCTCGCCTTTTGCAAATCGGTCTTTTAAAATCTCCATGGCATTTTTCTGAGTTTCAAAAAAATGATTATCCCTTTGCGGCAGATTTAAGACCCAGTGGATAACAAGGATAAGAATACCCAGCACAAGCCCCCAGAACAAGAGCATCATCCAGCCCATGCCTGTTTCCATCATGTGATTGCCCTTAATCATCCCACCCTGGTCCGGCCAGTTTGCAAAGGCCATTCCATAGCTAAAGCTGAGAAACAAAAGAATCGCCAAACTTTTTGTCATCATATTCATTTTATTCATGTGAACCTCCTGAAACATTAACCCCGTGGTCTGACTGCCGGGGTGCTAAAATTTTTAACCGCAGCATTGGGGCTTCCCATTGGTGGTCTTGTTCAGACGCTTAAGATATTTATCCCACCATCTTTTCAGAAAAAAAGCGCTCTTTTTCGGATAGGTTTCAGGTGATTTTTCAAATTCCTTGCGGCAGTGCTCAGCACAAAAATAATAGGTATGATCATTCCAGGTAAAAATGATATCGCTATTCTCAGAGGAGACATCCATTCCACAAACAGGATCTTTGTGGTTCCCTTTATTGTCTGTGTTTAAATGAGTCATATATAATCCTCCTTTTTATAAGTTGCTTATCTATAGGATAAAGCAAAAGGCATGCCAGAAATCAATTTCTTATTATAACCATCTGTTTTTTATCTATTATTAATATAATTGAATTTTTCTATCTGTTCTTTCCATCCTTCTGTTGGATAAATTTTATCCACCTGCAGGGCAGGTTATCAATTATTCTCTTTTTTTGGACTCTGAGTCATTATTGTAATATTTCTGCCTGAAAGTGTAATTTTAATTATTCCTATCATCATCCCTGTTGGCATGATCCCGGTCGTATCCGTTATTGTACATATGCCCGTCATTATACATACCGTATCCCATCTGTCCTGAACCAGCCATATGATTTGAATTGACCATATTTTATTGAAACCCGTTATCTCTTGGGGTGGATAAAAGCCAGGCAGGAGGATGGATAAAAATGAGCCAGGGACAACCTGTGGGAAAAACCTTTATGATTGATATGAGTCATAAAGAGAGCACTTGTTCCCGGCCTTAAAACGGTTTAATGCAACCTGTTTTTCAAGATTGACTTGACGGTGGTCTGTATTTCAAATAATTCTATGAATCAAATGACTCCTAACAAATACGGAAAGCAAGATATGATATATGATCCATGGCAGTATCCGGACAACCCGTTTGACTACACTTCTCTTGTCAATTATAAGGGCGGCATCGGAAAAATCCCGGATAAAAAGGCAGGGACAAAGGTTGCCATTATCGGGGCGGGATGCGCAGGGCTCTGTGCAGCCTGGGAATTGATGAAGATCGGCCTGCATCCTGTTATTTACGAATCAGATAAAAACCTGGACGGTACGCCGAGAATTGGCGGGCGGGCATTTACCTGGCGGTTTCCAGGAGACCAAAGCGCCCTGGCAGAACTGGGAGCCATGCGGATTCCGCCGGTCCATAAAACCACAACCGGGTACATGGACAGATTTGGTATTGATTACAGTCAGCCTTTTCCTGATCCTCTCATTGTTCCCACCACCCTTTATTTTAAAGGGAAAAAATATTTTATTCCCCTGGGCGGGTCTCTGCCCGGCCCGGTTAAAAATTCCATTCATGCCTGGGAAAAATTTATTGATCCAATGGTTAAAAAAATGGCAACCATCTGGGACAATCCTTACTTAAGAACCCTTGAATGGCAGAATTTTGTAGAACAATTTAAAAACAAAAGCTTTTACCAGGTTCTTTGCGAACACGGCCTTTCAAGGGATGAAATTGACCTGTTCGGCTCCATGGGACTTGGAACAGGCGGGTTTAATTCCATGTTTCCCATCAGTTTCTTAGAAATATTCAGGCTCATGGTCTGCAAATGGGAGGTGGATCAGCGCATTGTCAAAGGCGGTGTTAGCAGGATCCCTGAAAGCTTCTGGGAACAAAACCGCCTTTGCCGGCACTGGGGTAAAATGAACATAAAAACGCTGAACAATGGACAGCCGCTGGGTGCGGTTGCCCGGATCCACACCCCGGATGCTTTTGATGAAAAAATTAAAATAACAGACATCAACGGAAATACAAGATCTTATGAAGCTGTCATCCTTACCTGTTCCCACAGAGCACTGGAAACAGACATCAAGGTGAGCCGCAACACGTTTTCCGATGCAGTCTGGTCCGCCATACAGGATATTCACATGACCCGGTCAGGAAAAGTTTTTATTCGGACCCGGGAAGCGTTCTGGAAAAACCTGGACCCCAGGTCAACCCTAAACTGCACCATTACCGACGAAGCCATTCGGGGAACCTATCTTTTTGATTTTGATGATACCCCATCCGGGGTCATCTGCCTGAGTTATACCTGGGAAGATTCCGCAACAAAGCTGCATGGCCTTGATGAAAAAGAACGCCTGGATAAAAGCCTTAGTATCCTGAAAACCATTTATGGCAGGGATCTTATTTCCGACCAGATGGCAGAATTCAAAACAATTTTCTGGGAGCATAAAAAAGGATATCATGGTGCGTTCAAACTCAATTATCCAGGCCAGTATGAAGATCAGAAAGCATTGTTTCTGCAGACAAAACCCAAATCCATGGCATCCCACAACGGCGTGTTTTTAAGCGGTGAATCCACCTCCTGGGCAGGCGGATGGATTGAAGGAGCGCTCCACAGCGGACTGGATGCTGCCATGGCCGTGATCGGAAAGCTTCAAGGAGAGCTGCACATGGTTTAACTTTTAAAAAAAAGCAATCGTTCAAACTGCCAAAAAGATAAGATAGAGGACCGACCCCAATGGAAAAAAAAATACTGGTAACCAGGCGTTACCCAGAGACAGGCATCAGGCTTCTTGAACAAGAAAATTTTCACCTTACATTCTGGGAAAAAGAAAAGCCCATGACACAGGATGAACTGATTAAACAGGCAAAAACCCATGATGCCCTGCTGTGTACCCTGACCGACAAGATTGATTCGCACTTTTTTAATGAATGCAGCCACCTTGACATCATTTCCCAGTTTGCCGTGGGGTATGATAATATTGACATTGCATCTGCCACACGCCTTGGCATTCCAATTGGATTTACGCCTGATGCCATGAGCGAAGCAACGGCAGACATAGCTTTCGGCCTGATGATAGCCGTGGCAAGAAAAATGTTTTTTCTGCATAAAACCATTATCAACGGCCAGTGGGGATATTTCAATCCTACTGGAAACCTTGGGATTGAATTAAAACATAAAACCCTGGGGATTTTCGGGCTTGGCCGGATTGGCATCAAAATGGCCCAGCGCTGTAAAAATGCCTATGAGATGAACATCCTTTATCATAACCGAACACCCAGCAAGACAGCTGAAAAACTTTTAGATGCAACCTATGTTGAATTTGAAGATCTTCTTTCTCAAAGCGATGTGCTGTCGGTCCATTGCGCATTAACGCCTGAAACAAAAGACATCTTTAACCAGAGGGCTTTTAAACGGATGAAACCTTCGGCCCTTTTTATCAATACGGCCAGAGGACCTATCCATCATGAAAAAGATCTGATTTGTGCCATCCGGGTGGGCGATATCTGGGGTGCGGGCCTGGATGTGACAAACCCTGAGCCCATGCAGCCGGACAATCCCCTGTTGTTCATGGAAAATGTCTGTGTCCTCCCCCATGTGGGATCTGGGACTCAAGAAGCCAGGAATCAGATGTCTGTGCTGGCAGCAATGAATATCATTGAATTCTACAAGAAAGGTCATCTGCCGCATATTGTCAATCCAGAAGTCCTGGAATCATGATGGTTGAGAACGAGTTGCTGCCAAGAATGAGACAGGATGTTATGGACATTTTTAAAGCTGGGCTTAAAGCCGTAGATCCCAAACTTTGCATGCACAGATGCTGCAAACGTGAGGAAAATATTCTAACGGTATCCCACAGATCTTATGACCTGAACAATTTCGAACGAATCATTGTCATAGGGGCAGGAAAGGCCGGGGCATCCATGGCCTGTGCCATGGAAGAAATTTTGCAGGACCGTTTAACCGCCGGGATAGTCATTGTAAAGTATGACCATGTTGAAAAACTTAAAAAAATAACGCTTGTCCAGGCCGGTCACCCGCTGCCGGATGCAAATGGTGTTGCAGGAGCAGAAAAGCTTTTAGCGCTTGCCCGACAGGCAGATGAAAAAACCCTTATCATCTGCCTTATTTCAGGGGGCGGATCTGCCTTGATGACGCTTCCGGCCCAGGGACTTACCCTTTCTGACAAGCAGAAAACCACACAGGTACTACTTGACTGCGGTGCTACTATCCACGAAATCAATACCATCAGAAAACATTTGTCCCGGATAAAAGGCGGTCTGCTTGCAAAAGCCGCATACCCCTCCCAGATGATCTGTCTTGTTCTGTCCGATGTCGTGGGGGACGACCTTGACATTATTGCTTCAGGACCTGCTGTAGCCGATCCTGGAACCTTTGAACACTGCCGCATTATCATTGAGACTTATAAAATACAACACTGTCTGCCTGAAACCGTGGTTCAGCACATTAAAAAAGGGGTCCAGGGCCTTATCCCTGAAACCCCTAAAAAAGAGAGCCCAGTATTTGAAAACGTTTTTCATTCTATTATTGCAGGCAATATCAACGCGCTTTTAAGTGCTCAAAAAAAAGCAAAACAACTTGGATATAAAACCTTTTTGCTGTCCTCCATGATCCAGGGAGAAACCATAGATGTGGCAGCCGTTCATACTGCCATTGCCAAAGAAGTGCTTGCCACAGGTCATCCGGTAGCTCGACCTGCCTGCATCCTTTCCGGCGGTGAAACCACTGTTACCATCAAAGGACCTGGAAAAGGCGGCCGAAACCAGGAATTTGCCCTGGCTTGTGCCATTGGGATAAAAGATTCACCCCATGTCGTTATACTCAGTGCCGGCACAGACGGTACGGACGGCCCGACAGACGCCGCCGGTGCTATGGCGGATCATACCACGGTTCAAAGGGCTGAGGCATCAGGGCTTTGGCCTGAACTTTTTCTTAAAGAAAACAATGCATATCCATTTTTTGATCAAATTTTTGATCTAATCAAAACAGGCGCCACCAACACCAATGTCATGGATCTGCGGCTCATTTTAGTCCGGTGATTCGGGTTCATTTCTTTCCTAAAAAAAATGGAACTGCCGTAAAAGGCAGTTCCAGGTGGAATTAAAAATTTTTTACTGAAAATTTATTTGTTGTTCAGAAGATGACGGACCAGTTCCAGGGTTTCTTCACTGCTGACCGGTTTCATTAGAAACCCGTCAATACCCATGTCATGGTAGTTTTCTTCGTTAATGACCTCACTGAAGCCCGTACAGATAATAACCGGGATATCAGGCTTGATCTGTTTAATTTTAAAGGCCAGTGTCAACCCTGTCATAGCCGGCAGTGTCATATCGCAGATAACAATGTCAAAAAAGCCGGGCCTGGCTTTAAATTCATTCAAAGCATCGAGACTGCTGATACAAGGTATGACACTGTACCCGTATCGTTCAAGGGTCTCTTTCTGGATATCCACAATAAAAGGATCATCATCAACAAAAAGAATGGATTCACACCCGTAAAATTCCTTTTGCCTGCCATTTTTAGGCTGGCTGGTGTCCAAATGGCTATGACCCAGCGGAAGATAGACCTGGAAAAGACTTCCCTTGCCCGGGTCACTGGAAAAGCAGATATCCCCGCCATAGTTTTTAATAATAGCGGCAATAACAGGAAGCCCGAGTCCTGTTCCTTTTTCTTTTGTAGTAAAATAGGGATCAAAAATTTTATTTAAAATAGAGACATCTATCCCCGCCCCTGTATCAGCAACACCGATACAGGCATACCTGCCCGGATTCAGACGCATTCCCCCTGAAATATCCGTGGTGATGTCAACCTCATTTAACGTGACGTCAAGTATCCCGCCATTCTGCCCCATTGCATGAAAGGCATTGGTAATAAGATTCATGCCGATTTGATAGATATGGATAGGATCTGCCATGACCGGCCCACACGCATTATCAATGGCCAGGATGATCTTAATGGTTTCCGGCAGCGTTGACCGGCTCAATTTTATAACTTCCCTGAGAATGGACTGAATTTTTACAGGACCGACTTCACACTCTTCTTGATGACTGAAACTCAGAATCTGTCTCACCAGGCTGCTGGCCCTGTTAGCACCTGTGAGGATATTTTTAAGGGCTTTCTGAAGTTTCCTGTCCTGGGCTGCATCTTGTATCAACATATCCAGACTGCCGATGATGGGGTGGAGGATATTATTGAAATCATGGGCAATACCGCTTGATAGTTCCCCAATAGCTTCCATCTTCTGCGTCTGTTGAAGCTTGTGTTTCAGTTTTGCATTTTCGTGTTCAACCTGCCTCAACTGACTGATATCATGGAATGTCAGCTTTACCTGTCTGCTTCCAGGGCAACCTGCTTCATCAATTAACAGCGTTACCCTGGCCCAGAAATAATTCTGTTGATTTTTAAATCTCATATCAAAAGACTCAAAAGCAGGATAAGAACCATTGGTTTTATCAAATCTGATTTTTTTGTGATCGTCCTTGTGAATCGAATCCGTCAAATCCCTATGAATTAAATGGCTTTTATCCACACCCAGCAGTTGTGCAGCCATCAGATTGGCGCTTTTAATCATTCCGTTTTCATCAAGGACCACATATCCTATAGGTAAAAAATCATAAAGCCTGGAGTGATCATCTCTGAGAAAATCAAAATGATCCGGCCCGGTATATTTTTTTTCACACTTTTGTCCTGGTATGAAGTTTTTCACTATATTTATATCCGCTGACATATTCATTAAAATTAAATCCTTTAACCGGCTATTGCCCTGGTTGGTTCACCCCAACAAGATAAATACCGCCCAAGCTAACTGCCTGGTAGATTTCTTTTTTCCCCTGTGTTTGAAATTGCTAAAAATCCACTTTTCACAATAAATAAATTGGCAATAATTATGCCACGCGACAGCACGCACCAAGATATCTTTAACTAACTGAATTCATTCCATTAAAAATTGATTTCAGGTAGCAGGAAATTCATTGCATTTTATCAAGATGCACAGCATCATGGGCGCAGCCTTTGCCAAAGATGATGAAAAAGTCAATAACTACCTGAAATTTAGATAAAAAAAAGAGTGCATACGAATAGACACATTCTGCCTATGTTTATGTGCATAAGGTGAAGAGCAGGGTCTGACAAATTCATAAAATTCATAAAATTCACATAAAGTGATTTTCCTTTCCCTTTTGGCGATTCCGTCTGCCCATGGAAGTGTGCATTTTTTTTGAATTTTATCTTGCTCTCTGTATCCAATAATTCAAAATAAATTATTTATTTCAAATACTTATAAAATAATTGGCCATAAAAAAATGAATTGGTCCACCCCTTGCTATACCTATCCATAGACATGATGATAGCAGTATCGTACTTTTAATCAATCAGGATAAAAAGGAGAAAAACTATGAAACAATTAATGATAACTTTATTTGTAATTGGCGTTTTGGTTGCCGGATATGCAATGCCTGTATTGGCTGGCGGCGGCGGCGGTCCAGGTTAAAATATTAAAAATATAGGTCTGGTTGTTACAACAGATTAAAAACACGGTATCTTTTTTACCGTGTTTTTTTATTTCAATTTATCAGGATTCTTAAAAACACGCCAATTAAATCTGGGCTACTTGCAAACTCCTCTGTCATATGGTAAATTTTTTCTTAATTTAAACACCATTTTGGATAAGGAGAAAAATTGAAGCTTCCAGGGCGCTCTTATCTTTTTTTCACTAGTCTGTTTCTCCTTAACCTGATTTTCCTGCCAGGGTGTTCAAACCAGGAAGAAAATAAAACATCTCAAAAGGCTGGGTCCCAACCTGTCCCCATCCAGGGCGGCATTTACCGGGCACCTTTACGGAGCAATCCTGTCACCCTTGATCCTGCCTATGTTCAAGACATTTATGGAATTGCCCTTGTCCATCAGATTTTTGACGGGCTTGTCCGGTTTGATCCCTATCTCTCAATACTGCCTGCCCTGGCTGAAACATGGCAGGTAAAAGAAGAGGGAAAGGTCTTTCGGTTTATCCTGAGAAAAAACGCCCGGTTTCATAATCTTGACCCTGTCACTTCAGAAGATGTGATTTTTTCCATAAAAAGACTCTTGAGGGCCAGGCCTGCTTCTGCCGTACTGCCCCACCTGCTTAAAATTGCCGGAGCAACGGAATACCGAGCCGGAACCCTGGAAACAGTACCAGGGTTAGAGATTGAAAATGACCATATTTTTAAGGTTTTTCTTCAAGACCCCCATATCCCTTTTTTAACCGCCCTGGGCATGTACCAGGCTGCCATTGTCTCCAAAAAAGAAGTGCGCCGGCTGGGGGATGATTTTGGAAAACATCCCGTAGGAACCGGTCCTTTCCGGTTTGTGGCCTGGGATGAGGACAAATCCGTCACTCTTGAGCGGTTTAATGAGTATTATGACGGACCTGCCTTTCTGGATGGAATTCATTACAAAATCTACCCTGGAGGACAGGATCCCCTGGTGCTGGATGATTTTAAGAATGGTAATATTGAAGAAATGGCTGTCTACGGGGATCGAAGGGAAAAACTGACCAATATAAAAGGGCTCCAATGGTTTCACAGGCCTTCTTTAAGCCTTTTTTTTTACGGCATGAACCTTGCCCATCCCCATCTTTCAAACCCTGACCTTCGAAAAGCCCTTTCCATTGCTGTTGATCGCAATACATTTGTCAACCAGGTTTATAAAGGCCGGTTTGAAATTGCAAGAACCGTTTTACCCCCGGGCATGCCGGGATATACACCCTTGAACAAGATGGAGGACAACAACCCGGATCTTGCCCGTAAGTATTTGAACCAATCCTTTGACAAACCCATTAAGGATCTGCCGGAACTTGAAATTGTATCAACCATTCAAACCCCGCTTGTGGAAGAAGAAATGACCATGATCAAAGCATTCTGGGCCAAAATCGGCATAAAGGTCAGGGCAAAATATATTACGGACTGGAAAAAATTTGAAGCCTACTTAAGATCAGATGCTGTCCAGATTTACCGGTATGCCTGGTTTGCAGACATGCCTGACCCGGACAGTTTTTTATATTCCCTTTTTGCCTCTGAATCACCCACCAATTTCATGAAGTTTCAAGATAAAACAGTGGATCAGATGCTGCTGACGGCAAGGGGAATTGTAGACCCGGTTGACCGGGCAAAGGTGTACCAGAAAATTGAAACCGTCATCATGGATTCAGCCCCCCTGATTCCGCTTTTTTATATGAGTGTGGACCGGGTGTATCAACCCTATGTTAAATCCGTGACGGTAAGTGCCCTGGGAGCCCATACCATGCCGCTCAACCAGATATGGCTGGACAAATCCCCCCAAAGGGACTGAATCGCTGCAAAGGAACAGCTTGGACCAGGAAAAAAACCATAATAGAGTGCCCCCTGACAAGGAAAAGCAATTGAACAAATCCGGATTTGTTTCTTTGCGCTATCGCTTTATCCTTATCACCTCACTAATGCTCATGATTTTGCTGACCACCCTGGCCCTGGTCCTGGGAACACTTCAAACCCAAACCATCCGGGGCAGGATTGAGAAACAGGGACTGGCCATTGCAGAAAATCTTGCCGCCATATCTGTTGATCATTTGATCACTTATAACTATGTTGCCCTGGAAAAACTGGCAAACCAGGCGGTCAACAACCCTGATATTCTTTATGTGATTATTCATGACAAGGAGGGAAGGGTTGCCGGATACAGCAGGAGACCTGACCTGCAGAACAAAATTCTCACTGACGCTGCCAGCTTAACTGCTGTTGAGGTTAAAGAATTCAGGATTACCGTCCATGTTCCTGAATTGTCCAGCATCCCGGTCATGGATGTGGCTGTACCTGTTTTTCTTCCCGGGTCACAGGACCGTTGGGGAACCATACGGGTCTGCTTATCCCTTGAACTGATGTATCAACAGATCCGCCAGACCCGATGGAGTATCCTTATCCTGGGATCTGTGGCCCTTGCCGTTGGCATCCTTATTTCCAACTGGGCTGCCCAGCGGGTCACCCGGCCCCTGGAAACTTTGGTCAACGCCACCATTGAAGCTGCCCAGGGAAATTTACAACAAAAAATATCCATTCATACCCGTGATGAAGTCGAAATTCTGGCTGCCAATTTTTCCTTTATGATCAAAGAAATTCTAGCTCAAAAACAGCAATTGGAAAACCAGGTAAAAGAAATCAAACAATTGCAGCAATATGCTGAAAAAATACTGGCCACCATGAATGACGGCCTTCTGGCCGTTGATATGGACGGAATTATTACCGCTGTTAACCCGGCTGCCCATGCTATTTTGGATATCCCCTGCGACCAGGTTGTAAAAGGCTGCCATGTTCTGGAACTTTTTAATAAAGATGTGCCCTTTGCCGATTACATACGACAATCCCTTGAAAATCCTTCAGGCAGCAACCAGCGCGAGATCCATCTGCAAAAAGGGGAACAAACCCGGGTGATCCTGACAGGCGCAGGTATTCTTGAATCCGATAAAAAAACCCCCAGACAGATCATCTTCAACCTCAACGATATCACAGCCCTAAAAAAACTTGAGGCGCAAATCCGTCAGTCTCAACGGCTTTCTGACCTGGGAACCCTGGCTGCCGGCATGGCACATGAAATCCGCAATCCCCTTTCCGCCATCAAAACCTATGTGGCACTTTTACCGGGGAAAATTGAAAAACCCGGTTTTCTTGAAAAGTTTCAAAGAACCGTTCCCAGAGAAATCAACCGGCTCAACGCGCTCATTGAAGAACTCCTGGAGTTGTCCAGGCTGCCGAAATACAATTTCAAACTGACGGATATCAGGGAGTTGCTGATTCAAAGCATTGAATTGCTGGAAGCAAATTTCATCGCCAGTAAAATTGACTGCCAATGGGATATCCCCAATGGTCTGCCCAGGGTCATGGCAGATGCAGACCAGCTTGAAAAAGTATTTATAAACCTGATGCAAAATAGCGCCCAGGCAATGCCTGACGGCGGAACAGTTTTCGTTCACGCATCCTGTAAAAACGCTATGGTTGTTATCGATTTCAGGGATACCGGCTATGGATTTTCACCAGAACTTGCCCAGAATATTTTTAATCCTTTTTTTACCACCAAGGCCAAGGGAACAGGACTTGGGCTTGCCATCACCCATAAGGTGATCTCGGAACATAAGGGGCAGATAGAAGCTACGAGCCGGGAAGGTGATGGCTGCTGTTTTTCAGTCAGCCTGCCGGAAAGCCCTCATTAGAAATCATTCCGTTCCCGGGTAAGATTCAAACTTTTCATTTTCTGAATAAGGGTATTTCTGTGGATACCAAGAAGATTTGCAGCCCAGGTCTGATTCCACCGGCAGTTCTGAAGGGCCCGCAGAATGTAGAGACGTTCGAAAGACTGCCGGGCCTGGATCAAACCCTTATTTTCACTGGCCCCTTTTTGCACCCCTTTTTCAGACTCTTTATGAAATAAAAGGTCAAACGGAAGGTCTTTTTCATCAATAAATTGATTTTCTGCTCCCAACACCACCATCCGTTCGATAAGATTTTCCAGTTCACGAATATTCCCGGGCCAGGGATAGGTATCCAGTACGGCAATGGCATCCGGGGTAAACCCTTTTATGTTTTTGTTCATCTGACGGTTAAACCTGTCCAGAAAAAAATCTGCAAGAAGCGGAACATCCCCTTTACGGGTCCGAAGGGGCGGCAGTAATATCGGAACCACATTGAGCCTAAAATACAGATCATCTCTGAATGTACCTTCTTTCACCATATCATCCAGACTGGTGTTGGTGGCAACGACGATTCTAACGTCCACCTTAATGGTGCGATGACTGCCCACCCTTGTAAATTCCCGTTCCTGGATAAATCTTAACAGTTTTGCCTGGAACTCGGATTTTAAACAGGAAATTTCATCCAGGAACAGCGTGCCCTGGTGGGCAAATTCAAATTTACCAATGGTTTGTTTATGCGCTCCTGTAAAAGCGCCTTTTTCATGACCGAACAATTCTGCTTCCATGAGTTCTGCGGGTATGGCTGCACAATTAATGGCAACAAAAGGCTTATCTTTTCGAAGACTTTCGTTGTGTAATGCCCTTGCGATCAATTCCTTTCCAGTCCCGCTCTCGCCTGTGATCAGTACATTGCTCGATGTTTCAGCCACTTTTGCAACCCGATCAAAAACAGCTGTCATATTTTTTGACTGACTGATGATCTGGGTCTGCCCGGACTCAGAAGCTGCCTGGGACCTGTGAAAGCTGACTTCTTTTAAAAGGTTGCGTTTTAACAGAACCTTTTCCAGCCGGTTCAATATGATTTCATGATCAAATGGCTTTGTAATATAATCATAGGCGCCGTGCTTAATGGAATTCGTGGCTTCCTGGGCGCGATCCACAGCAGAAATCATGATGATATCCAGGTTTTTATCATGGGCTTTAATCCGCTTCAAGGTTTCAATCCCATCCATTTCAGGCATGACTATATCCAGAAAAATAAGATCAAACACCTGGTTTTTCACCGCATTAACTGCTTTGAACCCACTGTCAACACAGACAACATCATAATCATCCTCAAGGATCTCCCTTAAGGCATCCCGAATGGCTTCATCATCATCTACAACCAGAATCCGTGCATGCATCGAAACCATATTGCTCCCAGCCAAAAATCTAGTATTGTTTCTTTTTGTTCATCCATACCCTTTAAGGACTGCCTTTACATCATCCGAATACTACAGATTCTTTTTTTTTACCATAGTTTCAAAGGAATTTTAATTTCTCGATTGTCACAAAAATTAAAACACAAGGTTGTCAAGATCAGTTAACAATGGTATCAATTTTGAAAAAATAAGGATCTCCCATGAATTTAGATATTTTTGAAAAAATGAACAAAAAAGAGCTTCAAACCTATATTGAGTTTCTTTTATGGAACTACAGGGTCATGGATGCCTTCTGGTTTATCAAAATCACTGAAAAATTTGATCAACCAACAGCAGAAAAAATCAATGAGCTGGTCTGGGACAAAGTAGCAGGTTATGCTGCCAAAGATCTTATGGAAAAATTCAATATTAGCAAAAAAGGACTTGCAGGATTTGTCCAGGCACTCAAATTGTTCCCCTGGTGTATTCTTGTAGGGTATGACATTGAAGAAAAAAAAGATGAAGTGATCATTACCGTGCCGTCCTGCCCCACCCAGGAAGCCCGTCTCAAACGCGGCCAGGATGAATATGTCTGCAAGTACATGCACATGCAGGAATTTGAAAGTTTTGCCAAACAGGTTGACAAACAAATTAAAGTTGACTGCGTGTTTGCACCGCCGGACCCACACCCGGATCACCTGTTCTGCAAATGGCGGTTTACGTTGAAAAGCTAAGAAAGCCCGGTTTTCCTTACCTTGCCAAGTGAGGTACGGGGGAATTCGGTTTTAAAGATCACCTTTTTAGGCCATTTGTATTTTGCAAGCTTTCCGTGGCACATGACAATAACATCTGCCGGGGTCAAGGATGCACCCGGTGACGGGATGACAAAGGCATACCCTGTTTCACCCCAGATCTCATCCGGCATTCCGACCACTGCTACATCCTCAATATCCGGGTGCAGCTTCAAGACCTTTTCCACTTCTGCCGGATAGACATTTTCCCCTCCTGAAATATACATATCCCCAGCTCTTCCCACAAGGTAGAAAAATCCGTCCTCATCCATGCGGGCCAAGTCACCTGTGTGGAGATAACCGTTTTTAATGGTCTCTTCGGTTTTTACAGGGTCCTGCCAATACTCCTTCATCATGATGGACCCCCGGACAACGATCTCCCCTATTTCACCCGGCGCTGCCACTTTTCCCCGGTCATCCAGGATACAGACTTCTGCATGAAACACCGGCCGGCCAACAGTCCCCGGTTTTTTCAGAGGGTCTTTTTCAGATGCCCATAACAGGATGGATGTTTCTGTCTGTCCCATGATCTGGCGGAACGCAAGTCCAGCCTGGGCACATTTTTTTATCAGGTCTTCAGTGAGTTTTTCACCGCCCCCTGCACAGACCCTTAAAGAAGAAATATCCCTTCTGTTTTGCACATCCACTTTTAACAATTCTCTGTATACTGTGGGAACCCCTAAAAATTTAGTGACCCGATATTTTTCAATATCCTTGTAAACCATGAGAGGATCGAATTTCCTGTGAAGGACAATGGTTGCCCCTTTATAAAAAATCGGGGCTGCCTGGATAAACAGGCCGCCCGAATGAAATAAAGGCAAAAAAATCAGCATGATATCACTGGAATGAAGCTTGAAAAAAATATCTGCATTCAGACAGTTAAAAAAAGTTTTCCTATGGGACAGGACCGCCCCCTTGGGCTGGCCGGTTGTGCCGGAGGTATACATGATGACCTGGGGTTCTTCAGGATCGGCAGGTCCAAGAGACCTTGTCAAAAAGGCGCGTTTCCCATCAAACTTTTGGGTTTGTTCGACATAATCAAACACCCGTGTGTTGAACTGTGCCTGCCCTACAACCGCAATCATCATGGGCGGCAGATAGCTTTCAAGGGCGAGGGCATTGACCACATCGGCAAATCCATCTCCATGAATAAAAAGTCTGGGACGGCAATTTGTAATAAAATAATCCAGTTCAACCGATGTAATTCTGAAATTTATAGGAACAAAAATAGCGCCAAGCCTTGAGCACGCTAAAAACAGATCGAGAAATTCAGGGCAATTATTGAGCATCACGGCCACCCGATCCCCTTTTTCAATTCCAATGGATTGAAGCCAGCAGCTTGTCCGGTCTGCCCGTCTGCAAAGCGCTTTATAAGAAATGGTTTGATCTTCAAATAGAATCGCAGGCTTGTCCGGTGTCAGTTCAGCCCATCGCTGAACCCACCAGGCAATATTCATGGATTTAATCATTAATCCTCCAAAAAGGCGTTGGTATTGCAAGTCGTTATGCTTATCTATCCTGATTTTTTCTTGAATATCATTCTTTGAAAAAAAATATTTCTATTTGAGACCGAGATTATCAAAGAAATGTTTATGCTTCATCCGGTATAAATTTGTATCTTCTTTAACCAGATAAAAAAATCGTGTGTTGTCATCATCAAAGCACTCAAAAAGGCCGGTATAGTCTTCCAGATCCGAGACATCGCAGATACGGGAAACATCATCATTAAATTTTTTACAGACATTCGCCCAATCTTCTTCTTTGACGTCCTTTTTAATCGTAATTTTTTTTAACGCTTTTTCAAATTCTGCCTGAATGGATTTCATGGTATACCCCCAACCCATATGCTGTTCAAAGTAAACTGCATTAACAAAAATTATCTTAACAAAAGAAAGCAGATGATGTAAAACAAATTTAAAGATAGATCAGCCAATCACCTTGATACCGGCATTTTCAAGGCTTGTTTTACTATAGTCTGCTCTTTGTTTTTTTAACTCAGACATGATTTTAATTTTTTTTTCCGCCAGGGTGATATATTGGGGGTTGTCGTCGACCCTGTAAGTTTCAAGCTTGTTTTTCAGGGCATCATTGAAAACCGCTTTTCCAATTTGAGTTCTTGTGATGGCAGTTGTCCATCCGGATGGTGCCCCTGTTCCCCCAAAGGAAATATCTGCATATCCTGCTGAAAAATCATCACAAAAATCACAGGCAAGACGCTTGACCCTATCCAGCTCATGCAGGGGAATTAAAACCTGCTCTCCTGAAAATAAAGAAATGATAAACGCCTCCTTGACATTGATCTTTTTCACTTCTTTGCAGCTAAAACCATATTTTTCCTCCAACAGGTTTAAAAAGCGCTCACTGAAATAATAATTGCCTGAACAAAAGATCCCGAAACAATACTTTATGATTTCCGAGGGTACAAGATCAAGCGCCTGCATTTTTCTGATGGTATTTATCTGACAAGGTACGCCGACAAAGGCAACTCTTTCAAGGGAATGATTTTTGAGTTCTTTAAGCTCACTGGTTGATGGGGAAAAGGTTGAATAATCATGGGCAAAATCAACCATTCCATGGGATTTCGTAAAATGTATCCCTGTTGAGGCAAAAATATCCTCTTTTGATTTTGCAAGAAACGAAACCCTGCCGTACCGGGTATTTTTTGAAACAATTGCCCCGTCAATTCTTTGTGTATCAAACAGATGGATCAGAATGGCTGAAACAATTGCTCCGTCCGTACCCATGTCCCGCAGGCTTTCATCTTTTGCCCGGGCCACAGAGATTTCAATAACTTTTCCAAAGGGTTCCTTCCACTGAGCATCTTTTTTAATCTCATTATCAAGTTCATTGGTTTGGGAACAGATACTATAACACAGGCCGCATTCAATGCACTTATCAATGGCTTTAAAATACGGCCATCCATCACTGTCCACGCCGAGTGCTTCATGGTTTATGGCAGAGCAGAACGTTACACACCCTCCGCACAGATTGCATTTCCCCTCTTTCTGGATTTCCTGGATGAGATTAAAAAATGTTTTCATGCAGTCTTCCTTTTTCTTAAAGAATTTCAATGCATTTTGAATAGATTAATTATAAAAATTTTCGCATATAAGCAAGAAGTTATCTTTTATCCGGCTTCTTTTTTACAATGAGGTTGTATGTGAAAAATAAAATTCACCTTTTAACTTTTCCTCTTTTGTGTTAAAGATTTTTCATATGAAGATCGGTATTTAATTCAAACGCTTATTGATATTCAAATAATGAATTAAAATCAGTGTTGAACTTCTTATCCGACTGAACCTGCGGCAATTGAATAATTGCCGATTACCTGAAAAAACCGGGTCTTCGCAATGTTTTGAATTCTTATAGTAGCTATTTTTGTTTATCATTGGGGCTGGCTTTATGATATTTGATATACTTTTTTACGCTTCTGTTTCCATCTGCATTGTCGGGACGTGTTATAAAGTAATTGACTGGACAAAAAAATCTGTCGCAAATCAACCGTCTCCCTCTTTTTTCCATCGTTTTTCAAGCCTGATCAAGGGGGTTGCCGCAACTGTATTCAGCCACAACATCATCGGCCTTTTTCAATCCTTTTTCATTGATGTCCTGTTCCAGGGGCGTATTTTAAAAACCAGCCTGCTTCGCTGGGCCATGCACTTTCTTATTTTTTCAGGATTCATGGCATTATTGTTCATGCATGCCTTGGATAAAGTTTTTATTGAACAAATTTTTCCCTGGTATTATCCCACTGTGAACCCGTTTTTTTTCTTAAGAAATCTTTTCGGATTCATGGTATTAGCCGGTGTCGGCATTGCGGTCTACAGAAGATATATTCAAATTCCTGCCCGGTTGAAGAACGCCCGTGCAGATTTTATTGCCATCCTTCTCATTTTCTTCATCATTTTGTCGGGGATTATACTGGAAGGCGTGAAAATGACCTCTGTCTCCGAATTTAGCACCATGGTTGAAGACTATGCAGGCCTTGAGTATGAAGATGAAGACACCCTTGCCCTTGAAACCTATTGGGTCAAAGACTTTGCCCTTGTCTCTGCCCGGGTAAAGCCTCCTTTTGAACAAGATGTTCTGGATCAGGGTTTTCAACTGCATGAAACCAGCTGCGTAGACTGCCATAGCCCGAATACGTCTGCGTTTATGGGATATGCCGTGGCAAAGATCATATCGCCTTTTGCCTTGTTCCTGGACAAGTTCAACGCTGTTACCTTTTTTTATTATGTTCATATCCTCGCCTGTTTTACAGGCCTGGCCCTGGTACCGTTCAGCAAGATGTTTCACATGATTGCAACCCCCGTAAGCCTTATGACCAATGCTGTTGAAAAAAAACATGGCCCAAAAGATAGAAATCTTTTGACAAAACAGCTCATGGAACTGGATGCCTGCACCCACTGCAGCACATGTAATTTAAACTGTTCTGCGGGGATGATGTATGAATCCATTAAAAACGACTATATCCTGCCATCGGAAAAAATGCAGGTTCTCAAAAAAGCGGTTGGGAAGAAACAGCTGACTGCCAAAGAATTAAAAGCGCTTTACCAGGGACTTTACATCTGCACCAATTGTGACCGGTGCACTGTGGTCTGTCCTTCCGGAATCAATCTAAAATCATTGTGGCGCAATGTAAGGGAAAACTTTATCCAGCAGAGCCCTGATGTTCCTTTTATACTTTCCACCTTTTCCTTTGTCCGTGGACTGAACCCCGGCAATATCGAAAAAGAGGTTTACGCCGAACCCCTTGCAGCTGCGTTTAAAAAAACCATATCGATTCCGGAGAAAACCAAGCCCTTAAAAATTAACGCACGGGCTGACGGTGTGAATTTCACCATTGATCTTCCCCTGGTTGATACATTTTCACACTGTTTTGGATGTCAGAACTGTTCCACCATCTGTCCTGTGGTCGCATGCTTTAAAACACCGGAAGAAGAGCTCACCCTTTTGCCCCATCAGATCATGTACAGTTTAGGCCTTGGTCTTGTGGACATGGCCCAGGGTTCAGCCATGCTCTGGAACTGCCTGAGCTGCTATCAATGCCAGGAAAACTGCCCGCAAAATGTGACGGTCTGTGATATTCTTTTTCAATTAAAAAACAAAACCTTTAAAAACCTTCAGGATATTGACTGATGAATTATGCACTTTTTCTAGGATGTAATATCCCTGCACGGGTTCCCCAATATGAAGCTGCAGCAAAGGCTGTTTTAAAAAAACTGGATGTCGGCCTTTTCGGCATAGATGAATTTATGTGCTGCGGCTATCCCATGAGAAATATTGATGAATTTGTTTTCCTGGTCTCTGCTGCAAGAAACATGGCGCTTTGTGAGCAGGCGAAAAAAGATCTCCTGGTGCTGTGCAAATGCTGTTACGGCAGTTTAAAAATGGCCGAGTTTCATTTAAAACAGAATCAAGACATTCTTGAAAACGTCAATGCAGTGCTTGCAAAAGAAGATCTTGTTTTCAGGGGTACAATCGTTATCAAACATTTTTTGTCCGTGCTTCATGAGGATATCGGGCTTTCAACATTAAAAACCCATGTAAAAGTAAAATTTAAAAAACTCAAAATTGCTGCAAGTGTTGGATGTCATGCCCTTCGCCCGGCCGGCGTCACAAAATTTGACATTCCTGCCGCACCCACACTCTTTGATGACCTGGTGAACCTGACCGGTGCCAAAAGCATTGACTGGTCAAAAAAGTCCGAGTGTTGTGGTGCACCCCTGTTAGGAATTAACGATGCAGTATCACAAAGCATCATGGAAAAAAAACTGTCCAATGCAAAACAGGCAGGTGCTCATTTTATAACCGTGGCCTGCCCCTATTCATTTTTGCAGTTTGATACGGTTCAGTCACGTCTGGCAGCTGAGGATACGAACTGGAAAACCCTGGGACCGGTTTTATATCCTCAACTTTTGGGATTGGCCATGGGCATTGATTCAACCATCCTGGGAATTGAAATCAATCAAATCAATATTGCCTCTTTGGAATCATATTTATCATCAGAGGATGACACCAAAGAAAAATAACAGGAGATATCATATGTCGGAAAAAATCATAGGGTCGGTACTTGTCGTCGGAGGCGGGATCAGCGGAATGCAGGCAGCCATTGATCTTGCAAATTCCGGATTTTATGTCTATCTGGCCGACAGTTCTCCTTCCATCGGCGGTATGATGTCCAAGCTGAACAAGACCTTCCCGACCAATGACTGTGCCATGTGAATTATCTCTCCCAAACTGGTCGAGGTCGGCCGGAACATCAATATCGAACTTTTAACCTTATCGGAACTCACGCAACTGGAAGGTCAAGCCGGTGATTTTACCGCTACGCTTACCCGGCACCCTCGGCGGGTGTCCATGGAAAAATGCATTTCCTGCGGTCTTTGTGCTGAAAAATGCCCGAAAAAAGTAGCCAATGCCTATGATGAGGGCCTCAGCCAGCGAAAAGCCATCTATATCGACTATCCCCAGGCAGTACCTTTAAAATACAGCATTGATCCGGACCAGTGCCTTTATATCTTAAAAAAACGGTGCAAACTCTGCGAAAAAATCTGCCCTACCGGTGCAATTGATTTTGAAGAACCGGCCACCCAGGCCAGACTTCATGTCGGTGCCGTCATCCTGACACTGGGAAGTCAGGCCTATGATCCGGGAAAATGGGATACATACGGGTATAAAAAGTCGAAAAATATTGTCACAAGCCTTGAGTTTGAGCGGCTTGTATCAGCATCCGGCCCCTATGCCGGGCATCTGGTGCGACCCCATGACGACAAAGTACCCAAAAAAATTGCATGGCTCAATTGCATCGGGTCAAGGGATGAACATATCGGGGCCCACGGATATTGTTCCGGAGTGTGCTGTACCAATTCCATTAAAGGGGCCATCATGGCCAAAGACCATATAAAAACCCTGGATGCCGCCATATTTTATATTGATATACGAACCTATGGAAAAGATCTGGAGCGGTATTATAATTATGCCAGAAATGACCTTGGTGTCAGGTTCATTAAATCCAAGATCACCTCAATTGAACCAATCAATACCGATGGGAACCATGTGCTTCGCTATATTGATGCCTTTGGGCAGACAATGGAAGAAGCCTTTGATATGGTGGTCCTGTCTGTGGGGTTAATGATTCCGGAAAAATCAACATTACTTGCCCGTGACCTTGACATTGAGGTCAATGCGTATGGATTTGCCCAGACCACAAGTTTTTTACCGGTACAAACCTCGAGACCCGGCGTTTATGTCTGTGGTGCCTTTCAAAGCCCGAAAACCATTCCCACATCTGTTATTGATGCCAGCGCGGCCTCGGGGATGGTGGGATGCCTGCTGTCGGAATCCAGGTGGAACAATACCAAAACCCTTGAAGTCGTCTCAGAAACAGATATTCGGGGTGAAGCCCCCAGAACAGGCGTCTTTGTCTGTTGCTGCGGCACCAATATCGCAGCTTATGTCGATGTACCGGCAGTGGTGGAGTACGCCAGAACACTGCCCTATGTGGTTTTTGCCCAGCAGAACCTGTTTTCCTGTTCCCAGGACACCCAGGACGAGATGGCCCAGACCATCAAGGACCAGAGACTCAATCGCGTGGTCGTGGCAGCCTGCACCCCGAAGACCCATGAACCGCTTTTCCAGAATACAGTGGCCAAGGCAGGGCTGAATAAGTACTTATTTGAGATGGCAAATATAAGGAACCAGTGCTCCTGGGTCCATCAGTCAGACATGTCCCTGGCAACAGCCAAAGCAAAAGACCTGGTAAAAATGGCTGCGGCAAAAGCAATGCTGTCAAAGCCTCTTGCAGAACCGAAAATGACCGTCAACCAGCAGGCTCTGATTGTCGGCGGCGGTGTTGCAGGACTGGAAGCGGCAAAGACGCTGTCTCAGCAGGGATATGTGACTTATATCATTGAAAAATCAGGGCATTTGGGCGGGCAAACCAAAAAACTTTACAAAACCTGGAAAGGCGAATTTATCAAGACATATTTTGACCAGCTTATGGAGGATGTCAATGATGAAACCCAGATTTTATACTGGTTGAATGCCGAAATCCTGGAAGTGGAAGGCGCTGTCGGCAATTTCAGGACAACCATTTGTTCCAACGGCCAGAAAAGGGTACTTGACCACGGGGTGGTCATTATTGCATCCGGTGCATCCCAATATCTGCCCACTGAACATCTGTACGGCAAGAGCAGCCGGGTGATGACCAGCCTCGAGCTGGAAGAGGCGTTCACTAAAAACATGAATTTTGAATCTCATAAAACCATTGCCTTTATCCAGTGCGTGGGATCGCGCAACGACCAACACCCCTATTGCTCCAAGATTTGCTGTACCCAATCCATTAAAAACGCCATTTTATTCAAAGAGATGGACCCAAAAAAAGAAATCTATATCCTGTACCGGGATATCCGTTCCTATGGAATGAGGGAAAACCTGTATCGGACTGCCAGACAGATGGGGATTCATTTTATCCGGTACAATCATAACAAGCGGCTTAACGTGACCCAAAACAATGGTATGATAACCCTTGAATTCACTGATATTGTATTTCGGCGGGAAATGATCATTGAAACCGATCTTCTGGTACTTGCCGCTGCAGTCACTGCCCCTGAAAAAAATCCCCTGGCAAAATTATTCAAACTTTCGCAAAATGCAGATCATTTTTTTGCAGAAGCCCATGTTAAACTTAGACCCAATGATTTTGCAACAGACGGTATGTTTTTATGCGGCCTGGCCCACGGGCCAAAGACCGTTGGTGAATCCATTGCCCAGGCCCAGGCAGCCGCGGCAAGGGCTGTGACAATATTATCAAAAAAATCTGTATCATTGCAGGGAACCGTTGCCTATGTCAATCCCGCCTATTGCAGCAAGTGTGGTATCTGCGTTTCGATTTGTCCTTATTATGCTCCCATGTTTAATTTTAGAACTAAAAAAGCCCAGATCCAGCATACCTTGTGTAAGGGATGCGGACTCTGTGTGGCATCCTGCCGGTCGGGTGCCATCAACCTGAATGGTTTTGAAACTTCAGAAATCATGGATATGGTCAAATCCATCCTATAGAACTATTTGTTGATTTAATAGTCCCACCGTTTAATATAGGCCATTTTTTCTCCACCTTCAAACCCGGCGGCATTGCAGAATTTCTCAACTTTTGGATTCAGATGCCCGGTCATGAACATGGCTTTATAACAGCCTTTTTCTTCTGCATATTTCGCGGCATACAGCAGGTTGGCTTTGCCATAGCCTTTTCTTCGATATTTCCTGTGAGTGGCGATATTTTCGATCAGGGCATAGGGGCGGCATCCCCGGGTCAAGTTGGGAACAATAATAATAGAGCAGGAAGCCATGAGTGTATCTTTGTCAAACACACCCAAAACCGCAAAATTTTCACTGTTTTGAATCTTGTTCCAAATCCGGTCAACAACCTCTGGTTCTGCCAGGGGATCATCTTTAACATCAAAAAGGTGCAGTTGATAGAATTCAATCAATTTATCAAGTTCATCTTTTCTGATTTCCCGTGCTTCCATAATCTATTCCCCCTTTCATTAAAAATTGTTAGAAAAATAGTTGAACCCTGTTCAAGAATTGAATCATCAATATAGTATCTTCAAGACAAGTTTTAATCAATGATTTTATTGTCATGACTATTGAACTTATCCGAATCAGGTTTAATTTTATTACACATCGAATCGGTCGCAGTAAAATTGAAACTGTTCTTTCACCTTTTTCGGATTTAATTCAAATTGCGCCGGCGTATGGTCATGATTTCCAAATCTTGACCGGGGATTGTCTCTTAACCATGCCTGCATCCGCCTTAAGTGTCCTTTTCCAACACAAAGATTGAAATGGTCATAGATTTCGTGAACCGCACCTATAGGATCTTGAGAAAAATTTTTGTGATACAAATCAAAAAATTGTGTCGGATTAAAATTATCCCTGACCTTTAAGGCTCTTTCCATACCTTTTGCCCAGATCTTCGGCCACCATTTCCCAATGGCGGCTGTGTCTGCCTGCTGTGTTGAAAAAAGGGTCCAGTGATATACCATGCTGGCACCTGAACTCATGGCTTTTATTGGATCACGATGGGTAAACACCACTCTTGCATCGGGATAGGTTTCAAGCAGATGATCCAGTCCAAACAGATGCATGGGGGCTTTTAAAACCCATTTTTCATCGGGCATCTTCCACTGCAGAACCTGGAGCAGCTTTTTGTGGTATTGGTAGGCATGGGCCATATTGCATTCTGACAGCCATTCCCCATATGAAAACAGGCTTGACCCTGCGCTATACCCGAAATGAATAAATTCATGGGCCATAAGATTCTGGCATTCGGCTGGTCCGCCTGCCATGAAATTGATGCCGTTGATCCCGCGAAGCTTCGGCATTACCCCGAAAAAACCTTCCATGGCCAGATGATACGCCTGGATACGAGGGTCGGTAGAACTGTGAACCAGTTCCGGCGGTGGGCATATGGCCATGGAAGATTCCCAGTTCCGGATAAAACGGGTCGTTGGGTCAAGGGACAAAAGAATTTGCAACAAACTTGTGCCGGTCCGGGGAAGACCTGTAATGATAATCGGCTGCTCGATTTTTTCTTCCAGAATTTGGGGATGATTTTCAATAAGTTGGGTAACCTCAAGGCGATTGGCCAGAAGCTGGGTGATCACGCCCGTAAAATAGCCTGCTGTCATATCCGTCATATTCAGATCAGTATTCAAAGAATAGATAAAGGCATCCAGTCCTTGTTTCCATGTGTCCCTGCCGAAATCTTTCAGCCCGGTTGTTGTTTGGGCTGTTTTTATCAATGTGTCCGCAGACAAAGTATTCTTCATGATGCTTCTCCTTTTTTTCCGGTGAGTTGTTGTTTTAAGGCCTTAATTCCGCCCATGGAAAATGTATATACATGATCCGCCCATTTTTCATATGCAGCTCCGGTTGAATACTCAGGGAACAGCCTTGAAAAGACCGGCCAGGCAAAACTGTAGTATAAAAGCTGACCGGAAACAGAGACCAGGCAATCCCTGACCATGCCGTCAGAAGCCTCTTTTCCAAGAATATTCCGGATCATGCCAAGATGTTTTTCTACCCTTGGCCGGTTATACTTGTCCACCAGTTCTGCAAGAAAAGGAGACGGTTTTGTCATCTCGGAAACAAATATGGTGGTCAGATCCGACTCAAACGCATCCCCTTTGTAAAGCATAATACAAAATGAGGTGATAAATGCTTTGAGCTTTTGCTCCGGCGTTTTATTTGTTGCAGCATCAGGCTTGTACCTGTCATATTCTGAAAAAATTAACTCTAAAATTTCACGGTACAAC
>JAHJLN010000370.1 GCA_018821715.1 Pseudomonadota bacterium | reverse complement strand
TTTTGAAACCGGTCAAAAAAAGTCGGTAATTTTTAATAGTGTTTTTTTTGAATTCATTTTTTGATAATCAAGAAATGTGTTGATTGCATTTGATATTCTCATGATGTCCTCCTTTAATAATGATTGTTGCATTCCTGCCTTGAAAAAAAAGGCCTCAATTCGATATTTTACAAATCATGATAGTTTTTTTTCAACTTATAGGTCGTCTGACATTCTATGTATAAAATTTGAATTTGAAGCATGCTGAAAAACAGGGATAGTCCACATGATTTTTTGAATTCTGGATACCCAACCCTATAGCCAGAAGTCAACTCTTTGGCTTTCCCATTATGGCCGGTCAGACCTTCAAAAATTTTATCAAGATTTGAACTGATATCATTGATACTCTGAACATCTTACAGTGTAATAGTTCAAATGCCCTGACAGGCCTATCTTTGCCTGCCAGAGCATTTCTCCTTAAAAAAACAGAAAGACATGGTCAAATTATTTTATTCTGCACATACATAAGCTTATTCTTGGAATATCCTGGTAAGCTGTAGGCAATAGGGGAGATGCTCATGTTGAATTGATAATTCTACCTGTGGTTTGGAAAGATAAAACTTCTTCAAGTCCAATCAATTTGAAGAAGTAAAGGTCTTCTTTGGTCTCGAGTTATTGTCAAATGGTTTTTTTGAAGAAAATTTTTACTGGTTAATAATTCGTTCTTGAATTCTTAAAGGCTCATTTGGTGATACAGTATATAACTCATTATCATCTTGATCTAAGAAGTAAAATTTAAATTTGATTTCCCCAGGGGACTTAAATTGGAAATTATTGAAAAGAGCATTAATCAATATTCCCTTTTGCTTTTTTTCTTGTTCCTCATGAAGTTCATTCTTCGCAATTTGGATTATCTCTCCATCATAATCGATTTCAATTTTGAATGCGCTTATATCAGATAGCCTCTCTTCACCTTCTAATTTAATCTGTGCGTATAATGCCAATGATTTACTTTTGGGCCATTTGTTTTGTTGGTTTATTGTCGAATTAAAATTGATCGTGTCAGGGTAAATACCCATCAGGGACATCTTATTACCTAATTCCATACGGATATCATCACAAATAATAAAATTTGAAATTTTCATATTACCTCTCTTATTCAGATGCTACTATTTGGTATGTAGGGGTGTAACCAAAATCCATAATAGTTTCTTGCCTTTCTATGGCCATATTTTTTTTAACAGTTATTTTGATCTCGAGTTCCTCTAATATGCTTGTTGTTTCAGCCTTTAGTGAATCTTCTTGACCAAAAGGTATGTATTTTACAAATTTTTGGAGTGCATCACCAACATGTATTCTCTGTGCTTCAACTGGGTCATATTTCCGCTCAGCCACTTCAATCAACCATGGAAACAGGTGCAGATATCTTAATAATGCAACAACTGAGGCAGATGGTTTATTGTTAGAGGTTTTCCATTTTGAAAAAGTTCTCTGAGGGATTTCGAGGGCTCGTTCTATCCCAGAAAAACTATAATTATTCCTTTGAAAACTTTCTAAAATATTTTTAACTGAGATAGACTTCAGGTCATCTAAGCTTTTTTGTAATGCTTTTTCATTCTCTTTGAAAATATCACCTTCAAAGCCACATGTATCGCATGAATAGTTAACAATATCTATCTCAGAAGTCCCTGCAAACGGTTCTTTTATGGTTTCTTTAATTGTGCTTTTTGTGAGGTTTTCGTCTCCACATGCCGGACAAATTAGATCATTCATTATCCCCTCCTTCTGGCAATAACCCAGCTATCTTTAAAGCTACTTCCATAGTGTTGCTGCTCTTAGTAGATCTTTTAAATGATTTAATACTTAATGTCCCAATTTTTTTGTTATCCACAATAGCAATGTAGCCTAAAATACACATGGTCCGAAACTCGTATGAATATACCATTGGTGCATTTTCCTTGTTTTTGCTGAGTTCAAGTGGTTTAACATGTTCATCTCTTATGTTTTCAAGACCATCATTAGCAATAAAGTCTATTATCTCATTCTCTGTGCGTAATTTGAAAACATCGTCAGCGGATTCTTTTGCTTTTTTCCATACACTAACGTTATCCTTGTCATCCTTGCAGGCTTTTTTAAGCTTTTCAAAGAAATTATAGGGCATGTTCTCCTCTTTTGTAAAGAGCTTTTATGCTATGTGGATAAAAAAAGTCAACATTTTTTTCTTTCTTGCATACGGTAATCATAAAAATACACTATTCTTTTCAAGCATCAACAACCAATAAAAACTCTTAAGGGCTCACCTGGCAAATCGGTCGGATTTAAGGGCCATCAGGGGCCCCTCTCCCTTTTTGTAGCTTTATTTTTTTATCAGAACCATTAAGACTCATTACCAATGGCTTATCGCCTATATTTCATAGTGTCAACATATAAAATTATTTTGGTGTCCTGGTTGAATGGATTATATAGAAAACAAAGATGTAGGGCCATTTCTGACCCTGCAATATAGGTTTTACGTAACACATTGAAATTCAGATATTTTAAAAATCTGCCTCAGCATATAATTGTAGTTTAAACCTGTATATCTTTAAAATTGCAAAGTGTGGACTATGTCTATGATTCTTCTCCCTCAGAATCAGATTTGAAAGCCCGGACTATTATTAAAAGTCTGGGGGTTTTAAAACGGTAGCCATGTACCTCATCTTTTAGTTGGTGGAAATTCCATCCATCAAACAGATAATCAGCCAATATAAAAAAATGAGGGATTGATTGCAGTGATGATTAATTATCCTATCTCAAGAATTGAAAATCGTCTGATTATCAATGATACCTGGACATTAAGAAATATTTTCAGGACATAACTTGCAGTTTCCTTGAACTTTTGAAAATCCAACAATCCAATAAAATTTAAAAACACCATTTGGTTTGCTATATCATGATGTCAATACCGGCGGACGAACCTGATCGGCAAATTTTTTATTGGATTTCAATATTTGACAGGTCACCAATTTCTTCACTTTACAAATTGTGCAGGGATTGATACTGATTCAAATTATGATAAAAACAGCCATCATTGAAGATTCCCAGGCGCTTACATCTGTGTACAGGGCCTTTTTAAAGGATTCTGAGTTTAATATCAGCGTCTTTAACTCCACGGTTTCAGACATCAACCGGCTGGTGAAGCAAGGTGGATTCAAATTGATTGTATGCCCCTGCTTTCCAAAATTCCAGAGCGGGCCCCAGATCGTTCAGACCATAAAATCCGACCCGGATCTTGCCACTGCTGTTTTTATTGTCTCCACATCCATGCAGCAGGAAAATGTCCGGACAGAATGGGATCTAAGGGATATTGACACGATATTGATCAAGCCCTTTGACCCGGAAAGCCTTAAACGAACCTTATTAAAAGCCCATCATTCTCATCCCCAGCAAATACGCCAAACCCCTCTGGCCCTTGTGATTGATGACAGTAAAGCGGTAAGGAACACCCTTTGTTCCTATTTAAAAGCATTAAAATTTGATATCAAAACCGCTTCAGACGGCATGCAGGGGTTAAAAATGGCGTCCGATCTTTTGCCGGACCTGATTCTTGTTGATGTGGAAATGCCGGTAATGGACGGATTTGAATTCTGCGAAAACCTTTCCAGGGAACCCGGGATTAAAAACATTCCGACAATTGTTGTCTCCGGCACCATTGATGAAGCACAATTTAGAAAGGGATTCAGGGCCGGTGCCATCGACTTTCTTGAGAAACCCGTGTCTCAACCGGCACTTGCTGCCATCATAGAGTCTGTTTCTGTAAAAGAGAACACCCGTTCTGCCGGAACAACGGTAATTTTAAGCAGCGACAGCACCTTAAGCTCAATTTTGAGAAAAACGTTGAATTTTTTAAACTCCAGCATCAATGTCTGCAACAACCTTGATGAACTGGAAACCTATCTTTGTGTCAGCATCCCGGATATTATCATTTTAGATCTGTGCAACAATCAAGACAAACTCAATGTCTGCCTGCATGTCAGAACCCTTTTGAGAAGCGATTTACCCGTTATCATTGCCGTAGCAGATGAAACAGACAGGGATATCATGTTTCAGTGCTTTAAATTCGGGGCCACTGAATTTATCATCAAACCCTTTGGCCGGGATGAGGTAAAAGCAAGAATTGAAAACCATATCAAATTAAAAAAACTGCAGGATGAACTGGTTCAGAAAAACAGGATTTTAGAATCCCTTGCCTATAAGGACAAACTGACAGGATTGATGAACCGCCGCTATTTTGACAAGGCATTAAAAGACGAAATCACGAAGGCTCAATCCAATAATACAAACCTTTCTTTTTTAATGATTGATCTGGACAGTTTCAAACAGGTAAACGACAAATACGGCCATGACACGGGCGATACCGTGTTACAGGAAATCGCTTCCATGATTATAGACAATGTCCGGGGCAATGCAATTCCCTGCCGGTATGGCGGTGAAGAATTCTGCATCATCTATCCTGACACAGACCTTGCCGCGGCAGTGAAAAACAGTGAAAAAATCAAACGGTTCTGCAGTGCAAAACCGATTTCCAAACACAAAATTTATCAAACCATCAGTGGGGGTGTGTCATCATTTCCTGAAACCTCTTCACCCGAGGACCTTGTGGCAGATGCGGATAACTGCCTGTATAAAGCAAAAAAAGCAGGAAAGAACAGGATCATTACTAATTTTAAAGCGCCGGACACTTGATATAACCCCCCTCTAACCCAAAGGGCAATGCATTATGGAACCAGACAAACACATACTTACCATGCTGGTAGAAAACGAACCCGGTGTAACTGCAAGGATTGCCGGTCTTTTTGCCGGCCGAGGTTATAATATTGAAACCATCTGCGGCGCACCCACGGCAAATCCGAAAATGTCCAGAATCACCATAACAACCAAAGCCAACCCCCTTCAGCTTGAACAATGCATGAAACAAATCAAACGACTGGTCAATGTCATCAAGTTGCGGGACATGACAGGGGAAAAAGCTGTAAAACGTGAAATGGCGCTTATTTGCGTAAAGGTAAAACCTGAAACTCAAGAAGAAATAAAACAGATTATCACAGATTATAAAGGACGAATGCTGGATACAGGTCAACAATATAATATTTTCGAAGTCATTGGCGATGAAAATGCCATTGATGAGCTCCTTGTCCTGCTGGAACCCTTTGGCATTAAAAAACTGGCAAGATCAGGGGTATTGGCACTTTATAAGGAGTCCTGATTCAGGCATACCGGCTTCGCGGGCGAACCGGACCTTTATCCTTGCCAAACAACAGAACCGAAGGATCAGGATCAAAGCGATAATACTGCTGCCGGCCGGAGTGTCTGAATCGATTCTGGTGTGATGCAGGGCTCATCTTTTCATACAGGCGCTCCATTTCCTGTTTTAATTTTTTTATCCTGTCAAGAAGGTCTTTCATCGGGTTGGTAATATTTTGGGGCGGCTCATTCATCACGGTTGCCAAAGAAACAATCCCAGGGATAGGGGGTGATGCAGCCTGAATATTTTCCAATGGCGGCTCTGCCCTCTTTTCTTCTATTTCATTCTTTTGGCGGGACGCAAGATCAATCTGATGAATTGACCCGACATTCCCATTTTCAAAAAGAAACATGCCCGTACTTTTAAGCTGACCCTGTAACACATTGTCTGACTGGGTCATATTAAACGCAGTTGCAGCAGAATCCAATGCAATGGCACCGATGCCGGCATCCTTCAATGAAATCAGCATATCCCGGCCATTTTCATCCCTTGTCCATACAGACAGTTTTGAAAACACGGTGTCATTTTCATCAATCCAGTTATTTTGATCCTCATCAAAGGCTGCCAACTCTTCAAACCCGTTCCCGGTGCCGGGCCCGAACAGTTCAGACCCGTTATTTATACGGGCATCATTGTTTTTATCAAAGGCCAGGAATCCGCTTCCAGGGCCGGCAAAACTGATTTTTTCCATTTTCCCGTCCGCGGTTAAATCAAACTCAAATACAGCATCTAAAAGCTGTGGCGCCTTTCCATCCAGGCTTATCACCAGAGGATCTGTCAGATTGATTCTCTCCTGCCACCTTTGAACCAAAGTTTGTTTTTCAGTTCTGGATAAAAATGCCCGATCAAGGGACATGTCAAGGGAAAAATTGATGATTCTGCCATCCTCAGTGGTCACTTCACCAGAAGATGAAACCGCAACTGTTTCTTCTTCAAAATGAATATCTGTCTGTTTGAGCGACATTTCCCAGCTTTGGGTTGAGTTTGTCTGAACTAAACTGCCTGCCGTGTCAGGATCATTGGACACTTTTATTGTCGTGTCTGAAAAATGAATATCCTCTTTTCTTTGAATGCTGCTGATCACAACTTCTTTATCAATGATACCGCCGATCAGCCTTTCCATTGCTGACGTTTGTGCCATCTCAATGGTATCGGTTGATGCCAATGATTTTACAGATGATTTGCCTTTTATATCGGCAGAAAAATAGGATTGGTATTCATGGGTTTCATTTTGAGAAATACTGACCCTGTCCACCAGTACCTGGGGAAGATTTCCGGTATTTTCCATACTTCCAAGATTCTGCCGAACCGTTCTTTCTGTGGTTTTTTCATTCAATGACGCATCCATTTGTTCAAAATGATGATCCGATAAAAAGACCATTTCAGAGCTTAATATTTTCATGGCACCTTCCCTCCCTGGAACTGGTAGATCTGTATTTTCTTGTTATCGGCACAAACAAAAAAAACTTGATGGGCCAGGACTTGACAAAAGCTGCTGTAAAAGGCTTTTTCCATTCATCATAATCCTGACAAAACCTTAAGATAAGGGTTGAAACCTTGGGATATTTAATGATATCTAATACTATTTTTATGCAAGGATGATTTACAGACTGCAGGGTTAATAATGACTTATCAAAAAATTGAACATATTGCAGCAGGTCAGTTTAAAGTCGGGAAAGCACAAACAACAGTGTACCAGGCTTACCTTGGAACCTGCCTGGGCGTTGCCCTGTATGATGCATCAAAAAAAATCGGCGGCATGATCCACATCCTGCTGCCTGAACCACCGGGTATCTCCAGTGCGGATTTTCCTGAAAAATATGCGTCTACCGGTGTTCCCATGCTGATCAGAGAACTGATTAAACTGGGAGTATCCCCTGAAAACCTTTCGGCCAGTATTGCAGGCGGTGCGCTTGTAGGGCCTGTAAGCCACCAGGATATGGGCCTTGATATTGGTGGCAGATCCCAGGATATTGCTGTTTCCATACTTGAGGCTTACGGGGTTAAAACCATAAAATCGGAAACCGGCGGGTTTTTTACCTGCACCCTTGAACTGGATATGGCCACGGGCCAGACCTGCATCAGTCCGGCATGGGAAGACACCTGTAAATCAGAGGGCACTTTTAGCGCTCCCTCTCTGGATGATATTTTTACCACCATTGATCAACTCAAACCCATTCCCCAGACCGCCTTAAAAATATTCAGGATGTTTCATTCAGCCCGGCACCACATCACGGATATCACAGGCGAGCTTGCAAAAGACCAGGTTTTATCCGGACAAACACTGAAGCTGTGCAACTCCGCCCTTTTTTCAGGAATGGTGAAAGTCGACACCTTAAAAGATGCCGTACTTCTTTTGGGCGAGGACATGCTGATAAAGTCCGTTATCACTGCAGCAGTGAACACCTATTACAATCAAACCGGCACTTCGGGGTATTCTTTGTGTAAAGGGGGGCTTTTTTTCCATGCCGTAGGGGTGGCATCAACTGCTGAAAAAATTGCAGAAAAATCAGGGTCATCCTTTTTAAAATCCGCCTATACAGCAGGACTGCTCCATGATATCGGCAAGGTCGTACTGGATCAATATGTGGCAGACAGTTCGCCTCTTTTTTTCAGAAAACTGAGCCAGGAAAATGAAAATTTCATGACTTCGGAAAAAAAATTGCTGGGGATCACCCATAGTGAGGCGGGTGCGCTTCTGGCCAAAAAATGGAACTTTTCACAGACCCTGTCTGAAGTAATTAAATTCCATCATACCCCTGAAAAAGCAACAAACAACAAAGATATTGCCTATATCATCTATCTTGCAGACCTTTTGATGGAAAAATTCAGTGCAGGCTTTGACCTTGAAAAAATGCAGACCAAAAGCTTTGAACCTGCCCTTGATCATCTGGGGTTTACGATGGCGGATCTTCCTGAACTGGTTGATGCCATTCCCATCAATGCATTTAAAAATGATGATATTTTAACCGCACAAAGGTAAAAAAAATGATGGACAAGCACAAAAGCCTCAGACATCTGCCAGGGGTTGATCATCTTCTGGAACTTGCCAAAACAGATCATCGATTTTCTGATATCCCCCGGAGTGCGATCCTGGATGCCATAAGACAAGCCCTTGACAATACAAGAAAGGAACTTCTGTCAGGAATCGACCCCTCCACAACAGATGAAACCCTTCTTCTTAAGGCTCAGATTATAGCAACTGAAAAAATCAGGACAAGGCTTGTCACTATCATCAACGCAACCGGTGTGGTTCTCCATACAAATCTCGGCCGGGCGCTTCTTTGCAAGGATGCACTGGATAACATAAAAACCATTGCTCAATCCTATTCCAACCTTGAGCTGAGAATTGAAACAGGTAAAAGAGGCATTCGATATGAAGCTGTCGAGGAACTGATCTGTGAACTGACCGGCGCTCAAAGTGCCATCGTTGTCAACAATAATGCCGGTGCGGTTTTACTGGCCCTGAATACCATTGCTCAAAACACACAGGTGGTGGTTTCAAGGGGTGAACTTGTTGAAATCGGCGGGTCATTCCGGGTACCGGACGTGATGTCAAAAAGCGGGTGCATTTTAAAGGAAGTGGGCACCACAAACCGGACTCACCTTCGAGATTATGAAACAGCTGTTTGTGATGCCACAGGACTTTTTTTAAAAGTCCATGCCAGCAATTATACCATCCAGGGATTTACGGCAAGTGTTTCCTTAAAAGATCTGGTATTGCTTGGAAAAGAAAAAAACATCCCTGTCATGGAAGATCTTGGCAGCGGAACCCTGATTGATTTCTCAAAATACGGCCTTCCCCCGGAACCCACGGTTGCCGATTCGGTCCGCTCGGGCGCGGATGTTGTAACCTTCAGCGGGGACAAGCTTTTAGGCGGACCCCAGGCCGGCATCATTGTCGGGCAGAAAAAGACCATTGATCTGATTAAAAAAAATCCCTTGACCCGGGCCCTGCGGATTGACAAGCTGACCCTTGCCGCCCTTGAATCCACGTTGAAACTATACAGGGATGAGGAAAAAGCCATCCGGGAAATCCCCACCTTAAGGATGCTGACCCTTCCCTTTGAAGACATCTGTAAAAAAGCAGACCTGCTATTTAAAACCATTAAGGAAACTATCGGCTCCCTTGCCGACATTGATATTGCAGACATGAATTCCAGACCCGGAGGGGGATCGTTTCCGGAACTGAATCTGCCGACCCGGTGTATTACCCTTCAGCCCAGAAACATGTCTGTATCAAAGCTTGAAATAAATATGCGTCTGTCAACACCGGCCATTATCGGCAGGATAGAAGACAATAAATATATTCTGGATCCAAGGACGATTCAAGAAGGGCAGGACACCATTATTTCATCAACCTTAGGCAATATACTGGCAAACAAATGACAAACAAATTTTCTTCAAAAGAAATTCATTTTCTGAAAACCGATTCTGATGATTTTTGCATCAAACCGCCTGAAACATATTTTGGCGATCTTCTTTTGACAAAACCTTTGCAGATAAAAGCATTTGAAAAAAGGCTTTCAGAAGCAACCATACCCGGAGAAAAATTTTTATGTGTTGTGATTCAAATTTCACCTGATCCGTGCGAAACCATCCGGGAAAAAGCAAAAGATACCTTTGAAGCCTTCTTTAACGCATTCCTGGATCACAAAAGAGGCATCTGGGAAAGCCTGAGCGGGACATCTTTTGTTCTGGCATTCTGGGACTGGGACAGCGAAAAAAAAGCCTCCCGGCTCATTGTATCCTTAAAAAATAAATTATCCGCTTCTCTTAAAACCGATATTCTTATGGGTGTGGCAAAATTTCCGTTTCATGATTTTTCAAAAGTACAAACCCTTGCCAATGCCCTTAAAGCCATAGATCATGCTGCCTTTTTCGGACCGGACACCTTGATTCATTTTGATGGGATCTCATTGAACATCAGCGGAGACCGCCTTTACCAGCTCAACAAATGCGACCTGGCAATCAAGGAATATCAAAAAGGACTTGAAATAAAACCAGATGACATCAACCTGATCAACAGCCTCGGGGTGTGTTTCGGTATCATGGGAAAGCTGAATAAGGCAAAGACCCAATTTGAAAAAGCCATGAAGATCAACCCCAACGAAGTGATGGTGATTTATAATATCGGCCTTTTAAACCGGATTGATGATAAGATTGACAAAGCCATTAT
>JAHJLN010000369.1 GCA_018821715.1 Pseudomonadota bacterium | reverse complement strand
CTGTGGTCTGAACCAAAAAACACAATTTTATGAATATTTTTATTTTCTTTGGCTTTTTCTTCAAGAATGTCGCGTCTTGGATCTTCTGCAAAAAGAATCACTGTACCGTTTTCCCGGATGCCGTCAAAAATTTCTGCCTTGGCTTTTGCTACATTTTCCACACTGCCGAGTCCTTCAAGGTGTACACCGGCTGTATTGATTACCATGGCAATATCCGGCAGTGCGATTCGGCTGAGTCTTGATATTTCACCCGGATGGTTCATGCCCATTTCCACGATAGCCCATTCATGGGCAGCCGAAAGATTTAAAAGGGTGAGCGGCAATCCGATCTCGTTATTAAAGTTTCCAAGGGTTGCATGGATATGAAATTGGGTTTTAAATATTTCTTCCATGATTTTTCTTGTGGTTGTTTTTCCACTGGACCCTGTGATGGCAAGCACTTTGACATTTGACCGGATCCGTTGGTATCGGGCAAGCTGTCCCAAGGCTGTGAGTGTGTTTTTCACTTCAAAAATAATCAGGTTTTTCTTAATAAATTGTTTTTTTGTGTTTTCATCCAAAGTATCTGTAAAGCCTTTTTCAACAATAAAGCCTTTTATTCCCTTCTCAACAAGACCGGTAATAAACCTGTGACCGTCAAAATTTTCTCCTTTGAGGGCGAGAAAAATCTGGGGTTGAGTAATGGTTCTTGAATCCGTTGCGATCCGGTTAAAATAATGATCTTTTTTCAGGGTTGGAAAAACAGGATCTGTATTCAACGCCTCTGACAGATCCTTAATTTTCCATGCAATGGGTTTGAACTGATCTGCAAACGCAAGGGCTGCTTTTTGAAGTTCTTCCTTGTCATCAAAATGAATGGTGCCAGAATTGGTGATCTGGTAGGTTTCATGCCCTTTTCCGGCGGAAACGATAATATCGCCGGGTTTTGAAAGGAATACCGCCTTTTTAAGGGCTTTTTCCCGGTCAACTTCAACCAGGTATCCTTTAGCAAACGGATTTAATTCAAGGGTTTTGTCAGACAGCCTGTCAAAAACAACCATACCCGAAAGGATATCATTAACAATTGATTCCGGCGGTTCGGTTCTCGGGTTGTCAGAAGTCACAATGGCAATATCACTTTTTTCACAGGCAATTTTCCCCATCAGAGGGCGTTTTTTTCGATCCCTGTCGCCGCCGCATCCAAAGACCGTAATGAGCCGTTTGGGGGCTCTTTGTTTTAAGGTGATCAAAATGGATTCAAGGGCATCCGGTGTATGGGCATAATCGACAAACATGTATCGGTCAATCGAGGTGTTGATTTTTTCAAGGCGACCCGGAATGGTGCGGCAGTTTTCAAGCCCTTGTTTTATTTGTTCCAGGCCGATATTTAAGGCATGGGCAGCTCCTGCAGCGCACAGGATGTTTTCCAGGTTAAAGGTGCCTGTAAGTGATGATGCAAGGTTGAACATACCATTCGGCAGACAAAGGGTTCCGGACAGGCCGTGAATATCATCCGTCATGTTCTGTGAAAAGACATCTGTTTTCTTTTTTGTGCTCACACCAACGGTTTTGTAATCAAGCGTCTTTAAAAGAGCTTCCCCTTTCGGATCATCAATATTCAGGACAGCCACGGCATTGTTTTTATTGTTTAACCCGAGCAGGTGGGTGAAAAATCTTTTTTTGCAATTAAAATATTCTTTGATGGTTTTGTGGTAATCCAGGTGGTCCTGGGTCAGGTTGGTAAAGACCCCTGCATCAAATTCGCAGTAGTCCACCCGGTTCAGGTCAAGTCCGTGGGAAGAGACTTCCATGATAACATGGGTGACCCCATGGTTTTTCATTTCATACAGGGTTTTTTGAAGATCAATGGCATCAGGTGTGGTGACAGAGGTATTAAAAATCTGATCCTTATACCGGATATTGACGGTCCCGATGACACCGGTTGAATATTCGCAAGCTTTGAAAATGCTTTCCAGCAGCCATGAGGTTGTGGTTTTGCCATTGGTCCCGGTAATGCCGACAAGGGTCAGTCCTTTTGAGGGGTGACCATAAAAATTAGCTGCAATGGCGGCCATGGAAAGTCTTGAGTTTTTAACCAGAATGACATTTTTTAGGTTTTTAGGATTATATTCGGCTATAACAACCACAGCACCGTTTTCTATGGCCTGCTCAATATAATCGTGTCCGTCAGCTGTAACGCCTTTAACTGCGATAAACAACCCCTGTTCCTTGACATCCTTTGAATTTGAAGCAATACCTGAAATGTCCGGGTCATGGATTCCATTGGAGTTTAAATGAATAGATGAAATCAGCGAACATCCTTTGATCAGATCTGACAGGTTCAATTTTTTTCTCCGGTTGTTAATAATGCAATCATGGGTTTGTCTTTTTCAGGGGGAATGTTTAAATAATTAAAAGATTCAGCCATGATGGTCTTAAAGGCAGGCGCCGCAACATCTCCGCCATAATATTGTTTTTTGGGCTCATCAATGACAACAAGCATTGCAAGCTCCGGGTTTTCCTGGGGTGCAAATCCAGTGAAAACCGAGATGTATTTATCTTTTGAATACCCTTTCTGCCCTTTTAAGGCTTTTTGTGCAGTTCCTGTTTTCCCGCAAACCGTATACCCTTCCATTGCAGCTTTTACACCGGTACCCTCTTGGGTCACGACCAGACTCATCATATTTTTGACCTGTCGGGCGGTTTTTGAGGAGATGATCCGTCTGAGTATCTCAGGATGAAACTCTTGTAAATCTTCCCCAGTGTTTGACACAATTTTTTTTACCAGCATGGGTTTCATCAGGTTGCCGTCATTTGCAATGGCACTGATGGCAGAAAGAAGCTGTATGGCGGAAACAGAAATGCCCTGGCCAAAGGAAATGGCGCTTGCATCAATTTTCGACCATTTTCGATAGGGGATCAGATTGCCCGATGTTTCTCCTGGACTTCCGATCAGGGTTTTTTCTCCAAACCCAAAAGAGACAAGATAATTGTATAACGCTTTGTCCCCTATTGTTTCAACAATTTTTGCAGCCCCGATATTACTTGAAAATTTGATGATCTGATTAATGGAAAGCCAGTCATAGGGGTGGGTATCATGAATAGTAAATGTGCCGATTTTATAGGTACCGTTTTCACAAAAAAAGATGGATTTAGGGGCAAATCCATTTTCAAGGGCTGCTGCAGCCGTAAAAACCTTCATGGCAGATCCCGGCTCAAATGCATCTGTGACAGCACGGTTTCTGAAGATTTCTCTGTCAAATTCCTTAAAATTGTTTGGATTGAATTCAGGGAAATGCGCGATGGACAAAAGTTCACCGGTTTGGGGCCGCATTACCAGAACCATCCCTGATTTTGCCTGATGGTTCTTTACGGTTCTTTCAAGGGTTTGTTCACTTAGGAATTGAATTTTTTTGTCAATGGTCAGGACAATGGATTTTCCCTTTAGTTCATCCCTCCTTTTTTTATCAAGGTCAAGAATTCCGCCATTCCCGTCCTGTTTAATCCTGACCTTCACGCTGCTGCCCTCAAGAACTGAATTGTATTTAAATTCAAGGCCTTCAAGCCCGGAATCCTCATTTCCTGTAAATCCGATGACCTGTGCTGCAAGGTTCCTGTTGGGATAAAATCTTTTGGAATCATTTTCAAAATAAATCCCATTCAGATTCAATTGTCGTATTTGTTTTGCCTGATCCGGAGAAATTCTTCTGGCCACCCAGGCGAACATGCGTTGGGAGGAAAGCGTTTCTATAAGTTTTTTGTGATTCAACCCCAGTATGCTGGAAAGTTTTTTAGCAACAGCTTTGGGATCTTCTATCTTTGAAGGACAGGCAGTGATGGAAACGGCATCAATACTGGTTGCAAGCTTGTTCATGCCTCTGTCCAGAATCTGTCCTCTTTCTCCTTTAACCTCGATATATCTGGAATAATCATTTTCAGCTTTCCGGGCCAGGTCCTTGGCTTTGAAAATTTGAACATCAAAGGATTTAGCACCCAGAAGGAAGAGACAAGACACCATCAGAACCTGAATGACAATGATTCTTTGTTTCATCTTTTTGTTATTATCCTTTGACATTAACCCTTGTCCCCTGGAAAATAAATGATCTGGTTCAATGTATCACTTGAAAGGTTTAACCTGGTTTTTGCAATTCTTGTAATCCTGTCATCTGATTTTAGCCGGTCTCTTTCAACCAACAGGGCTTTGTGATAAGACATTTCTATTGTATGGGCTGTTCGTGCTTTTGATACCCGTAAAATGGTCTGGGTGGATTCGGTTCTGACCCAGGTGTAGGCCAAAAGCTCACAAAAAATCAGGCCGATGATAAAAAGCCAGCGAAATCCTGCTTTTTGAGGTTTTATAATTTTTTTGTGTATGTTATTTTTGATGGTCATATATTAAATCTTTTGCGCTACCCTTAATTTTGAGCTTCTGGCCATGGGGTTGACGTTAATTTCTTCTTTTGTAGGAATCAAAGGTTTTTTAAAAATTGATTTCATCTGCGGAACAAATCCGCATAAGCAGACGGGAAGATCTTTCGGGCAGGTGCAGCCACTCTCAAATTTGCGGATGGCCTGTTTTACGATTCGATCTTCAAGTGAATGAAAAGAAATGACACAAAGCCGGCCTTTTTTTAAAAGAAGGGACGGGGCAATTTTCATGAAGTTTTCCAGCTGTTCAAGCTCCCTGTTTACTGCTATCCTTAATGCCTGGAAGACTCTTGTTGCCGGGTGGATGCGCTGGCTGTATACAAATTTTGCAGGAATGGCATTGGACACAATTTGTGCGAGTTCAAAACTTGTATGAATGGGGGTTTCTTTTCTTTTTTCCACAATACGTCTTGCAATCCGCCTTGAAAACTTTTCTTCACCAAATTTAAAAAAAAGATCCGTCAGTTCATTCTCCTGGAATGAATTGATAATCTCAAAGGCTGTCAGATCGTTTCGAATATCCATTCGCATATCCAATGGTTCATTCTTGTTAAAACTAAATCCGCGGTTGCCGTTTTTCAGTTGGTTCAGTGAAAAGCCTAAGTCAAGGAGTATTGAGTTTACACCTTTTATTCCGTTTGAGGTCAGAATCCTGGGAAGATCAGAAAAATTACTGTGAAACAACAGCGTATTTTCCTTAAACGGGTGTAAAATCTGTTGTGCATGTTCAATGGCATCAAAATCCTGGTCAATGCCGATCAGTGTTCCACCAGGGAGTATGGCCTTGAGTGTTGCAAGTGCATGACCTGCCCCGCCCAGAGTACAATCCACACAAATGTTTCCGGGCTTAAGGTTCTGGTGCTCGTGCACCTCTTGGGGCATGACAGACGTATGCTCAAATCCCATTGTTTATAACCCTAGGGAAGCAATTTCCTCTCGTACTTCCTCTTTTTTGAGTTCCTGCTCCATTCGTTTGTTGACCTTGTCCCATTTATCCCGGGCCCAGATCTCAAAACGATCCAGGTTGCCCACAAGAACAATATCTTTTTCAAGATTTGCGTATTCTCTTAAACTTTTAGGGATCAGGATGCGATCTTGCTTGTCACACATGCAATCACAGGAATTGCCAAGGAAAAATCGTCTGAAATCTCCCATGGCACTGCTTTTTGCCTGCAAAATCCTGGTTTCAACTTTTTCCCATTCACTAAAAGTATAAGCGTACAGGCAATCGTCCTTGTTTGAGACCATGACCCCGTAAATCTTATCCGTCTTCAGGATATTCCTGAACCGAGACGGAATGATTACCCGGCCTTTGGTATCAATTGTATGAAAGGAGCTTGATCGAAACACTTATTTAAGCCTTAGTTAAAAAACCATTAACTTATCCACTTTCCACCACCTTGATCCACACTTTTACGAAAAATAGAAACTAAGTCAAGAGAAAAAATTAATTTTATTAAAAAAATATTTTTATAGCCGTTTGATTAGGTGGATTTAAGAGATAAATCGAAAATGGTGTGAAGTGGAGTAGCAGAATGTTGCAGTGCGGTTGAGCAGATTGATTCGCAAAAATAGACGTGGAATCAGCCTGCTATCAGGGCGTATCCATCAAGAGTGGATGTAAATGGAGCGCGAGTGATGGAAAAGTGGAGTCCATGGAGGGGAGGAATTATTTGTTATCTTGTTCCAGAATTTTTTTTATGGTTGATCTTAACTCTTCAAGCCTATAGGGTTTGGGAATGATCCCTTTGAGACCATATGACTTATGATCCGACATGATCGGGTCATTGGAATATCCTGAGGAAACAACTATTTTTGCCTTTGGATCCAGACCAAGGATGATTTTTGAGGCTTCTTTTCCCCCCATTCCGCCGGGGATGGTTAAGTCCATAATGGTAAGGTCAGGTGGCCGATTGCTTTTTAAAAGTTTTTTATATTGTGAAATGGCAGTTTCGCCATCATGGGTCAACTCAACACTGTAACCGAATTTTTCAAGCATTTTTTTTAAAATAGTTCGTATATGATCTTCATCATCCATCACTAAAATTTTCAGCGGTTCCTTTGAACTGGATTCTGATTCGGGTATCGGCATTGTAATTCCCTTAATTGCGCTTGACTAAAGTTTGGGACCTTATCAAAGGTTTCGTTTCTTATTCAGAATATTACGAAACGATTATATCAGAAAAAAATGAGAAAAAAAATGATTAATAATGGGTTTAATTATTTAAGTGCGCTGGAAATAAGCCCGTGGGTATGCTCGATTATTTCGTCTAAATGATCCATATGGTAATCTGAGATATAAACCGGACGATGGACAACAATTTCAATTGTGCCGGGGGTAAGATCAAGGGAATCGGAAGGAAGAATGTTAAATGAGTTTTTAACGGTTATCGGCAGGATGGGCAGACCCGTCTCCTGAGCAAATATAAACGCACCTTTCTTAAAGGGCATTACATTTCGATCACGGCTTCTTGTGCCTTCGGCAAAAAAAAGGACAGAGGCTTTATGCGGCAATGTTTTTTTTGCGTTTTCAATGGATTTAACGGCAGCGTCATGGTTTTTTCGGTCCACATAAATACAGCCTAAGTAATGGCATGCAGCCCCGAAAACAGGGATTTTCCCCAGTTCTTTTTTCATTATCCATTTTATATGCAACCTTAAATGACCGAGAATCGCAGGGATATCCGCCATGCTCTGGTGGTTTGCCACAATTACATAGGCAGTATTTTTTCTATAGTTTTTTTTACCTTTAATGACAACACTCAAGGGAACAATGGCGCAGCAGAGCCTGGCCCAGATAACTGCAAAAAGATTGACGGCATCCTGTTTGAGCATCAGCCCTGCAAAAATGCATATCAACCCGGAGATCATGGTATTTAAGAACACAAAAGGAATGGCAATGATCCATTTATACGGTTGATATGCAGTTTTTAGAAAAGGGTTCAATCTGTTTTTTCTTCTTTTTTGGGTATCCCCAGAAGGGTATCAATAGTTGATACAATTTCTTTGCCATTAAATTGGTTTAAAACAAAGGCGTAGTCATTCATTGAAGAAATTCCGGATAGGGTTTCTTCTTTGTCGGTTTTAAAAAGCATAAGCTTTGTTTTGCCGTCATTTCCAAGACGGATGCTACACAAGGGGGGTTGTATTTCAAGGTCTTTTTTAGACGGCGTGTCTAAATATTTTTCACACTCCAAAAATGAAACAGAGGACAAAAGAGTTGAGACAATTTCTTTATCGGCAGGGGTTCCAGTCTCAGACTGCCAGGTTATGGCGGATGCTTGTTTGTCCGTTTTGTCTTCTTTTGAAATCAGTGTACTGGATAATCCGTCTTTTTCAATGGTAAACTGTTTAACGTCCTCTTTTTTAATCTCAAGGACTTTTTTATCTCTGAAATCTTCGAGGCTTTTATCAAAATGGGACCTGAAACTGCCATTGGCGTGATAAATATTTTTATTATCTGTCAACATGATAAAGGTATGGTTAAAGGTGGGTGCGGTTTTGCCCATGGTAAATTTAAAAATGGGCTTTGCATTAACTAATATGTTAACCTGGATTCTATTTTCATCATCAAGTTCGTATCTTTTTAAATCTTCTTTTTGGGACACCAGCGCAGACAGTTTAAATGTTTTGATGGTATCCAGCATGTTTTCTAAAGAGGGTAGATCTGCCGGATATCCTTTGTCCGTCAAAATCCAGTTTTGTCCCTTTTTTGTAAACTCTATGGTGTTTTCCTTTTTAGCGATAACAAGTCCTGTGATTTTGGAAACATCGATTTTTTCAATCACAGGCAGGGTGTAATGATCCTTGCTTTCTTTATGAAGCAACAGATATGCACTGAATATCAGGATGAGTGCAATCAGTATCAGGTATTCTTTTTTCATAACTTCATTCCTCTTAAACGTTAAAGCGGTTGGCTATTTTCTTTTTTCTGGATGTTCGCTTGGCAAGAACGCCTAATCCGAACAGGATGACCAGAATGGGCAGGACAATAATATTAAACGCCTTGATAAACCCTCTGTTAAACGGTGTGGTTTGGGCAATGGGATTTAATGTCTGCTGCTTGCTTCTTAACCGGGCAATGTTGTCTTCACCATTGAGATGGTCAATACTGTTTAAAATAAAGGTGGCATTGGTGGATCGACCTTCCGGGTCCAGCATATTGTCCTGAAGCATCTGGGAACAGGGGAGAACAAACAGCTTGGCAGGCCTGGAGGTTTCCAGGAATGTGTGTTTGGCTGTAAATCCTTCAAAAGCCTTGTTTGCTTTTGTATCCTTTGTGTCCATTGTTTTGTCTTCTTGTGTAATATCTTTTTCTCCCATAATTTTTTCAGGAATGGCTTTGCCTTTGAAAAAACTGGTAAATGTTCCGGAAAGAAGATAAGCAAGATCATAGGATTTCAAATCTTTTTCTTCCTTTGGCGGAGAGATGAACATGGGGTTTAAATTAATCGTTTTTTCCATGAG
>JAHJLN010000040.1 GCA_018821715.1 Pseudomonadota bacterium | reverse complement strand
GTATAAGGAACAAAATCTATAAGTCTTTCCAAAGATGTATCAAACTCAAGGTTCGGATCGAGATAACCTATTTTAGGAGGTGGAGTTGAAGTCGTCGGAGTCAGGAGCAAATCATAATCATTAAAAAATGCTGCATATTGATTAGAAAACTTTTTCAACCGTCTTATAACAAAAGGTGTTTTTAAAATATTCTTTTTGTAGAGCTTGCTGAAACCCACTGTCAGTTTTTCAAGTTGTTTTTTATCGACCGTATCGCCTGTTACTTTTTTCCCGAAATAATAGAAATAAAATGCTAAAGCAGCCCAATAAATAATAAAATCATCCATGATCTTCTTTTGAAATGGAAAAGTTATCTCCTCAACTTTATGACCGAGTTCTTCACAACATTTAGCCACCTTTTGGATTTGTCCTGCAATGTCGGCACCTAAAGCCGTTTCATCTGGCCTTGTATTAACCATACCAATTTTTAATCGCTTTTTGCCAGGATGCTCAATTAATCCTATTTTCGGCAATTTATGATTCGTTATTATTTTTTCTGCCTCAGCATAAAAGATAGCTGTGTCTCTTACTGTTCGACTCAGAATACCATTACAAATAATATTTACGGGCATTTCATTATAACTGGCTTTGCCTGGCAATCTACCTCTGGAAGGCTTCAAACCAACCAACCCACAGCAGGAGGCTGGAATACGAATGGACCCGCCACCATCATTCCCATGTGCAATAGGAACTACACCGGAAGCAACAAGGGCGGCAGCCCCTCCAGATGATCCGCCAGTCGAATGATCCAAATTCCAGGGATTTCTTGTCGGTCCTGTGGCAAGTGATTCTGTGGAACAGGTCAATCCCAATTCGGGTAGGGTACTTTTACCTAAAGTCCTGAATCCTAAAGAATTATACAATTCCACAAACTCACTTGATTTTTGAACCGGTTTATTAGTGACAGACCGTGATCCGTAGAGTGTGGATAGCCCTTTTACATCATCGTTGTCTTTAATGAATGAGGGTACTCCCTTGAAAAAAGGATTACCTTTGGATGTTTTTGTTTCATCTAACAACAAATCAAATGCTTTTGTGGAAATACCATTAATATCCGGATTAATTTTTTCAGCCCGGTTAATCGCAGCTTCCAACACCTCGCTTTCCTTAACTTCATTATTTGCAATCAATTTTGCAATTTCAACACCATCAGACGTACCCAAGACATCATTACAATAAGAACTCGCAATTTTTATACTCATAATCTTGATTCCATTTATGTTAATATTTCCTTAATAATAAGGGGCAATTATAAACTGTACTCGTTGGCCTTTCTTCAAATTGTGCTCTAAAAACGCTGCTCTTCACCAGTGGGAACGAAGCGATTGCGAAGTTTCCATCTGTGTGTAAGAGCAGCGTTGGTAATATTTCAAAATTGGACTAACTCAATCTCCAGTTTTTTTGAGTAGGATCATTTTCTTCATTAATGGAACTAACGCTTTTGGTTTCCTGATACACGCATTTGCATTTGAATTATCCAATTCTTTTTTCGTTCCATACCCCCAAAGAACACCTATGCTGTAAACTCCATTCGCCATTGCACCGATGATATCATATTCTCTATCACCGACCATGAATGTTTCAGAGGAAGGGATCATTTCTTTTTGTAAAATATAAGATATTAGACTCGACTTATCACACCGTGTCCCATCCAGCTCACTACCATAAACACGACGAAAGTTTCGCAGCAAACCAAAATGTTCAATTATCCTTTGTGCATAAACAGTCGGCTTTGATGTGGCAACATAGAGTGTATGACCCATTCCCTTAAGGGTCTTTAAAACTTCTGGAATATCCTGGTAAATTTCATTCTCGAAGAGGCCAACCGAGCTGAATCGCTCTCTATAAATGGTTAAGGCCTTTTCAGCAAGTTGATCGTCATCAGAGGCAAGCAATAGAGAGAAACTTTTTTTTAACGGAGGACCAATACACCATTTCATATCTTCAGCAGGTGGTGATGTCCTGCCCAAGCTGCTTAGAGCATATGAAATGCATTTTGTTATACCTTCAAACGGGTCGGTCAATGTCCCATCTAAATCAAATAAGATATTCATAATTTATTTGTCAATGTTTAGGATATGCGGCAAAGTTGGAACGATAGTGGAAAACCCGCCCGACTTTATGCGTTGGTTATGCTTCTATATTCATTTTTTTGTCAAACACTCTTTGTTTTTTCAATACCGAGAAACCCATATTCGAATAAAACTTTTTTGCATTTTCCCTTTCAATTTTGCTTCGCACTCGCAGATGAGGAAGTTTCATTTTGATTGTCCATTTTTCAGCTACCTCCAAAAGTTTTTTACCAATACCTTGACTTCGAAATGATTTTGACACAATAAAACCGCCAATTTCAGCAAACAATCCTGATTCAACTCTATAGGATTTGAACAGGTGTATCCAAGCAATTGTTTTCCCATCGGGTAAATAAGCTACATACACGATATCATTATTAGAATGAAGGATGGTAATGAGACGTTCTTTAATTTCAGATTCGGAGGCTGGATAGCCAAGCTGCTTTGACAACTCAGATATGTCAGAGACATCATTCATTGTTGCGGTTCGAATTTTATATAGTTTTTTGTTCATAAGTTTTTTAGAATAACACCCCAAATAAGCGGTTTATCCGTCTTCATTTGGATTGTTGAGATATACTCTATTTCATCACAATCCGAATTCACAATTCAAGATGTGACACTAATTCCTTGCAAAGCAGACCCTGGCAGGTCGTTGCACGTGTGTTATGTCTCGTCTTTTTATATGCTGCCTTCTGTAGGATAATCGTAATATCCTTTTGCCCCATTTTTCCAGCCATAGATCACATCTTTATATTCTCTATGGATATATTCTTTATCACTCGCAGCTTTCGGTCCAACATACCCATTATAAGCCATTAAACTTTCATACCGAAATTGCACATTTTCAATATTTTGAGAACCAGTGTGTTCGCAAGAAAAATAAACCATACCATTTTTTTCAACGCGCAATTGGTTACCTTGTCGATCATCAGCCAGAGCAACAAGCTCCCTAAATTTTTCTACATTGAAATCGTCATTTATATAGTGCCCTGGATAAGAATATGAGAAAAAATCTCTGTATTCTTGATCCATCTTCAATGTAACATATGCCTCATTTTTAAGCTCATCTGGAAATTTTTCACCGAGAGCTATTAAGTAGATTCTTTTTCCTTTTTCTCTAAGCTTTTTCAAAACTGGTACAAAATCTCGGTCATGCGAAATCAAAGCTATATCATTAAATTTTTCTGAATAGGTCTCAAGAAGAGAAGATACTGTTGTATCTACGCCTTTCTCTGTCGACCCTGGCAAAACAACTTCTTCAACATGAACCCCTTTTTCGGACATCATCCTCTTAATTAGAAGGTCACGTTCTTCTTTGAGAAATTTATTATGGCTATAACCGAATAACTTTTTTGAACAAACAAATTCAATTATATCAATTTGAAGCGGTATTTTATTTTCAGATAGTTTGCAATTGATACTAGATCTTAATCCATCAAGGATAAGTTGGTTGGAAACAAGATCTTTATCTATTCCTAAATCTAAAATTCGATTAATAAAATTAGGGCCATCGATTATTATTGGTATATTCTTCATTTTTTTTCCTCAGAATATTGATGAACAGTAAAGAGCCATATTCTTTAATAATAACTGGTTTTAGCCGTTTCATTTTTTTGTTAAATTCCATAATGCAATAATTAAGGTGTGACCCCCGACTTACTTTACCGGGGTAGGTGCGTAACGGTACAGGAGCAACGGCTGGTAAGCACGCGGTTTTATCTCTCAATTTTTAGGTTGGATTAATTTGTTTATCAAATGTTTACATTGTTTGAGCAATTCTTTTCCAATCATATTCATGCATTGAATTGGAGTTGTTATGAACAAATCCATTTTCGAATGCCTCCGATTTTTCTGATTCGGTTTCAAAACCGAAGTAAGGTAAAATCTTAAGCGACGTCTTTCTTGCAACTGTTCTTGATGGACCCCAGACAGAATCAGGTCTTGTTCTAATTGCGTCCTCATTTTTTTTACAGGGGTCTCCGAATACAAAATATTCTCTACATGCGAATGGTCTCAAAGGATAAATAGAACAACTGCCTTCCACTAAAAATGGGCATTGCAAACTATTTTTATGATTTTTCAATTGTGTATTAAGTATTTCTCGGAGTTCTGGTTCGATTAT
>JAHJLN010000368.1 GCA_018821715.1 Pseudomonadota bacterium | reverse complement strand
GATCTGGCATTGCTGATATTAAGCATTTTTACCTGGAAAATATTCCCTGTCTGTTTTGTGGAAGGTTCAGGACTGACAGCTTTCAAGAAGATAAGTGAATACCTCATCTGCGGAATTCTGTTAGCAGGGATCGGACTTTTGATCAAAACCCGTCATCTGTTTGAACCTTACGTGTATAAGCTGTTGGCGCTGTCCATAATTTGTACGATGATTTCTGAGCTGGCTTTTACCTTCTATATTTCAAATTATGGATTATCAAATTTAGTGGGGCATTATTTTAAACTCTTCTCATTTTATTTAATTTACAAATCAATAGTTGAAATCGGAATTAAATATCCTTATGAATTGATTTTCAGGGAATTGGATACGACCATTCATAATTTGAGAGCTGAAATTGAGAGAAGGAAAAGGGTAGAAAAAGACAGAGAGCAGATCATTATAGAATTGCAGAATGCGTTGATCGAGGTCAAGACCTTGAGCGGCCTGATTCCGATCTGTTCACACTGCAAAAAAATCAGGGATGACAAGGGCTTCTGGAAACAACTCGAAACATATATCAGTGAGCACTCAGATGCGAAATTGAGTCATGGTATCTGTCCGGATTGCATAAAAAAGCATTATTCTGAATACGATTTATCTGAATAAAAAATAATACAGGAAAAGTCAGAGGGCAGTGAGGTTTAAATAATTAGAGAAACCCTGCCGGTCAGCACTGAATTTTGTTGCCCCTTTGTTGCGCTGTTTCTCATTTCAGTTTGGGTTTGCAGTATAATGTTGATCTTCAATCGTTTTTGATGAAAAGGATAGAGAAATAATGAAATTTTCAGCTATTTTCAAGCTTGCAAAAGATGTAAATATATTGGAAGCAGTCCTAAAAAATTAGACGGAGATCCTGATTGACGTCATGGCTGATCCAGTCTAAAGGATTGATGAAGCCCTTTAAAAAAAATATGGTGACAGGGAAAATTTAAAAAAAGGAGGAAGCAGATGATATCAAAGATGATTGCCTGTTGCGGCCTTGTTTGTACCAGCTGTCCGACATTTTTAGCCACCCGGAACGATGATGATGCAGCCAGAGAAAAGACAGCAGTCTTGTATTCAAAAAAATTCGGATTTAATCTTACACCTGAAGAGATTAATTGTGATGGATGCCTTTCAACCTCAGGAAAGCTTATTGCATATTGTCAAACCTGTGAGATAAGAAAATGCTGTCGGAAAAGAAATCTGGACAACTGCGCTGCATGTGATGAACAGCCCTGCGAGAAATTGACACAATTTCATGAATTCTCCCCCGATGCAAAGGCTTGTTTTGATTCATTGCTATAGGAAGAGCAGATGGACCTTAAAAGAACCGGTAACACACATAAAGATCTTGTGGCCCTGACAGATACGCTGGAAGGTCGATCGAATGAATCGAGAGAACTGATCAGCGGCTGATATTTTTATGTTAATAACCATTAATAGGAGGAATATGAAAAAAACAATGTTAAAAAACGTTTTGATAAGTGTACTGGCCGTTGCGGGTTGGGTATCGGCAGTTTCAACTGCAGCATATGCCCATTGTCAGATTCCCTGCGGGATTTATGATGATCATGCAAGGGTGGAACAGATGCTGGAAGACAGTGCAACAATTTTAAAGGCAACCAAATTAATCGCCGAGTTGTCCGGAAAGACGGATGCACAGTCACAAAATCAACTGGTCCGCTGGATCATGAACAAGGAAAAACATGCCCAGAATATTATTTTTACCATCAGCGACTATTTTTTGACCCAGCGGGTCAATGACAGTCAGAAAGACTATGTTGAACGGTTAAAAAAACATCATAGCGTCATTGTTGCAGCGATGAAGGCCAAACAGAATGCCGATGCGTCATTTGCCCTGGCTCTTCAAAAAAGCATCGAAGAATTGGCCCCTTATTACCCGGATCATGAGTGATTTTTAACAGCAGGCATTGCTCCTGGGGAGATGTTTTGGGTTGACACTCTCAACTATTTATAATACAGCTATATTAAAGCTATATTTGGGATTTAAAATAACAAGGAAATATTTTCAGGAGGAAAAATGAGAGAAGTTGTCATCGCAGCAGCCTGTAGAACGGCAATCGGCAAATTCGGTGGTTCGCTGGCACCGTTGAGTGATATTGATTTTGGACCTGTTCCCATCAGGGAAGTTATTAAAAGAGCCGGACTGACCGGCGACCAGATTGATGAAGTGATCTATGCCTCCGGCTACAGGACCGGGGATCTTCCCATCAACTCAGCCCGTGTTGTGGCGGTTAAGGCCGGAATTCCCCAGGAAAAACCCCAGTTCACCATCTCCAAGGCCTGTGCCGGAAGTATCAAGGCCATTACCCTGGCTGCACAGGTGATTAAATCCGGTGATGCCGATATTATTGTTGCCGGCGGCATGGAGAGCATGAGCAATGCCACCTTTATGCTTAAAAAAGCCAGATGGGGCTATCGTCTGGGGCATGGACAGCTTCAGGATCAGTTAATCCTTTTTGATCCCTTGAGCGGCAACACCATGGGTGAGACAGCTGAAAATGTGGCGGAAAAATATAATGTTTCCAGGGAAGACCAGGATGCCTTAGGACTTAGAAGCCAGCTGCTGACTGAAGCTGCCATCAAGGAAGGCAAATTTAAGGAACAGATCGTTCCGGTTGAAATTCCCCAGAGAAAAGGTGATCCCATCATCTTTGACACGGACGAACATCCAAGATTCGGTACCACCCTGGAAAGCCTTGAGAAATTAAAACCCCCATTCAGAAAGGGTGGATCTGTTACTGCAGGAACCTCTTCGGGAATGAATGACGGTGCATCGGCACTGGTTGTCATGTCAAAGGAAAAAGCAGATGAGCTGGGGATTACTCCCATGGCATCCATTGTGTCCTATGCCTCGGCCGGGGTTGATCCCGCACTAATGGGCATCGGCCCGATCCCGGCGACTCAGCTGGCCCTTGAAAAAGCAGGCCTGACCATAGATGATATGGACTTAATAGAGCTGAATGAAGCCTTTGCATCCCAGGCCCTTGCCTGTATTCGAGAGTTGAAAATGGATATGGATAAAGTCAACGTCAATGGCGGCGCCATCGCCCTTGGCCATCCCGTGTCTGCATCCGGCGGTGTCATTGTCACCAAACTCTTATATGAGCTGAAAGCCAGAAATTTAAGATACGGACTTGCAACCCTCTGCATCGGCGGCGGTCAGGGTCTGGCCCTTATTGTAGAAAGAAAATAAAATCGGTTTTTGCAAGTTAGAACAAAACCGTACCAGAAGTTAACCCCTTCACACAGCCAAAGCTGTGTGAAGGGGTTTTGCATTTAATTTACATTAAGCCTAAAAAAGCCTCCCCTTTTGATATGATCTCATTGTGGTCATTTGGGATTGAAAGAGTATTTAAAAGATTACAGGTCCTGTCCTGCAGTATTTTATCCGCCTTGGGCGCACCCATTTTTTTCCATTTATCAAGGGTTAAAAACGGCCAGATGGTGCTTGAAAATTGAGAATCTCTGAAATATTTGCCGGTAAGCTTTGACAAAAGAAAATTTCCGCCAGGGCCGATAGTGGATATGTCTGAAAACCCAATATTTTCATCCTCCAGGGAAAACCCTGAAGCAAACAGCCTAGACTGGTGAATCAGATCATTGGAAAAGACCACAAGCTCAGGAGAAAAAACAAGGGAATCAAAACTGCCGCCTACAAAGGGAACCATGCCGGCCGCACCCACACAGCTTGAAAAATGATTGATGCACAAGGTTGTGCTGGCAAGAAGATCCGCACCCCAGCCGTTTCCGCTGCCCGACGTCCCGCAGTGGGGGATATTGTAGGCGGTTACCATTTCAGCGCAGGCCAGATTCAGCAGCAGTGTGGCAGGAGAGTAAAAACTGCCGGCATTCTTCATATCAAAGGCAGCCGGAAGGCTTCCTAAAATGATGGGGGCTCCCTCTTTTACAAGCTGGCTGTAAACCAGACCTGCCAACAATTCAGCCGTGAGCAGGGTCAGTGTGCCTGCCGGGGTGATGGGACAGGTGGCACCGGACATGCCGTAATTGGAAAAAATAAGGGGCAGCCCTCTATTAATTGCAGCATCCATTTTCATTGTGGTTTCAGCATTTAACACCAGAGGGGTAATCGGGTTTACGTATGGGATCACAAAGGGACGGGCCGAGATATCCGGGTTCAGGTGTTCAAGAAGATTCAGGGACGGATGAAAACAATCTGAGTTGGAAATCAGCATCACAAGGGGTTTTGTGGTATTGGCCACCATTTCCAGGACACCAAGGATATCCGCAGTTTCAGGGGGGAAATCCTGGATCACCCCTGGCGTTGAAATAAAATCAAAGGCATCAAGATTGTGTCCCAGGCCTGTGGCGGCAGCCATGTGGTGCCGGTGAAACGGCTGGATATCATTTTTAAACGGGTCCTGGTAAAACAGGTTGGTGACACCGATTCCAAAAACCGCTTCCTTTGTTCCATCCCCTTTCAGTTCAAAACAGGGCCTGCCAAGACGATCATAGATCTGTATGTCTGACGGTGCGGCCGTTATTGCCCATTGGACAAGATCTTTGGGTATCCTGATGCGATGATCGTCCCGGGATTTTCCAATGGCTTTTTCAAATCGCTGTCTTGCTCCCTGATCATCAACAACCACACCCGTATCTTCAAGGATAAAAAGGGCATCTGTGTGAACCTTGTTTCTCTGTTCATCGGTCATGACCGTTAATGTTGGTTTTAGATCAAACATGAATTCCATCTCTCCTTTTTAAACCGTCAAATAATCATCAGGAAAAAGTCTTTTTACATCAATCCCGCTCATGGCACTTTCCAGATGCTGCTCCATGGCAAGCCCTGCCTGGTCCCCGTTTTTTTCTTCCAGCCATTGAACAATTCTTTCATGCTCGGCAGGCGAGGTATTGTTAACCTCTATCAATTGATAGAAAGGATCAAACAGGATCAGGAAAATAGTGGTTTTCTGTAAAAGTTCTTTTACATAATGAACCAGTATCCTGTTTCCTGATTTTTGCGCAATCTTAAGGTGGATGGCATTATTGATCTCATAATATTGGTCCAGTTCCCGGGCCTTGAAAACATCTTTTTCTTTCTGGATCAATTTGTGGATTTCTTTATAGTCTTTAAGGCCAAGGTTTTCTGCGGCCAGGGTGGCTGCCATTTTTTCAAGCTGAGCCCTTACCTGGAAGGTGGCTTTGATTTCTTCTAAAGTCGGGTTGACCACCGAGGTGCCTTTATTGGGTGAAAATTCGGCCAGGCCTTCAAACACCAGCCGTTTGACCGCGCCTTTAACCGTGGCACGGCTCATGGCCAGGCTCTTTGCCAGAGAGACTTCTTTGAGCTTGCTGCCTTTTTTAATATACCCTTTGCTGATGGCGACTTTAATTTTATTGTAGGCCAGATCTTCTAAACTGTCGGCCATTGATACCTCCTGCAATTCAATAAACTATATTTTGATATATCATGTTTTAATGGGTTGTTTATAGGATGTGGGCCAGAAACTGCCGGGTCCGCTCTTTTTCAGGATTATTGAAAATTTTACCCGGGGGCCCTTCTTCGATCCAGTTCCCCTGGTCCATGATCAGCACCCGGTCTGCCACATCACGGGCAAAATGCAGCTCGTGGGTCACGGCAATAATGGTCATGCCTTCTTTGGCCAGCCGTTCCATGACTTCTACCACCTCTCCTACAAGTTCAGGGTCCAGGGCAGATGTGGGCTCGTCAAACAGCATGACCGTGGGCTTCATGGCAAGACTCCTGGCAATGGCGACCCGCTGCTGCTGTCCGCCGGAAAGGCAGGACGGATATTCATCCCGTTTCTCCGTCAGCCCCACCCATTCAAGAAGTTCTTTGGCATACTGGACAGCATGTTTTTTTTCCTGTCCAAGCACTGTTGTCGGCCCTTCAATAATATTTTCCAATGCCGTCATATGGGGAAAAAGGTTAAATGCCTGGAAACACATGCCGGTTCTTTTTCGGATGTCCAGGATTCGATTTTCCCGAAGTTTATCCGTTCCACCGGCAGTAACAACGATATTGTCCACTTCAACGGTTCCTGCTGTGGGTTCTTCAAGAAAATTAATGCAGCGCAGCAGCGTGCTTTTGCCGGACCCTGAAGCCCCAAGGATAACAACGGTTTCCCCTTTGTTTACATTAAGATCAATCCCGCGCAGCACATGAAGGTTTTTGCCGTAAACTTTGTGAATATTGGTGATTTTTACCATGGGAGTCAAATCTTCCATCCTTATATCCTCCTGTCGCCACGGGCCATATGTTTTTCAATTTTTTCCTGAACAAACTGCAACAGGATGCACATGACCCAGTAAATTAATGCCACCAATATCAGCATCTCCAGGGATTGGAAATGCCGCCGTCCAACTTTTATGGCCCTGTAGCTGAGCTCCCAGACACCCATGAGGGAAACCAGTGATGAATCCTTGATCATGGCAATAAACTCATTGGAAACCGGTGGAATAATCACCCGCAGTGCCTGGGGGAAGATAATGCGTTTCATGGTCTGGGTGCTGGTCATGCCCAGGGCTTTTGCAGCTTCTGTCTGCCCGATTTTAATGGACTGGATTCCGGCACGGACGGTTTCCGTCATATAGGCACCGTAACACACCCCAAGCGCCAGAATGCCTGCCGGAACCGCAGGAAGCGTAAATACAGCCTGAATTCCTGTGAATCCGTATCCTTCCAGGGCTTTGCCGATCTGGGGCAGGGCCAGATACCACATGTAAACCTGCACCAGAAGAGGGGTTCCCCGGATAAGAGAAACATAGGATGTGGCAATGCTGTTTACAACAGGATTTTTGGAAAGCCGGCCCAGGGCGCCGATGATGGCAAGAAAACAGGCCAGGGATATGGCCAGAAAAGCGACCAGAAAGGTATACCCACTGCCGGCAAGAACAAATGGAAGCCACTTTAACATGAACTTAAAATCAAGTCCCAGAACAATGAGCGTTGTTGCCATTAAGACGGCCAAAACAGCAAAAGCAATGATTAAATTCCGGTTGTACCTGGTTTTTCTCGATTCAATCTGCTCAAGGACGCTTAGAGCTTCCCGGGGGATGCTGATCTCTTCTGATTGCATTGTCTTGACCTTCATTCATAGCTCCTTATCGAGTATAATAGGACATGAAATTGGGGAGAAGAGAAGCGGTTTTAAGTCGTCACAAAAACCGCTTCTGGTTTCTTACGTTACAATTTGGGGACCAAATTGGTATGATAGAACTTTTCAGAAAGTTTGACCAATGTACCGTCCTCATTCATGGATTTGATCACCTCGTTGAGTTTGTCAACAAGGGTCTGGCTGTCGGCCCGGCTTTTATCAAGGGCAAAACTTAAGGGTTCATAATAGGGTGGTTCCCCAATCATTTTCAAGGGGCAGCCGTTGCCGCATCCGGAACGGATGGCTTCGGCAATGGTCTGTTTGGATGAAAAAATGGCATCCAGTCTCAGTCCGTCTCCCAGGGATAAGTCTTCGATGTGGTTGGCATCAGTGGGATAGGTTTTAAGCTCGCCCGGTTTCCAGTTCTGATAAACAATTTTTACATCTTCAATGGACAGATCTTTTTGAAGATATCTTTCATTGGTGGTTTCACCGGCAATCCCGATTCGTTTGCCGGCAAGATCAGCCAGGGTCTTTATGACCGTATTGTCTTTATGTACGGCAAATTGAGCAGGGGAACTATAATAGGGCAGGGTGAACAAAAGGGCATTTTTTCTTTCTGCTGTCGGGGTCATGGAGCCAATGGAGATGTCCCATCTTTTTCCCCATTTTCCTGCAGTGATGAGATCCCAGTCAGGGGTAATAAATTTCACAGCAACACCCATCCGTTTGGCAACTTCCTTTGCAACGCTGACATCAAACCCTTCCAGTTCTCCTTTATCATTTAAATAACTCTGGGGCGCATAATTGGCGTCTGTGGAAACGACAATGGTCTTGGCGGCGTAAATTTCTTGGAGCGCGGATTGTCCGGCAATTGTGCTTCCGGTTAAAACAAACACTGCAGTAAAAATCAGAGCAAAGGTCCAACATAATTTTTTCATGGTAAAGCCTCCTGTTCGTTTTTTCTATTGATTATTATTTTTCCGGAGCAAACTGCTGCCGGAAGGTATTTAATGTTTTTTTGTCAATCATATATTGTTCAACAATTTTTGATTGACAAACGTATAAAGGTTTTGTAGAAATGTCAAGTATTAATGTTGCTCAATTAGTAGCAACATGTATTTTTGCAAACTAATAACCTGCCTTCTTTTCAGACCTTTGATAAGGGGTGCTTAAAATTTATTAACCAACTATTGCGAGGTGAAAAACAGATGAAAAGAAATTTTCATGCCGGAAGACAGCAAAGCTCCGGATTGAGTCTCAATATTCTAACAGAGGACGAGTTGGATGAGATTCATTTGGGAACCCTTGAAGTCCTCAATGAAACAGGCATTTTTGTGGAAGATGAGACTGCTCTGGATCAATTTGAACAAGGGGGAGCCCGGGTCAACCGCGACACAAAAATTGTAAAGATTCCGCCCTATATGGTGGAAGATGCCATTCGGTCTGCACCGTCCAAGGTCGTGCTGTATGGCCGTGATCCAAAACATGATATTGTTCTGGAAAGCACACGGGTTTATTTTACCAATTTCAGTGAAGGCGTAATGGTAAACGATCCCTATACAGGAGAGAACAGGGCCCCGGTAAAACAGGATCTGATTGATTCTGCCAGGGTCATTGATTATCTTCCTGAAATTGATTTTTGTGAAAAAGCCCTGGGCGCCCATGATGTCAACCAGGAGACCGTCCCGCTTCACAATGCAGAAGCCTATCTGACCCATACCACCAAGCATTGTGCCTTTGGACCGGGCAATGGCAGATTTTTAAAAAAGATTATTCAAATGGGGGAAGCCATTGTCGGTGGGATAAAAGAATTTAAGAACCGGCCCATAGTTTCCTTTACAACATGCCCGGTAAGTCCGTTGAAACTGATTTCCGACTGTTGTGAGATTATTATGGAAGCGGCTAAAAATAACGTGGTCTGCAATATTTTGTCCATGGCCATGGCCGGCGGGACGTCTCCTGTAACCCTGGCCGGCACGCTGGTGACCCACAATGCTGAAGTGCTTTCCGGAATCACGCTGGCCCAGCTTACCCGGAAAGGCACCCCTGTGATTTACGGCAGTTCCACAACCGCCATGGATCTTAAGCTTGCCTCGGCCAGTGTGGGCACGCCCGAGTGTGCTGTGATAAGCGGTGCCGTGGCCCGTCTTGCCCGGTACTATGCCTTGCCCAGTTATGTGGCCGGGCAGTAGGGCGACAGTAAAATATCAGATGTCCAGACTGGCCATGAGAAGACACTCACCGGACTTATTCCCGCATTGGCAGGTGCCAATATGATTTATGGTTCGGGCATGCTTGAAAGCGGCATTACCTTTGATTACGGCCAGCTGGTGTTAGACTGTGAGTTTGCACGTATGATTAAACATACGATTCAGGGGATACCTGTGAATGATGAGACCCTTGCCATCGATCCTATCAAGGAGATAGGACCGGGCAAGGATTATCTGATGCACAAACACACATTCAAACATATGAGAAGTCAGTCAAGTCCTGAACTGATTGATCGAAAAATGCGAGGGACCTGGGAAAAGGCGGGCGCCACAACTGCCTATGACAGGGCCATGGTAAAGGTCAGATACATACTGGAAAACCATACGCCCGAACCCCTTTCAGATGAGGTGCTGCTAAGGATTCGATCCATTGTATCAGACACGGAAAAAGAAATGGGCATTAAACCCTGATTAAATAATGAGTTTTATAAAGGAACGCAAATGGGGAAAAAAAATATAAACCTGCCGAAACAGGCAAATGTTGTAATTATCGGCGGTGGGATCATTGGCTGCTCCATCGCCTATCACCTGGGGCATATGGGGTGCAGGGATGTTGTGCTGCTGGAACGGGATGAATTGACATCCGGAACAACCTGGCACGCAGCAGGGCTCATGGTGACCTTTGGGTCTTTGTCGGAAACCGCATCAAAAATGCGGTTGTACGGCCGGGATCTTTATAACAGTTTAGAGGCCGAAACCGGTCTGGCAACCGGGTTCACTCCGGTTGGATTTATTGAAGCCGCCAGCAATAAAGACCGGCTGGAAGAATACCGGCGCGTGGCGGCATTTAATCGATATTGCGGGATTGACGTACATGAAATCTCACCTAAAGAAATCAAGGACCTGTTCCCCTTAGCCAGAGTGGATGATCTGCTTGCCGGTTTTTATGTAAAGGAAGATGGGCGTGTGAATCCCGTGGATGCCACCATTGCACTGGCCAAAGGCGCTAGAAATCAGGGGGTAACCATTATTGAAGGGGTTTCCGCCACCGGGATTACAAAGAAGAACGGGGCGGTCACGGGTGTGAAAACAACCCTTGGTGATATTCAGGCCGATGTTGTCGTCAACTGTGCCGGCATGTGGGCCCGTCAGATCGGAGAAGTCTGCGGTGTTAATATTCCAAATCAGGCGGCTGAGCATTATTACCTGATTACAGAAGAAATTGATAATATCCCGAAAAACATGCCGGTACTTGAAGACCCCTCTCACTATGGCTACTACAGGGAAGAAGTCGGCGGGCTCATGATCGGGTTGTTTGAGCCCAAGTGCGCACCCTGGAAAATCAAACAGATTCCTGAAACCTTTTCTTTTGGCGAGATTGAGCCGGATTGGGATCGAATGGGACCCTTTCTGGAAAAAGCCATGTCACGGGTACCCATCACCAAAGAGCTTGGTATTAAGAAGTTTTTCTGCGGCCCGGAAAGTTTTACCGCTGATCTTCAGGCCATCATTGGCGAGGCGCCTGAATTAAAAAATTATTTTGTAACCGCCGGGTTAAACTCTGTGGGAATCATCATGGGCCCTGGACTGGGCAAGATGATGGCCCATTGGATAATGAATGGAAAACCAGATGTTGATATTACAGGGTTTAACATTGATCGTCTGCACACCTTTCAGAATAATCCTGAGTACAGAAGACACAGGACGGTTGAATCCCTCGGCTTGGTGTATCAATGCCATTATCCTTACAAATCAATGAAAACAGCCAGGGGGGCCAAGATTTCCGCAGTCTATGACCGCCTGAAAGAGCAGGGGGCTTATTTTAAGGATGTCAGCGGCTGGGAAGGCGCAGACTGGTTTGCTCCTGAAGGCCGGGAAGCCAAAGTTGAAAATGATTCATGGGGCAAAGAAGACTGGTTTGCATTCTGGGAAAAAGAACACAGGGCAGCCCGTGAAAATGTTATTCTCATGGACATGTCGTTTATGTCGAAATTCATGGTACAGGGCCGGGATGCCGGAAAAGTGCTGAACTATATTTCAGCAAACACTGTTGACGCAAAACTGAACCAGATTACCTACACGCCCTGGCTGAATGAAGACGGCAAACTTGAAGCTGATTTAACGGTTGCAAAACTGGAATCTGAAAAATATCTGGTGGTTGTCACCGATACCATGCACCGCCATGCCGAGACCTGGTTAAAGCGGCATATCCCGGAGGACAGCCATGCCTTTGTTACCGATATGACATCTGCCTATGCCCAGCTCAACATCCAGGGACCGAAGTCCCGGGAGCTGCTCCAGGCCATCACGGCAACAGACATGTCAAATGAGGCCTTTCCCTATCGGCATGCACAGGAGATTGCCATTGGCTACGGCCGGGCGATCTGTGTGAGAATGACCTATGTGGGTGAACTTGGCTATGAACTGTATATCCCCACGGAACAGGCAGTCCATGTGTATGATACCATTGTTGACGCAGGAAAGAAATTTAATCTGTCCCATGCCGGGCTGAAAGCTTTGGGCAGTTTGCGGATGGAAAAAGGCTACCGGGATTATGGCCATGACATGGATAACACGGATGATCCCTATGAGGTCGGACTGGGCTTTACCGTCAAGCTGGATAAGCCGGGCGGATTTATCGGCAGGGATGCCTGTGTCAGGAAAAAAGCTGAGGGCGCGCTCAAAAGATGTCTGGCCCAGGTATTGGTAAAAGATCCAGAACCGTTGTTATTCCATGCTGAAGTGATTACCCGGAATGGCAGAAATGCAGGATATGTCAGGTCTGGTTCCTATTGTTACACCCTGGGCGGAGCTGCGGGGTTGTTTATGATAGAAGCTGATGAACCCATAAATAAAGCCTATATTGATAAGGGGAACTGGGAAATCAACATTGCAGGGAAACTGTATCCGGCCAAGGTGTCTCTTGAACCGCTCTATGACCCTGAAATGAAACGGATTAAACAAGGATAGACCATGAAAATAGTTGTGTGTGTAAAACATGTACCCGATACGGCAGCAACCATAAAAATTGCCGGAACCAACGCTTTTGAGGATTCTGATACCAAGTTTGTCGCCAATCCATATGATGAATACGGGGTTGAAGAAGCGGTCAGTCTGGTTGAAAAACTGGGGGGTGAAGTTGTGATCATAACAGTGGGCAAAGCATCTGCTGTTTCAACGATCCGGGGTGCCCTGGCCATGGGGGCCCACAGGGCCATACTGGTAAAGACCGACAGCCAGTTTCTGGACAGCGATCTGACGGCAAAGGCATTAAAAGCGGTCATGGAGCAGGATGGACTGCCGGATTTGATTTTTACGGGAAAAGGGTCTGTGGATACGGAAAGTTTTCAGACCCAGTACCGGTTAGCCTGCGCCCTTGGGATGCCGGTGGTAAACGATGTCTCTGTCTTGACCATTGACGGCGCAAGCGCCGTGGCCCAGAGAGAATCCGGCGGGGGAGAAAAACAGGTGATCCAACTTAAACTGCCCTGCGTGATCGGTGCCGCAAAAGGCCTGAATGAACCCAGATACCCCAAGTTCCCGGATATCATGAAAGCCAAGAAAAAACAGATCAAAGAAATGGATCTTTCCGACCTTGGTATTGATCCATCCCAAAGCAGAGTGACCATTGAAAAACTGGAACCCGTACCGGAACGATCCGGTGCAAAAATGCTGTTGGGGTCTGTGGACGAGCAGATGACTGAACTTGTCAGAATCCTTAGGCAGGATGAAAAGGTTTTATAAGATAAGGAGAAAAGGATATGGCCAGGACAGGAATTTTAATTGAAATTGAAAATG
>JAHJLN010000367.1 GCA_018821715.1 Pseudomonadota bacterium | reverse complement strand
GATGATCTGGCCCAGATGTGGATTGCAGATGACGGCAGTATCAGATCCATTAACCCTGAATGCGGTATTTTCGGCATTGTTGAAGATGTCAACCTTGAGGGTGATCCGCTTTTGATGAACGTTTTAAGACAGTCCGGCCAGGAAGTAATCTGGTCCAATGTCCTGATAGATGAAACCAAGATCCCCCACTGGGTGGGGAACAATGAAGATCATCCGGACAAAGGCTTCAATTTCCAGGGAGAATGGTATGAAGGGAAAACCGATAAAAATGGAAAACCTGTTCCATTGTCCCATCCCAACTCCCGCTGTACCTTGAGCTCAAATTCCCTGAGCACCTACTCCCCGGAAGCCCAAAACCCCAAAGGCGCCCTGACAAGGGTTTTTACCTACAGCGGCCGTGATGCCGACACCATGCCGCCGGTCTGGGTAGCAAAGAATTCTGATGCCGGTGTTGTCATCGGTGCCTGTATTGTTTCTGCCGCCACAGCAACGGAAGTGGGGGCTGTCGGCATTAAAAGAGCGCCATGGGCCAATGCACCCTTTATCCCGGGCGCTTTGGGGGATTACATGGATGCCCAGTTCAAGTTTTTTGGAAGTGACAAAATAAAAGCAGATTATAAACCGGTAATGGCCGGCCTGAATTACTTTTTAACCGATAAGGCAAGGGGTGGGGAATCCCCTAAGCTTTTGGGAGAAAAAAAAGATGTAAAGGTCTGGCTGTCCTGGCTGGAACGATATGCCCATGACGAAATTGAATTTATCTCAACCCCCATTGGAAACCTTCCTAAATATGATGATTTAAAAATATTATTTAAACAGATCATCAACAAGGACTATTCAAAAGACCTGTATACAAAACAGTTTTCCCTATACCTGGATAATATTATCAAACGGATTGAACTTCAGCAGGAAGCATATGCTAAAGAAGAGAGCATTCCCCAAACCCTGTTTGATATTCTTGCCGAACAGAAAAAAGCGCTTTTGAAATTAAAGGATATCCACGGCAGTATTGCAGCACCGGATGTGTTTACGACTTGACGGACCTGCTTTTTTCCTTCTATTGTTACCCATTATACCCCATAACAATGGGAGTAGGAAATCTGCTGATAAAACCATTATTCCGGCCAGGTTAAGCAACATAAATTCGTGGCGGGTGATACCAAACCAGCCATCCAAACCAGAAAAGAACGATAACAAGGAAAACCCCGATTGCCCGGATCAGGTTCCCGGTCACTTTTTTCAGACGGTCGGGATCGGTGTGTGTTGTTTTATCACTCATTTTTGAAACCCTCCATAAAAATTTGTATGTTTGATAACGGCCTGCTGCGCTTTTTTGGCAAAACAGCGGCAAGCACAAATCGAGGTTGACATTGCCTAAAACATTGTGCAACCTGTATGTCGTAAATGGATAGAATACAATCCGTTTCAGGGGATGACACATGACAAATCGACTGGGACCGTATGTCATTAGCATGGCAACCTTTTGGATTATATCATTTGCAGGAGTTTTTATCGGATTTATGATGGTCTATTTCAATGCCCAATGCTCTGGGGTTGAAAAAATATACCCGGATATCTTCTATTTTTATTCCGACCACCCCCTCCCAAGACCCAGCCGAATATCCGTATTCTACAAAATCATTCTTGTGCCATGGGTTCTTTCCATGATTCTGCTGACCCAGGGTGAACGCAAGAAGCTTCTGGATAAAGAAATTTCGATCATCAGACAGATCAACGAGGAATTGAAAAAAAGACAAGCGTCAGCTGATGAAAAAAATTCTGGAAATCAGCCCCATCACAGCTGCAATTCGGAGGGTTTTTCTTTCACCACAGATGGCGGGATCCAAAGCATTGCATTTGCAGATATTTATTATATTTCTGTGTCAGATCACTACAGTGAACTTGTAATTAGAAAAGGCCAGTCCTACCAGCTTCAGATGGACGGCACAGGAGAACTGATCCCGGCCAGCCGCCATCGAGCCCAGGATTTTTTACCCAGGCTCAAACAGATTTTAGACAACTGATCTGCCAAAGCTGCCCATGACAGCGCCCGGTGGTGCTGCCGGCATTCGGTCATTATATAAGGCCCCTACATCAAAATGAATCCAAAACACATCACTAAAAGCATGTCAACCAATCAATTATTGTGAAAATAAAATTTAATGTGTGGAAATATGCCAAAATAATCTTAACCGGAGACACAGTAGATTTTGCTCAACCCTGGAAAATTAATTTTCTGAATCTCTTGAAATCAAGTTGATAACACCAATTATGTTGCGACTTTTTTTTGTTGCGAGTTTACCCCGCCTGATCCCGCAGACCCCGCCCCTTATTTTTAAAAGAATGACCAGTGATGAAGTCAATGGCTTATATAATTTAATTTTGATTGGATATAAAGGAATTGGTAAAAAAGAAAAAGGCAGGACCAAATTAATGATCCTACCTCTCAAACGGATTCAAATTTTCGTTCTATTTTTTTCGTCTACTGACACCTGCAAAACCAAGGAGACCAAGGCCAAAGAGAAGTATCGTGGTCGGCTCTGGGATTGTATTGTTAAAAATTTCCTTTTCTGTGCCCTCAACCCCAACGGTAAATCCATTCCAATACTCATTGGAAAGACTCTGCCATGTAACGGTGCTAAATGCGCCCTTAAATCTTATTGTCCCGTGGGGTTCACCCGTGCCCAAAAGTTGATACTCAAAGTTACCACCACCCAGATCAACAACATTTTTATAGGATGTACCAGAGCCCCAATAACCTTGAGCATTGCCATCCAGCCCACCATAACTTAGGATGTCAAAATCTTGGTCAAATCCATAACCATTTCCATTCAAACTCACATAGGAAAAAACAGGATTAGCAATGGCCTCGGAAAACGTTAATGTCTGAGTTCCTGCGTATCGAAGTGCAATGATATCTGTTCCGGTAGGGCTATTGTCTACTTTATTACTTGTGTACGGAGAAATTGCATCATTTCTCCCACCCCCAGAATTCTGCCAGTAATCTATTCCCCCAGATGCTTGAAAGAATCCAATTCCATTCGGATTGTTGTAGGTCACATTGAGTGTGGACGTTGATGTTGTAATTGTTCCTTGTCCTGTAAATCCGTTTGCTGAATTGCTTGTAAGCCAATCAGTCCAGTAAATAGATGATGCAAGAACTGGGCTTGTCAGCATTAAAAACATTAGTGTAAAACCCGCTAAAATTTTTTTTGTCATTTCGCGCTCCTTTTTTTAAAGATGACACCATAAAAATAATTTCTATTTATTTCTTCTGTTAATTCCTGAAAGGCCTAAAAGACCAAGACCAAATAGAAACACTGTTGCCGGTTCTGGGACAGGGGCTCTACCTCCAACGCCCACGACAATATTGTCGATGGATATCGCGCCACGCTGTCCTTCATCATGAAGTATGATTGTTGACCAATAATATGATTGGATACGGATTTCATCAAACAATGTTATCCCGTCCGACCAAATTGCAATTGTGGCTGTCGCGGCTGCATTAAAATCAAAATCATATCCTGTCAATACGCCATTGTTGTAGGTTCGAACCCATATATTTTGTGGGTTATTAATGTTATAGTATCCATTCGAGACGTCGAATTGAATCTGTCTGATATAAGTCCCGTTTGTTAAAGAAATCATGTCCATGCTTGGTGCTCCGCCGTTTTGATACAGGGATTTGGTTGGGAATCCTACGTTGCCAGTATGTACACTTGGATCATAAATCACGAACTTTGGGGCAGGTATGAAAGTAGTCGGGGTTAGTCCGAAGTTAAAACCATTGCTTGTAGAAAATGACTGCCCAGGAAACATTGGTATGCTTGCATCTTCAAAGTCCTCTGAGTAAGTGATGCTACTAAAACCAAGCGAGCCGACTTGTCCCATTATTGATGCAAATGAAGGGGTTCCTCCTAAGAAAAATAAAAATATACAAATAAGAACTAAAAATTTATTCATCACATGCCCCTTTTTGAGTGTCAGTTTTTCAATAGTTAAATTAGGATAAGATTATATGCACGTACTATACCAAAATAGCATAGCATAATCCAAAAGAGTTATTATAAAAGGATTTTTCGAAAATTCAAATTCTATTTGTTGAATAAACTTCTTGATGAGTGTGAAAAAAAAGTAATATAATATATTACAAAAATACCACAATGTGACATTAATTTCACTATTATAATTTTCAAAAGTTTTCAAACATTTCAAGAACCGGTTATTGTGATTGTGGGGTCTTTTTATAAAAAACTGAAAAACAAATTTAAGCGAAATAAGTTACCAAGACCAGCCGCACGATGGTCAAGAATACGACTGATAAAAAGATGGGGCGGATAAACCTGACCCCTTTTTTTATGGCAAGATTTGAGCCTGCCCGGGCCCCGATGACCTGACCTGCTGCCATGCAAAGACCGGCGGAATATAAAACCTTGCCACCCATGATAAATACTGTCAGCGCAACAATGTTGCTGGTAAAATTCATGATCCTTGTAATTCCTGAGGCTTTTTTCATGTTTAATCCCAGAAGGATTAACAGGGCGGCTGTCCAGAATGAACCGGTGCCCGGACCGAAAAACCCGTCATAAAAGCCCAGACCAAGGCCGAACAAGAAAAAAAACAACAGTTGCGGCATCTTGGGACTGGCGGATTCATGCCCGAGATTTTTTGAAAAAAGGGTATACACAAAGACAAAGAGCAACAGTATGGGGACCAGTTCTTTAATAAATCCCGCCGCCATCTGTTGAATTGTCCAGGCACCGAGCATGGCCCCGATGAGGGTGAACAGGATGCCGGACAGACTTTCGTTGAATTTTACAACGCCTTTGTTGATGTAATTATATGAGGCTGTAAGCGTACCGAAACTGCCTTGAAGTTTGTTGGTTCCCAGAGCGATCTCCGGCGGAAGACCAATTGAAAAAAGCACGGGCAAAGCAATCAGCCCGCCGCCGCCGGCAATGGAATCCACAAAACCTGAACATAGCCCGGTTAAAAATAAAAGAATATACGTTTGAATTGTCAGGTCCTGCATCATCACCAAATCAGCTTTAAATTTATGTTAAAAAAGAACTCATACCCATTCTCAGCTCACTTGTAAATAGAATTTGAGGGTGGTAGCAGCTTGTAGTCATGGGTCGCAGTTTGAAATTCTTTTTTCATATAATAAGATCGGCAGTGCTCCCTTAAAAAAAAGAGAATGACCTTTGAATTATTTTGTTATACTATTTTTTGCTAAATAAAATATGGATAAAACCATTGCAGCACAAAGTATTTTACAGAATAAGTTCTGCTCATGAAAAAGCAGATTAAAGATAAACAAGACCAATAGAAAACAGATGAATAGTGTAAGCATCAAGGAAAAATAATTATGCTGAAAAAAAAGCTGATTTTTGATGTTGGACTGCACAAAGGCGAAGACACCCGGTTTTATTTGCAAAAAGGCTTCAACGTGGTTGCATTCGAGGCCAACCCGTGGTTGATTGAGCAGTGCAGACAAAGATTTTCAAGACAAATTGATGACGGACAGCTTATCCTGGTGGAAGGGGCTGTAACAGATACAATACCGGCCGATAACAATCAAAAATCCATAAAATTCTATAGGAATCTGGATGACAGTGCCTGGGGAACGGTTTGTGAAAACTGGGCTCACAGAAATGAAAAACTGCGGACACGAAATGAAGTTATTGAAGTACCGGTTATTGATTTTTCAAAGTGCCTGGAACAGTATGGCATTCCCTATTACCTTAAAATTGATATTGAAGGCATGGATACAGTGTGCTTAAAGTCTTTGCAAAAAATTGAAGGCCGGCCCAGTTATATTTCAATAGAATCAGAAAAATTATCCTTTGAAAAACTGGTTGCAGAGCTGGACCTTTTTAATAGTCTGGGCTACACGCGTTTTAAAGCGGTACAGCAAAGCGGCATCTCAAGACGGAAAGAACCGGTTCCTGCAAGGGAAGGGAACCAAACCGCTTATCAATTCGAGGAAGGAGCAAGCGGACTTTTTGGAAAAGATCTGGCTGGTCAGTGGAAAAATTACGACCAGATACTCGCGGAATATAAAAAAATATTTTATTTATATGATCATTTTGGAGATTTTGGGAAATGGCGAAGAAAAATTTTGGGCAGGATATTCAGGGAAGTTGCCTCCACCCTGCTCCAAAAGCCGATACCCGGCTGGTATGACACCCATGCCCGTCACAAATCCGTAAAAGACGATTATGAATAAGAAGCTGATTCCAGCTTATGCTGGTGGGAGCCTGTATAGGATGATATTTAGCAACAAGCATGAACCGTCTTTAATGCCAAAAGTTTTCATTATGACAGCAGTGCTTTCTTCCATTCTTGTTTCTTTTTATCTGATGGCTGCAGATACGCCTATATCGGCGGCAACAGTTACCAGGCCGTCGGGGCTTCGGAAGCTTTTGGCGTTTTGGTCTTTCTGTTCGGGTCATATCTTAACACGGGATCAGAATATTTAAAATCCAAAGATGGCTCCCTGGATAACCGGGGTGATGAATACGCATTGTTCGACTGTGAGATACCCGCCCGGCAGTCTTGATTTTGATTTCCGATATCGCTTGGCATGTTCTTTTGACCAAAAGAATACCGATTGCCGTCAGAAGGCATCGATAATACTTGGGTCCATCAATTTTAGAAAATCAACATCCGGTATAAAAATCAAAGGGCTTGCCTTTGGATCATGGACATGAAATTTCATTTGGCTGTCAATATCAATGGATATGGGTCTTGAACAGCAGGCACATTGAGTTTTGATCAAAAAACTCAGCTTCTCTTTTCTTAACCGCCCCTGCACGAAGGGCAACGCAAACGCGTCAATGGCTCAGGCCGCGTTGATGTGTTCACCTGTGGAAAAAATGACCTGGTGAGGGGTCTTTTCCACTGTAACAGGATAGGCCCAGGTAATGTCACCGTGTTGATTGCGAAAAAGAAAAAATTTATGCTTTTCAAGTTCATTCACTATTTTCAAGACCCGTTCAAAGGGTATGTTCAGTTTTTCGGCAATGGTCTTAAGGGACAGAGGCTCACCTGTCTCAGGAAGCGTTTGAACCACAAAATTGCGCACCTGGTGGTGCTCTTTGGTCATGAATTGAATGAGTTTTCCGGCTTGTCCGGCTTTTTCATAAATTTTCTTTTGCCAGATAAACGATGGAACCGGCAGGGTATACTTCCATATGCCTTTGAGCAGCGTGTTGTCCATTTTAAGTCTCCTTTTTCATGCAGGTGGCAAGATCCTCTGCCACCCGTTTATGATACTGGTATCTTGTGTTACCGTTTTCCGGGTCCTCAGATCAATAAATACGTTTTTGGAAAGAAATAAATATTGATGAACCACGCAAATATATGGATGAAGGATGAAAAAAAGCATTTCAGAGGTGCGTTTTCAAGCCCCATGGAGTCAGGAAAGGCCGGAGGAATACTGATCCTGCCGCTTTTTTTTGAATAAGCGGCAGGATTAAAAAAACCTTATTTTACACTGTTAAACGCTTTTTTAAAGCCTTCAAAGGAACCGGCAATGGTTTTATCCGGCACTGCATAGGAAAGCCTGAAATGGCCGGGACCGCCGAACGCTCTGCCCGGAACGGCAAGGATGTTGTTTTCCTGTAAAATGCTCACAAACTTAATATCGTCTGCAATGGGGCTTTTGGGAAACAGATAAAAGGCACCCTGGGGCACGTCAAATTCATACCCTGCTGCATGAAGCCCTTCACAGAAGATATCCCGGCGTTTTTTATAAATACCCATATCCACGGATACACCCTGAAGCTGTCCCACGACCTGCTGGAAAAGCGCGGGTGCATTCACATACATCATGGTATTGGTCACTCCTGCCGCCCCTGCAATTATGGTTGCATCTTCAGCTTTGGGATGGATAGCCAGATACCCGATCCTCTCTCCGGCAAGGGAAAGTTCTTTGGAATAAGAGGTCAATACAATGGTATGGGGGTACACATCAAACATGCACGGCACCTCAACATCATAGGCAATTTTTCTATAGGGTTCATCGGAAATCAGGTAAATCCGTTTGCCGAATTTTGTACTTGCCTTCTCCAGCACCTTTCCTAATCCCATGAGCTCTTCTCTGGTATACACAACACCGGTCGGGTTGTTGGGAGAGTTAATCAGCATAACCCGCGTTTTTTCGGTAATGGCCTTTTCAATGGCATCAAGGTCCATGTGAAAATCAGGAAATGAATTTACGGTTTTTAAATTGGCACTGGCAACAAAGGCGTACTGGTTATAGCCGACAAAGTAGGGGGCCGGGACAAGGATATCCTCCCCTGGATTCATCAGTGCCCGCAATATGTCATTCAAAGCTCCGGCTGCGCCCGCGGTCATGACAATCAGGTCTGAGGTCAGTCCCACATTGTATTCTTTGTTCAGGTAGTCTGCAACAGCCTGTCGGACGTGGGGATATCCCGGGTTGGGCATATACCCGTGGGAGAGGGTCTCACTGTTAATCAGATTTAACAGGGTTTTTTTAACAACCGGCGGCGGAGGAACATCCGGATTTCCAAGGGAAAAATCAAACACATTATCTGCCCCGAATTTTTCTCTCATCTTTATTCCTTCTTCAAACATCTTCCGGATCATGGAGGCGGATTCCACCATTTTGATCATTTTATCTGCTATCGGCATAAGATTTTCCTTTCCAGCTTAGAATTTAAAATTTTCTTACCATACATCAAATCGGTTACGATGAAAACACCCCTTTTAAAAAGGGATTGCAACTTTTTTGAATCCTTTCTTTCATCTTAATAACATAGGGGGGTCTTATCTCATCTTTCCAGCAGGGATACCCGCCCTGCCAGACATAGCGGATCAGTTCAAAAAACACGTTTTTCTCAAACACATAGGGACCGATATGGACCTGTCCGCTCTCAGAAAATTCAATCAGGATTTCCGTTTTTTCTGAAACGCCTTCAATCAGGGAGATGACAATCTTTTGGGTTTGATATCCGTCTGGATTCTGCTTAAACGCTTTCGGATCCTCTGGAAACGGGAACAGCGTATACACCCTGCCGATAAATCCCTGGAACCTCACCCCATGGATGGCCCCCATCAGGTCCCCGATATCATTGGGGTCAGCAATATGATAAACCGGATGATAAACCCTTTTTTGCCCGGCATTCTCCTGTTCTGCCATCTTGCTTATCCATTCGCAAAAATCACTGGCAAAAAAGAAATGATTTTCCAAAAGCAGCATATCCGACTCAATATTAAAAAACCCGAAGGCAATGTTGCCATGAGTTTGGGATTGGAATGACAAGGGCATATATTTTCTCCTGTATACATATATTGAAATCTGCCTTATTTTTAACGTAAATCCTCT
>JAHJLN010000366.1 GCA_018821715.1 Pseudomonadota bacterium | reverse complement strand
TATCTTAGTTTTGAAAACCATATCTTTGAAATATTTTCTTGCATCTTCAACCACCTGCTGTGCAAGATTTGTTCGTCTGTCATACATGGTCAAAAGGATTCCCTTGATCTTCAAGGCGGGATTAAAAGATGACTTGACCCGTTTTATGGTATCTAAAAGCTGTCCCAATCCTTCAAGGGCGTAGAATTCACTTTGAAGGGGGATTAAAACCGCATTGGAAGCTGTAAATGCATTTAATGTCAACAGCCCCAATGCCGGCGGGCAATCAATGATGATATAGTCAAACCTTTCTTTTACCGGGTCCAGAATGTTTTTTAATTTTTTCTCCCTGTCCTTTGCAGACACCATTTCAATTTCAAATCCGATAAGATCCATCCTGGCAGGGATGATCATCAGTTTGGGCAGCATGGTGGGGCAAATGATTTCCTCAATGTCTACCTCTTCAATAAGGCCCTGATACAAAGAATATGTTAAGGAAGGTTTGTCAATCCCCATACCGGTCGTTGCATTGGCCTGGGAATCACAATCCACCAGCAATACTTTTTTTCCGATTTTAGCAAGAGCGGCGGAAAGGTTGACAGAGGTCGTTGTTTTGCCAACGCCCCCCTTCTGGTTTGCTATACTGATAATTTGAGTCATAATCAAATTTTCTTATCACAATTAATTTGCATAGGCAATCAGTTAAAAAATTCAACTTTTATTTTTACTTCCTGGTTAAATCATGCCCCATAAAAAAGCCCGGCAAGGCAAATATTTTGCCATACCGGGCCGGTTGAGTCTTATAAAGATACAGATGAATTACATGGCTGATTCTGGATGGAATACATCCACATCTTTCAAATCTTCGCCCAGATATTCTCTTTCATTGGGACCAAGTATTCCCAGAGAAAGGTTCAAAAGTGTCCACAGATGAACCGTTTCCCATGCATGGTCATTGACTTCGGACATGTCATGCACCTGGGCATGACAATTATGGCATGGGGTAATGCAGTACGGCGCTTTTGTTGTAAGGATCTGGTTGGCCTTGGTCTGTCCATATGCCCGTCTTTGTTCCTGGAATCCTGACTGCAGAAACCCGCCGCCACCGCCGCAGCAGAAGTTATTGGATCTGTTGGGTGTCATGTCAACAAAATTTTCCTCGCCGACAACGGCTTTGACAACATATCTTAATTCTTCAGCAACCGGGTCGCCAAAAGATTTTCTGACCAGCTGACAGGGATCTTGAACCGTGAACTTGATTTTTCTGTCCTTGTTCCAGTCAGAAGAGGGCTTCAGCTTGCCGTCTCTGATCCATTCAGCATAGAGTTGAATAATACTTTTAATTTCAAAGTTGTAAGGAATTTTAAATTTTTGCAATCCAGCCCGGACTGCGAAGAGTTCGTGCCCTCACTCGGTGTTGAGCCAGACTTTACAGCCCAGGTCCTCCACGGCCTTTACCTTTGTTCGAACAATCTTTTCCCAGTTTTCATTATCTGCTGAAAAAAGACAATAATTTTCCGCTGCCCAGCCCTTTGTGCCATAGGTCCAGTCAGCCCCTGCAAGGTGCATGATCTTCCATAACGGAACCATCTCATCGGGTTCTGTCACAGGTTCCCTGGAATTCTGGTTTAAAAAGTAATAGGCCCCTTTTCGGTTTACATCTGCCCTCATTTCTTCAAACTCAGGCTGTGCTTCCCGGTATTCTTCAAGAACATCTTCCACTACAAACTGAAAATCTTCTTCAGACGCACCCATGGCTGAACAGGTGTCATTTCTTAACGCCATGTCACATGAACTTGTAATCCCTTTGGGTTTTTTCTCTTTTGGCCATTGCGCCCTTGCATTGAAAACAAGCTGGGGAATATTAATCTGCATCGGGCACACATACATGCACCGGGTACACATGGAACACATCCACACCCAGTTTGAGCTTAAAATTTCTTCATCCATTCCAAGAGCCGCCATTCTCAGGAACTTTCTTGGATCCATGCCTTCCAAACCGGTTGCAGGACAACCTGAGGCGCATGCGCCGCATGTCAGACATGCATTCAGGTTCCCGCCATCGGGCAGAAGCTTCATCACCTTGTCTTTAAAGACGCTCTTTCTAGCGCCGCCAATTTTAATAGCTGTATCGCTCATGCTATTTTTCTCCTAAGTCGATATCAAATTTAAAGTATTTTTTACTTTATCGTATGGTCCCTGTTTTTTGAGACAATGTTCTTTTTCTCTTATTCCATCATTTATGTCAACCCTATTTTAAAACAAGATTCAAAATTTGACTTTTTTAAACTTTAAGTTACTATTCAAAGGTTATGAATGAACTAAAGAAAATAGAACAGCTTTACGCGGACGTCATGTTGAAAGACAAACATGCCCTTTTAAAAGAATTGCGATCCATTAAAAAATCACAAGGCAGCAGCGCTAAAGGGGTTGAAAACATAGCCAAAAGAACAGACCAGCTCCTGAAGAAGACTCAACGCTCCATAAACAAACTAAAAAAAAGACGGGATGGCAAACCCTGGCCCATAACATTCAATCCCGATCTGCCCATCACCCATAAAAAGGATGACATCATCACTGCCATAAAAGAAAATTCAGTGGTGATTATTTCAGGAGAAACAGGCTCGGGTAAAACCACCCAGATCCCCAAATTCTGCCTTGAAGCGGGTCAGGGTATCAAAGGGCTGATCGGATGTACCCAGCCAAGACGTATTGCAGCCATTAATGTGGCCAGGAGAATTGCAGAAGAACTCAATGAAACCCTGGGGCTTAGTGTTGGATATAAAATCAGGTTTGACGATAAATCCAATACCAATGGGTATATAAAAATGATGACCGACGGTATCCTGCTGGCAGAAACTCAAGCCGACAGGTTCCTTACTGCATATGATACCATTATCGTGGATGAGGCACACGAAAGAAGCCTGAATATTGACTTTACCCTGGGGATCTTAAGGCGCCTTGTCAAACAAAGAAAAGATCTTAAGCTGATTATCACATCTGCCACAATTGATACTGACAAATTTTCCAAAGCCTTTGACAATGCCCCGATCATTGAAGTATCCGGACGGATGTACCCGGTTGAAACCCTGTATATGCCTTTTTTGAATAAAGAAAATGAAACGATTACCATTGAAGACCAGGGATATGTTGAAGCAGCAGCAGATGCGGTAAATCTTCTTGTTTCCCAACCAGGGACCGGTGATATCCTTGTGTTCATGCCCACGGAACAGGATATTGGCGACACCATGGAGCTGATCCGGGGACGGCATCATCCAGGGGTAACGATTCTCCCTCTTTTTGCAAGGCTTTCAGCCCAAGAGCAGTCAAAAATTTTTTCCCGGCAGAAGGGAAGAAAAGTTATTATTGCCACCAATGTGGCTGAAACCTCTTTAACCATACCCGGGATCAAATATGTAGTGGATACAGGCCTTGCAAGAATTCCTGAGTATTCGCCCAGGACAAGAACCACAGCCCTTCCGGTCAGCCCCATTTCCCAGTCTTCGGCTAATCAGAGACTGGGGCGGTGCGGCAGGGTGGAGAACGGAATCTGCATCCGGCTGTTTGATGAAGATGATTTTTTGGGCAGGCCTTTTTTCACCTCTCCTGAAATTTTAAGAAGCAATCTTGCCGAAGTTATCCTTCGGATGATCTCTCTTAAGTTGGGGGATGTTTCAACCTTTCCGTTTATTGATGCACCTGCCCCCAAAAGTATCAGGGATGGGTTTGACACCCTGATGGAGCTTTCCGCCATCAAAGAGATAAAGTCCTGTGACAGTCGGACAAAGAAAAAAGAGCATACCCTCACAAAAATCGGTCAGATTATGGCGAAACTGCCCATTGATCCAAAATTATCCAGGATATTAATTGAAGCTGACAAAAACGGATGTTTAAAAGAAGCTGTCATCATTACCACTGCTTTATCCATTTCAGATCCAAGACAAAGGCCGGCTGAAAAATCCCAGGCCGCTGATCAAAAGCATGCCCTGTTCAAGGATCCAAGCTCTGATTTCATTACTATTTTAAATATCTGGAATGCGGTTAAAGCTGCTGAAAAAAGATTAAAGTCCAGGGCTGGGCTCAAAAAATACTGCCAGGATCATTTCCTGTCTTTCAAACGATTAAGAGAATGGAACGACATCCATGGACAGATCATACGAATACTCAAAGAACATGGTATAAAAGGGGAAAACACCCTCCCGGTTCAAACCGGAACCAAGGGATTGAAAGCCAAGGTCTTTGACATTGGCGGGCCCTTGTATATTGCCTTGCACCAGTCCATTTTATCCGGGTATCTTGCCAATATTGCCCATAAAAAGGAAAAAAATATCTTCAGTGCTGCAAAAGGTCAGCAGGCAATGATATTTCCCGGGTCCGGCCTTTTTGATACCACAGGGAACTGGATTGTTGCCGCAGAATTTGTCAGGACCAGTCAGCTTTTTGCCAGAACAGTTGCCAACATTGATCCTGAATGGCTGGAGCACATCGCAAAAGACCTGTGTACCCATACCTATTCTGATCCCCACTGGGAAAAGAAAAGAGGGGAAGTCGTTGCAATTGAACAGGTATCCCTGTTCGGGCTGATCATCGTGACCGGCCGGCAGATTGCATACGGCAAAATAAATTCTGAAGAAGCTTTTGAACTGTTTATCCGCCATGCCCTGGTCCAGGGGGAAATCCATCAGAAATTTGACTTTATGACCCATAACCGTCAACTGATTGATGAACTTGAAACCCTTGAGAACAAACGCCGGAAAAAAGATATCCTGGCATCTGAAGATGATATGTATCTTTTTTACAAATCCCGGCTGCCAAATCCTTTTTACGATATCCAGACATTTTCCAGATTTGTCAAAGACCAGCAAAACCAGGATTTTTTAAAAATGACACTGAAAGATCTTCAAAAATCTTCCTTTGATAAAGACGAGCTGTCCCTGTTTCCAGATGCCCTGTCTATGGGGTC
>JAHJLN010000365.1 GCA_018821715.1 Pseudomonadota bacterium | reverse complement strand
TGGTGTTTGAGCGAAGAATGAGTGAGTTCATGGCGGTCAGCAAAGGTAATCTTAGAATTTGTTGCCATGTCCATCCAGCACACCTAAGGCGATCACCCTGGAACGGGTTATACAAAAATTCTTGTGGCAAATATCCAGATCGGCTTTTTTTATTTGACAAATAAAAACAAATCCTTAATTTTTACCTGATTTTGTTTTTATATTAAAAGGAGAAAAACATGCCTGACTTAACAGCCATTATTGAAACAAGCAAAGGGACGATCAACATAAAATTATTTGCTGACCAGACCCCTGTTACCTGTGGTAATTTTGCAAATCTTGCAAAAAGAGAATATTACAACGGATTAAAATTTCACCGCGTCATCTCAGACTTTATGATCCAGGGCGGGTGCCCTTATGGAAATGGAATGGGTGGCCCTGGATATGAATTTAAAGATGAATTTAAAAAAGAATTGAAACATGACAAACCCGGCATCCTTTCCATGGCCAATGCCGGCCCGGGAACAAACGGGAGTCAGTTTTTCATTACCCATGGTCCGACCCCTCATTTAGATGGCATGCACACTGTTTTTGGTGTTGTTGAAAGCAACGAAGACCAGAAAATAGTGGACAGCATTGCCCAGGGTGATATCATAGAAAAGATTACCATTAAAGGTAATTCCGGTTCTTTGTTTAAAAAGGTAAAACCCCAGTTGGATGATTGGAATAAGACATTGAACAAACAGTTCCCCAAACTGCCCAAAGCATAAAAAAACCTGCTTTAAACCCTTTGCAGGGCACTGCATATAAAAAAAGGCCGGATCAATTCAAGTGATCCGGCCTTTTTTTTAAACAAATGTGTGTTATTCTAATTCCAGAAAAAATGGAATGGTATGAAATGTAGACGTCTGCTCCTCAGTCTCGCCCAACCGCCATTTTTTTATCTTAATCCCCAAGGTTTCAATTTTTTTTATCATATCCTTTATATTGATCAACGGGTGGCGGGAAAATACAGTGGGAAGACCGTATGTCAGACTGCACACCAGGCATTTTCCAGGTCTTTGAATAAGGTTGAATGCTAAAACAATCCGTTTGTCATTGGCAGAAATAAATTCAAGCCGGATATCATATGCACCATCTGATGCATCCCCGTAAAGTGCTTCAAAAAACTGATCACTTGTTTCCCTGGGCAGAAGCATGTCAAGATAATTCTGGTCAGACACCTTTTCCATTGCAGCTTGATCCATGATAACCATTATCCTTTTTGGCTAGGTTTTTCAAAAAAACATGAGCCCCTTTTTTATTAAACCTTTAAAGGAAAATCAAGATTATTCTGTTTCAACTTCTAAATCAGCACCTTTCCATGCATAAATTCCACCTGAAAAACGAAAGACATTTTTGTATCCCAGTTTTTTTGCCCAGAAAGCACCATTATGGCTTCGGGTACATTTTACAAACCCGCAATACACAACAATTACTTTATCTTTGTCATTCCCCAGAAGTTTTTCATAGGCTGCCATGGGCTTTTGATCCGTTTGATTTTGATCCCACTCCGGCATGTCCGGAATAGGGAAAAGAAACTGGACCGCTCCGGGCACATGGGCTTTCTTATAGCTTGCTTCGTAGGGCATGGTATCAATGATGACCATATCTTTTTTCTCATCCATCCATTTTTTCAATTCAGCAGCAGTCACAACGTCGTATGCGCCTTTTTGAACTTCCCGGACAAGTTTAACAGCTGCCTGCTCTTTTTCAACTTCCTGTTTGAATTTGTCAGACCCCAGAAAGGCGTGGGCTGGCAGGGTAAATATCAGAACCCCTAAGACAACCACAAAACCCGATACATATTTTTTTATTGATTTCATTTTAATTTTCCTCCTGATTATTTTTATAAGATATTGATAAAAAAGAAAGGGACTTGTTTTTAAACCGCCACAGATACACCACCAGCGTGATCATGCAAAGATCCCTTGCAATAGAGCTTTTCAGCGTGCCAAAGGCTTTGGTTTCAGGATCTTTCGGCCCGAAACAGCCGCAATCTATGTCGTACCCCATTAAAATGGCATAGCTCAAGACAGCAACAAACATCAGCAGCATTAAAAATATTGCCGCAAGGCTTCCTTTTATGTCAGCTGTAAGGCCGAACCCGATACTGATTTCCAAAAGCGAAATCATCACTGCAAAAGGATAACAAAACTGGGGAGATAAAATCGCAAACGCCTCAATCACTTTTGAAAAAGCATCAAGGTCAAACAATTTCATGGCTCCGGAACTAATGAAAACAAGTCCTAAACCAATCCTTACGATCATGTATATCTTTTTTGAAGCAAATAAAAACTTTATCAAAACACACCCTTAATTCTTCAATATCTGCCATTGCTTTTCAGTTTAATAAAAACAATTTTTCAATCTTTTTTCCATGAACCGTTATACTAGTGAAAATCCACATAACAATCAAATTGATTTAAACAATGAATGCCGCGGTATTGAATAGAAAACTTCTATATGCACTTTCCAATACCAATTCATTGAACCCGCAAATCTTTTATGATACGTTAGAATTTGTTTTTCCCAATCAATCACAAAAGGGTGAAAAAAATGCCGATAAGGTACAGATTAGGCTTAATGATTGCCGGGTTGTCTTTTGTTATTTTATCCATGTTTCTGGTAACATGGTATACTACTTCAGCACAAAAAACAGATGGCCTTGTTATCAACCTTGCAGGACGTCAGCGCATGCTTTCCCAAAAAATGTCAAAAGAACTTTTTTCATTTGCTGCCACCACGGATATAAAGGAAAAACAAACGCTCATTTCAAGTGCCGTCAATACCATGAGCGTATTTGATGTCACCCTGTCCGCACTGGGTGATTCAGGAAAGGCACCATTATCTTTAGATCTTAAAGCCGCATATGCTGTCTGCCCGAAAGCTGTTGAACCGGCCTATTCGCAACTGGTTAAAGTTAAAGACCTATGGGAAACCTTCTCTTCCCACATGAAGACGGCACTTTCTGAAGACAAGGCGGCTGCCGGCAGTCTGGAATATATTAAACTCAATAATCTAAACTTGTTAAATGAAATGAACACAGCCGTTGTGATGCTTCAGAAAATTTCTGAAAAAAAAGTGCAGCGACTGATTGTTTTTCAGACCTTTGGTTTGATTATCGGTATCACGCTCATGGGAATCAGTATTCTTCAAATTCACACCATTGCAAAAAAACTGCTGGGGTCAGCCTCAACAGCCAGAAAAATGAGCAACGGGGATCTGACCAGGCGGTTTAAAACAGCAGACAAACCTGAAAGCAGATTAGATGAAATGGAGACCCTGGGATACAACCTGAATATTTTTGCTCAATCCCTCCAGGAAAATATTAAAGAAATTTACCAGGATGCCAATCGTCTGAACAATTCTTCCACAGGAATGAACAAGGTTGCCACACAACTTTCCCAAGAGACGGAAAGCTCTGCTGAAAAGATTTCAAATATCGCCTTGAATGCCGATACCATGAGTGAAGACATGAATGCGGTTGCCGCTGCAATGGAGGAACTCAGCGCCAACACCCAACAAATTGCCGATTCCGCATCCCGGATGAGTGACACCAGTAAAAATATCGCACAAAATGCTGAAAAAGCCGGTATAATTTCAGATCAGGCTGTTGAAAAGGTTGATTCTGCATCTTCCCGGGTGGATGATCTGGGGAATGCGGCCAAAAAAATCGATCAGGTATCCAGAGCCATAACTGATATCTCCAAGCAGACCAATCTTCTGGCCCTGAATGCAACCATTGAAGCTGCAAGGGCCGGAGAAGCCGGAAAAGGGTTTGCTGTTGTTGCAAATGAAATAAAAAGCCTTGCCCTTCAGACCACTCAGGCCACAGAACAGATAAAAGAAAATATTGACTGGATACAGGGATCAACTTCATCCACTATTGAAGACATCAAAGAGATCGCCAAAGTGATCAATGAGGTAAATGATATTGTTAAAAATATATCCGTGGCTGTTGATGAGCAGACAGCAACCATTGATGAAATTGATGCAAATGTATCTCAAGGTGCGGCTGCCGTCAATGAAGTCAGTTCAAATGTTGCCGATACGTCTGCGGCATCGGTTGAACTTGCCCGGGATGTGAATGATGTGAGCCACTCCATTTTTCAGGTGTCGTCAAATTCAACCCGCATTGCCCTGAGTTCTGAACAGCTTTCTCAATTTTCCCAAAAACTCCATGATATGGTGGGTCATTTTACGATAGAATAATTTATATTTTTATGGATTTATAGTTTATGGAAAACATCAAAATCTTAAAAGGCTTTAAACCGACCCTGACCGGGATGCCTGACCTGAGCACTATTCAGATCCCTGAACCTGAGACAATAGCCGTCTCTGCCATGGATATCCCGTTTATCCGTCCCAAACTGCTGGTAAAAGAGAATGATTCTGTAAAAACAGGCACGCCTGTATTTTGTGACAAGCGCAACAACCGTATCCAATATGTGTCCCCGGGGACCGGGATCGTCAAACACATTCTTTTCGGGGAAAGAAGACAATTAAAAGAAGTAGTGATTGCCCTGGAAAAAACAGAAGACTTTGTCCGGTTTGAACCTATATCATCAGAGCAGATGGATAAGGCTTCCAGATCAACCATGACAGCACAGCTGCAACAGGGCGGACTCTGGCAGTGTTTCAGGCAGTTCCCCTATAGGGATACGGCTGATGAAACCCATGAACCACCCATGATTATTGTCTCTTTAAATGGAAACGATCCGTTTTCCCCCCATCCCAAGGTTGTGTTTGAAAATGAGTTCGCATTTTTTGAATCCGGCATAAAACTTTTAAAGCTGTTTTCAAAACGCATCATTGTAACCTCAAGGCAAGGCAGTCTTCAAAGATTGAACGGACACAAAGATCTCATCACCCATGTGGTTTCCGACAGTTATCCGGCCTGGGATCCTGCCGTTGTACTTTACAAGTTGAAACAAACCCCAAAAGAAAATATGTCCTGGTGCATAACCGCAGAGCACCTGATCCTTATTGCAAAATTTCTTTTAACCGGTATATACCCTGTAAAAAGAGTGATAACCGTGACACGGTCAACTGATAAAAAACCCCATATCATTACCCGCCAGGGTGCACCTGTAAAAAATCTTGTGGGAAGCCTGGCAGAGAACAGCCTGATTACAACAGGCCGGTTCAACGGCAGATCTGTTGACCCGGGCTCCCATCTGGGATTTTTTGAAAACACTCTGAACATTATCCCTGATAATCAAACAGAGGAATTATTCGGTTTTATTTCTCCCGGGCTGACCAAACCCACTGTGTCCAAAACATTTTTATCCTGCCTGACCCGCACCCCCAAAGCGCTTGACTGCAATGCCCATGGAGAGGAAAGGGCCTGTATTAACTGCGGGTACTGTACCAACATCTGCCCGGTGGACCTTGCACCCAGTTTCATCCTCAAGGCTTTGTTAAGCGAGGATATTGAAGATGCCTTAAGTTACGGCCTCCTGGATTGCTGCAGGTGCGGTCTGTGTTCCTATACCTGCCCGTCCAAAATTGAACTGACAAAAATTCTGTCTGACGGCATCAACGCTCATTACAAGGATAAAGAATAGGTTATGAATCCGTTTAAAAAACTGATCAATTCAAGTGAAAAACTTTTTACAGGTTCAGGAAAGCTCAAATGGCTGGAACCGCTGTTTGATGCCACAAAATCATTCTTCTTTTTCCCATCCCCTAAAAACAAGCACACGCCCTTTGTCAGGGACAACCTTGATTTGAAACGGTTTATGAGTTTTGTTATTCTTTCTCTCCTGCCTGTTCTAATCTTCGGCATATACAATACCGGGCTTCAGGCAGGGATCGCAAAAGGGGAATCCTATACATTTATCCAGGCATTTTTGCTGGGTTCCAGATATGTTGTGCCCATCATTCTTGTCACCTATGGGGTGGGCTTTTTCTGGGAAATACTGTTTGCCTCTATTCGGAAACACAAGATCAGTGAAGGGCTCCTGGTGACAGGACTTTTATTTCCGTTAACCCTGCCGGCCACCATCCCCCTGTGGCAGGTGGCACTGGGGATTTCATTCGGCGTGGTTATCGGGAAAGAACTGTTTGGCGGCACCGGGCGAAACATTTTAAACCCTGCGCTGACCGGCCGAGCTTTTTTATTTTTCTCCTACCCGATTTCCATGTCAGGAGATGTCTGGATTGCGGCAACAAGTTCTGTGGACGGTGTCAGTGGTGCCACAGCCCTCTCTATTCTGGCACCGGAAGGTGAAAAAATAACAACCGCTCTTACCCATTCAGGGTTTACACTGTCCAGGCTTTTTTTGGGATTTGTACCGGGAAGTATTGGAGAAACCTCTGCGTTATGCTGTATCATTGGCGCCGCTTTCCTGATCATTACACGGATTGCAAATTTCAGGATCATTATCGGCGGTGTTGCCGGACTCATGGCTACGGCCATTATTTTTTATTTGATTCCCGGCGGCAGTGACTCCTGGATGAATGCCGGCCCCTTATACCACCTTTGTGCCGGCGGCTTTTTGTTCGGCATCTCATTTATGGCCACCGATCCTGTCAGTGCGCCCGGAACCAATCCTGGAAGATGGATATTCGGGTTTTTAATCGGGTTTTTAACGGTTACCATCCGGGTCGCCAACCCGGCGTTTGTTGAAGGCACCATGCTGGCCATCCTGTTTATGAATGTATTTTCCCCGCTGCTGGATCATATTGTGATGAAATATAACGCATCAAAAAGGATACCCAATGTCTGATAAAACAGATAAAAACAGCAAGAAGAATGTCATTGTATTTGCCCTGCTGCTCTCTGTCATCTGCAGCCTGATGATTACGGCAGCAGCAGTCGGGTTAAAAGGATTTCAAACCATTAATATGGAACTTGATAAAAAAATCAATATCCTTAAAGCTGCGGATCTGATTGGAGACAAAAAGCCGTCTAAAAAAGAAATCAATGAACTGTATCATGCCCATATTAAAGAAGTCATGGTCGATGGTCAGGGCAACATCATTGAAACTTGGGCCCCTAATTCATTGAACCTTTACTTTTACCAGGATAACAACCAGATCAAGGGATATATCATCCCCATCAACACCCGAGGTCTCTGGGGAAAAATATACGGATATCTTGCCTTTGAAAATGACGGACAGACCGTATCCGGGTTTTCGGTTTTCAGTCATTCGGAAACTCCGGGCCTGGGTGGTGAAATTGAAAGCGCCTGGTTTCAGAAAAATTTTAAAGGTAAAAAAATATTAAACTCCAAAAACAAATTTGTTTCTGTCGGAATTGCCAAGGGAAAGGCCCAAAATCTTCCCAGGGATCTGCAGGACAATTATGTGGATGGAATTTCAGGTGCAACCCTGACCGGAAAGTATCTCTCACAAGGGATAAAAGAAACCCTTGTCAAATATGATTCCGTGTCCGTCACTTTCCGGCAGAAACAGCTGAAGGCAATAAAAGACAAGCAATAAAAAAGGATTGTATCCATGTCAGAAGAAAAAACAAACTATAAAGAACTTATAACCAAAGGCATCTGGAAAGAGAACCCGGTTGCCTACCAGGTATTGGGAATTTGTTCCGCTCTTGCTGTCACTGTCAAAATGTCCACTGCCATTGTTATGGGCATTGCCCTTACAATTGTAACGGCCTTTTCAAGCATGCTGATCTCCTCGTTGAGAAAAAAAATTCCCTCCAATATCAGGATCATTGCAGAGCTTGCCATTATTGCCTCCCTTGTGATTGTTACCGACCAGATATTAAAAGCTTTTTTTTACGATATATCCAAGCAGCTGTCGATTTTTGTGGGGCTGATTATCACCAATTGTATTGTTCTTGGCAGGGCCGAAGCCTTTGCCCTTGCCAATAAACCGCTGGCATCATTTTTTGACGGCATTGGAAACGGGCTGGGGTACAGTCTGGTTCTTATTACTGTGGCGTTTTTAAGAGAGCTTTTAGGATCAGGCAAGTTTTTAGGATTCAACATTATCCCGCAATTTATTTTTGATGCCGGATACCAGAACATGGGGCTCATGGTGCTGGCACCCGGTGCCTTTTTCGTTATCGGGCTGCTGGTATGGCTGAAAAACAGTCTGCCCGGAATTTCAAAGGAAGAAAGGTAAAAAACCGCTATGGGTGATCTATTCAGTCTGTTTATCAATTCCGTATTCATCGGTAATATTCTTCTTGCCTATTTTCTTGGCATGTGTTCTTTTATCGCGGTTTCAAAAAACGTAGAGACCGCTACAGGTCTTGGCTTTGCCGTTATTTTTGTTCTGACGGTGACAAGCCCTGTCAACTGGATGATTTACCACGGCCTGCTGGCCCCTGGAGCGCTCGCCTGGGCAGGGTTTCCAGACCTTGATTTAAGCTTTTTAAAATTCATCACCTTTATCGCCGTGATTGCCGCCATTGTACAGGCTGTTGAAATGATTATTGATAAATACTCACCGCTTCTGTACGTGACCCTGGGGGTATTTTTACCCTTGATCGCGGTAAACTGCGCTATTCTCGGCACCTCTCTTTTCATGGTGGAAAGAAACTATACCTTTATGGAGTCCATCATTTTTGGTGCAGGATCCGGAACCGGCTGGATGCTGGCCATTGTCTCCATGGCCGCCATTCGGAACAAGGTCAAATACTCGGACGTCCCAAAAGGCCTTCAGGGATTCGGCATCACCATGGTGATTGCCGGCCTTATGGCCATGACATTTATGATGTTCTCAGGGATCACCCTTTAATGATGGAGAATAAAAATTGTTATACATCTTAAGCATATCGGTTTTTACAGGTGTAATTCTGATCCTTGTGACAGTCCTCCTCTTTGTTGAATCAAAGGTGACCAGCAAAGGTGAATTTGAGATCACCATCAATAAAAATAAGGATGAAAAATTAAAGATCACCGGAAATCCGTCCCTGTTATCTGCTTTGTCCCAAAAGGAAATTTTTTTGCCCTCCGCCTGTGGCGGTTCTGGATCATGTGGCATGTGCAAGTGTGAGGTCATTGAAGGCGGCGGCAGTATCCTGCCCACAGAACTTGCCCACCTGACTCGAAAAGACAAGTTTGCCGGCAAACGGCTGTCCTGCCAGCTGAAAGTAAAGAATAATCTTGAAATTAAAATACCTGAATCCATCTTCGGCATTAAAAAAGTGGAAGCTGAGGTGATATCCAATCACAATGTGGCCACCTTTATCAAAGAACTGGTACTCAAACCTGAAACCGTGATTGACTTCCAGGCAGGCGCCTATATCCAGATTGATGTCCCTGAATATGACCTGACCTTTAAAGATTTCCATATTGAAAGCAAATTTGTGAGTGAATGGAAAAAATACAATCTTCTTGAACTCACGGCAAAAGGCATCAAACAGGGCTTCAGGGCTTATTCTCTTGCCAACCCGCCCCATGACAATGAGATAATGATGATGAACGTCAGGATCGCAACGCCTCCGCCGGGCACTGAAGGTATTCCGCCGGGATTCGGATCTTCCTATGTCTTTGGCCTAAAACCCGGGGACAAGGTAACCGTCAGCGGCCCCTACGGTGATTTCATGGCAAAGGATACAAACAAGGAAATGTGTTATGTCGGCGGCGGTGCCGGCATGGCCCCTTTAAGAAGCCACATCCTCCATCAGCTTGACGGAATCCATACAAAGCGGAAAATTTCTTTCTGGTATGGTGCCAGATCCAAAAAAGAAATGTTTTATGATGATATTTTCACGGATCTTGAAAAAAGACATGATAACTTCACCTTTCACATCGCCCTGTCAAACCCTGAGGAAGATGATCACTGGGATGGCCTGACCGGATTTATCCATACCCATCTGTGCGATTCATATCTTTGCAAACATGAAGATCCCACAGAAATAGAATTTTATCTGTGCGGCCCGCCCCCCATGATCAATGCCATTATCAATGCGCTTTACGATCTCGGGGTAGAAGATGACATGATCTTTTTTGATAAATTTTAAGGAGGGTAAATGGATCCGGATCAATATATCAAGGAAAGAGTGGATGATCAGATTGAGTTCTATGATTCAAGGAGCCAATCCAACCAGCGAAGCTACAAAAGGCTGTCGGGTGTTCAAATTGTCTGTGGCGCTTTAATCCCTTTGATTTCCGGGTTTTCACAAGACATCTATTCTTCAAGGTGGATCATTGCATTTTTGGGGGTGGCGATAACCTGTGCAACCGGTTTTCTGTCAATAAACAAGCATCAGGAACGGTGGATTAATTACCGGACAACCTGCGAAACACTCAAACATTTAAAGCATCTGTTTTTAACAGGGGCAACGCCATATAACGGTGAAACACCTTTTGATAAGTTTGTAAATGACATTGAATCCATGATTTCAAAAGAAAATTCTGATTGGGGGCGTTACATCATTCAAAAAAAAGAGGGGTAGGCACAAGGCAATAGGCCACAGTATCTGGTTTGATCAATAGTTACGAAACTGAAACAGCAAGCAGAAAAAAGGGTTGCGAAAACCTGAAAAACACGGTATCAGTGTGCCAGTGGGGATTGGTTCAATTGAAAAATCAAATAGTCTATTCGTAAATAATATAGATAACCACTTCAATGCAGATTAAAATTTGTAACGCATCAAAATTACAAGAAATTCTTTTTTTCTGACAAGGAAATTAAAATGGACATGACTGGGAAAAAACCGGATTTAGATTCTTTGGAAACCACTGAGGGAAAACCCGTCATAGCTGTAATTGACGATGAAGATAAGTGGCTGAACGTATATAAAAGAATGTTCAGAACCAGTGGCTATTGTATCGACACCTTTTCAGACCCGCAGGTGTTTCTGGAGACGATAAAAACATACCCGAACAGATTTGTTGGGATCATTTGCGATATCAAGATGCCGATGCTGAGCGGTCATAAGGTATTTGAAATCGTAAAGGAAAATAAAGACACACAGGACATACCGTTTCTGATTGTTTCAGGTGTCCTGACACAGGACCAGAATTTAT
>JAHJLN010000364.1 GCA_018821715.1 Pseudomonadota bacterium | reverse complement strand
CTATTGTAGTTAATAAATAATAATCACTACCCCCTGCCTTTGTCCTGTAAATTTTCCTTGAAATCACTGAACCTGATGGACTTGTTGGAATATCGGTTAAATTAACTTGTTTATGAGTAGCATCTGTCGTCACAGTATTAGACGCTGCCCCTAATTCTGTTTCGCCAGAAGCATTGTCATAAGTAACTTTATAAATATGGGCCCCAGCGTCTACATTTCCGACATCTGTCACTACTAAAGTTGCGACACAAGCAGTACCCGGGGCAGGGACATCATTCTCATCCGGGATTCAAAAGATTTCACAGCAATAATGACAGTGGCAATTTTGGCGTCTTCCAATGCCCTTGCAACATGTCCCACGGACATGTGACAAACCGGTCAGACCGGAACCAGCACCACAGCGTCAACCCCCAGCCCCACAAATCTATCCACCCAGTCCGGTAATGTTTTTGTCAATAATCTTTTCTGGGAGCAGGCACCAACAAATGAATAAGCGTTTGACGTTAACTCCTTAAACACCCCCTCAGCTCTTAATTCCACCATTCTCTGGAAAGGGAAGGACACATTGGGATCTTTTAATGCCGCTCTGATATCATATCCGCCATGACGAACCATCAGATCCTCGGGCGTTGATTCAAATGGAATCTCAGAAAGGCAGGGTTCTTCTTTTAAAAAATCAAACACCCGGCGCTCCGCTTCCGCCTGGGTCATATTCTCAACGCCTAGCGGCATTGGATCATACCCTTTTAAAAAATGACCGCTTGATGTAAGAAGCGTAAGCTTCATGGATGACAACGGTTTTTTCAAGGGGTGAAACGGTCCGTGGTCATATTCAAAATTTTTCTGGTGTTTATATCCTTGTATCTGCCCTTGCAGCATCCGTTGCCTGACCTTTGACAAATCCCCGTCATCAATAGCGTCAACAATATCCCTGAACAGGTTTTGAATAAAGATTGAGGCATCTTCCGATGTCAGATCGGACATGAATTTAAAGGAAAGATCTGATCGATTGCCGTAAAAAAAGGATTTAATGAAGGTTTCAAAGGATTCGGGCTTATTTTCCTTTTCCATTTTATTCTCCTGAAAGTTTAATCACTAATTTTTATAGTGTTCTTGAGTTTTTTTCTTTGTTGATTCTTTCAATGCTGATAATGGCGTGCTCTTTTACGTTTGAAATATGCTGTTTTAAGATACGGGTTGCATCCTCAACATTGGCATCAGCAATATATTCATACAATTTTATATGCTCTGAATCCACTGTATCCATGGGTGTTACAAAAAGAATATTTCCCCTGTACTTGAGATATAAAAGATCAAAAAGCGATTTTAAGGTATTGATCTGTATGGTGCACCCGGAAAGAGTTGCAAGGACAAGGTGAAATTCCATATCCTTTAAAAGACGTTCTTTTAAATAGATATCCCGTACAGCGGCAAGATGGCTGTCCAGAGATTTTTTCAGCAGTTTCAACCCCTTTTTATCCATTCGGGATATGGTTTTAGGCAAGAGTGAGGTTTCGATTAATTCCCTGAAATCATAAATTTCTGTAATTTCTTTTAAACTGATGTTTTCAGTATAATAGCCCCGATTGGCTTCATGCCGGACAAGACCTTGATATTCAAGCCTTTTCAGTGCCTGGATAACCGGTGTCGTACTCATTTTAAGGCGTTTTGCAAGATCCCCGTACGAAATCTTTTGCCCGGGTATGATTTCATTTAAAAAAAACATCCGGCGAATCCCCATATAGGCTTCCTGGGTAAAATCATCTTTGCTCTTTTTTTTGTTTTTCGTTTTTTTATCCATGAGCAAAATAAATATACCAAGGGGGTTATAAAATCAATTAGAAAAATACGTTATCTTGATTTTCAATACAAGGGCTATCTATCTGAATATCATTCAATTTATACTTGACATACAGACTGCAAAGCGATACAAATTATCAAATCTGATCAAATATTTGATCAGATTTGATAATTTGGTTGAGAAAAGAAGATATTAAACCCAAGGAGAAGAAAATGGCTTTGTCATTTATGGAAGGCAATGAAGCACTTGCCAGGGGAGCAATTGCTGCCGGCTGCAATTTTTTTGCAGGTTATCCCATTACACCGGCAACAACAATTTTTAACAGCATGCTGCAAATGCTGCCCCCTAAAGGTGGTATCTGCGTTCAGGGTGAAGATGAAATTGCATCCATGGGATATTGCATCGGCGCTGCCATGGCAGGAAAAAAAGCATTAACCGCGACATCCGGTCCGGGCATCAGTCTTTACAGCGAACAGATTTCATTTGCCATTGGCAGTGAAATTCCATTGGTGATTGCAGATGTACAGAGGCTGGGCCCTTCAACCGGTTCTGCCACCAGGGGGGCTGATTCTGATATCCAATTCCTAAGATGGGGCAGCACCAGTGGTGTCCCCGTTATTGTACTTGTTCCTACAGACGCTCTGGACTGTTACGTTCTTGCCGTTCATGCCTTCAACTATGCCGAAGAATTCAGGTGTCCTGTTTTTATTGCATCCAACAAGGAAATCGGGATGACCAAAGAAAGCTTTGATCTTGATTCCGTCACCCTTCCACCCATTGTGGAAAGAAAATTGTTTTCAGGGGACACCTATCTGCCCTTTGAAGCAGAACCCGATGCTGCGCCGCCGTTTCTTCCCATTGGCGGCAAAACCCTTGTCCGGCAGACATCATCCACCCATGGCCCGGATGGTTTCATCACCATTGATCCGGAAGTGATTGCCCAGAACCAGGAAAGACTGAGAAATAAAATCCATAGTGCCCGGAAAAGGCTTACACTTTTTGAAGAAAATATTAAAAAAGATTGCGACACCCTGATCATCAGCTATGGCGTGACGTCCCGTGCAGTGGCAGATGCCGCCAAAACCCTTGAGAAAAAAGGCTATCCTGTCTCTACACTCACCCTTAAAACCCTGTGGCCTGTCCCTGAAGAACTGATACAGGAGAAAGCTGCTCCCTATAACCGCATTGTTGTAGTCGAAATGAACCTGGGTCAATATGTGAACGAGATAAAACGAGTGTTGTGCAACAAAAAAGTAAAATTTTACGGGCAGATGAACGGTGTACTGATAACACCTGCAACCATTATGGAGGTCATTGAAAATGAATAGTTTTTTAAATAAAAGCCGACCCCCTGTATATTGCCCCGGATGCACCCATGAAAAAATCACCACCGGCCTTGATAAAGCATTTGACACCCTGAACCTTAAAGCCGACAGAACGGTTATCGTAACGGATATTGGCTGTTCCGGCCTTTTTGATACCTTTTTCAATGTTCACGCCCTCCATGGGATCCATGGCCGGGCGCTCACCTATGCATCGGGTCTCAAACTTGCCGACCCGGAACTGAACGTGATTGTTACAATGGGAGACGGAGGCCTGGGTATCGGCGGTGCCCATGTATTGGCCGCTTGCAGAAGGAATCTTGATCTTACCCTGATTGTTCTCAATAATTTCAACTTTGGCATGACCGGCGGGCAGTACTCTGCCACTACTCCCACAGATGCAGTAGTGGGCTCCGAATTTCTCAACCAGGCTGAAATGCCGCTTGACATCTGCGCCATTGCTCAAAGTGCCGGTGCGACTTATATCGACCGATGCTCCGGTCTTGATGCGGATTTACCTGGAAAAATTGCCCGGGCAATTGAGCATAAAGGATTTTCAATCATTGAAACCCTTGGCATGTGCACAGGTCGCTACACGAAAAGGAACCTGCTGACCCCAAAAGTCATTGATCAGATGGTAGCAGATCTGCCGGAACATAATGGTATCGTTAAAAAAAACCAACGGCCTGAATATGGTGAACGTTACCGGGCTCTGGCAAAGGAAAGAAACACCTTTCCTGAAGCGGTTAATATAAAAAAGGAAATTGATGTAAAAGAGTATCAGCACCAGGAAGTCGTTATTCTGGGCAGTGCCGGCATGCGGATTGTCACGGCCGGAGATATTGTCTGTTACGCAGGTATTTGTGCGGGCATGAATGTGTCAATGAAAAATGATTATAATATCACCGTCCTCAGGGGGCAGTCTGTCAGTGAAATTTTAATTTCACAGGAAAAAATTGGGTATCCCGGCATTGAATCCCCTTCTGTTGTGCTGGCACTCAGTGATGAAGGTGTCCAGCGGCGAAAAAAAATATTTGCAACCCTTAAGCCAGACACCTTTGTCTTAAAAGAAAAAAGTGTTGCCATCCCTCAAACCCCTGCAGAGGTTGTTGAGATTGACTTTAAGGAATTGAAAATCAAAAAACAGGACTGGGCATTGGCTTCCCTTGCGGTAATGGCAAAAAATCAAAAAGCCATGAATACACAAATGCTGACATATGCATTAAAATCCCGGTTTAACGAAAAAACCTATCTTCTGGCAATGGAAACCATTGAAAAAATTTTCCAGGCGTAAAAAAAGCTGAAAAACTTTACTTGGACTTCAACTTGACAATTATTTGTGCTATTTATCCGGATAAGAAACAACAGCACAAATAAAACAACCCTGAAAAACATGGCCCGGCACACTTAAGCCAGGCCATGTTTTTACACTCAAGTGAGTTTTTTAAAAATGCCTTTATTTTCTCTTTCAGCTTTCAGAGTGTTCATCCCCTTTGCCTTTGGCTATTTTCTATCCTATCTGTTCCGGGTGGTTAATGCCGTCATTGCACCGGACCTGGTAGCTGATTTACAGATTGACCCATCACAACTGGGGCTTTTAACCTCCACTTATTTTATTGCATTTGCCTCTTCCCAACTGCCGTTGGGTATTTTTCTGGACCGGTTCGGTCCCCGGATTGTGGAAGCTTTTCTTCTTTTTTTTGCCGGATTAGGCGCCTTTATTTTTGCAAAATCCCAAACCCTCACCGGTGTTATCATCGGCCGGGCATTTATCGGTTTTGGAGTGTCCGCCTGTCTTATGGCTGCCTTTAAATCTTATGTCATCTGGTTCCCTGAAAAATTATGGCCAAGAATCAATGGATTTCAAATGGCGGCCGGCGGCCTGGGGGCTCTTTTCGCCACCACCCCGGTTGAATGGGTTCTTAAATTAACAGACTGGAGAGGCCTGTTCCTTTTGCTGGCACTGATGTCCTGCTGTATTGCCCTTGGTGTTTTTTTTCTTGTTCCTGAAAACAAGGCGGAAAAATACAGGCCCCTGGAAAATTTTTCAGAACAGGTTAACGGCATAAAGCAGGTTTTCACATCTCAAAATTTCTGGCGGATTGCGCCCTTAACCACCCTGTCCCAGGCAGGATATCTTTCTTTGCAGGGACTTTGGGCAGGCCCCTGGTTAAGAGACATTGCCGGAATGCAGCGCCCCCAGATCGCCACGGTGTTGTCTTGTTCCGCCATTGCAATGATCGCAGGATATATTTTTCTTGGTTTTTTTGCTGAAAAACTGGCTCAAAAAGGTGTCACCACCCTTTTTACGGCTGTTTGCGGGATGGGTATTTTTATCGGTGTCCAAGCCCTTATTGCATTTCAGGTTCCCCTTAACCCCACCCTTTTATGGATTTTGTTCGGTTTTTTTGGAACTTCAGGAATCCTTTCCTATGCAGCTTTGACCTATCATTTTCCCAAAACATTGTCCGGCAGGGTAACCACCGGCATCAACCTGCTGGTCTTTATCGCGGCCTTTATTGTTCAATGGGCCATTGGTGCCATCATCAACCTGTGGGAAACAAGTGCTGCCGGAAATTACCATCCCTCGGGATATAAGGCAGGATTCCTGACAATTTTATGCCTTCAGGCAGCAGGGCTTGTCTGGTGTCTTTTTTCCAGCTTTAAAAACCGATAAATACTTTTCAGGATCAATTTATGGCAAATAGAAAAAAAAGAGTGTCTTCGGGAATAACCGGATTAGACCGTGTGCTCAATGGTTTGTTTATCGGTGATAATGTTGTCTGGTATGATGATGCCGGAAGCCTTGCATTGGAATTCGGCATAAAATTTATCCAGGAGTCCCAGGAACACAACAAGCCGATTGTATATGTATCCTTTGACCGTTCACCGAAAAATTTAATTGAAAAGCTTGGGCCTTTAGCACAAAACCAGCAGTTAACGATTCTGGATTGTTTTACAAACGGCAAAGGAGACAAGGCCCGGATTTTTAATAAATTTTATGAAAAAGACGGTGCGCAATGGCCTTACCAGGTGATCAAGGTAACAAAACCCAATGTGCCCCAGGCGGTATCCGATGCCATATACGGGCTGCATAAAACCCTTTCAGGTGATGTCAGATTTGTATTTGAGAGTCTGACAGGCATGGCTGATTTATGGGGAGGGGAAGATCATATTTTAAAATTTTATTCCCATGCCTGCCCTCAATTGTATGAACTGGACACCATTGCCTACTGGATTATTGAAAAAGGCGCCCATTCCAATAAATTAAAAGCCCATATCAACCAGATCGCCCAGGTGGCGATTGCCCTTTCAATAAAACAGGGGAAAACCAAGATCAAATTGCTGAAAGCTGAAAACCGATCCCCCAAAGTCCTTGGTAAATCCTTGTATTATACCTATGATGGACACGATTTTCTCATTGAAAACAAAAAAAGCACCCCTGCACTGCATGATATCGGCTCTGCCATCAAGATGTTCAGAAAAAACCAGGGCATGTCTCAAAAAGAGTTGTCACACCTTGTTGGCGTTACCCCCAGCAACATTTCCCAGATTGAAAGCAACCAGATTTTCCCTTCCATACCCGCACTTTATAAAATTGCTGATCAGCTTTCGGTTGATATTGGATCTTTTTTCCCGGAAAAAACCATAGTGGGAAAAACCATTTTTCACCCGTCTGAGGCAATAAAAATTAATGTGCCCAACGGCAATAAGAAATGCATGGATATCACACAGCTTACCCCCTTTGATCTCGAGGGCAAGGTTGAACTTTTTCTGATCAAGATTTTTCCCGGTGAAAAACTATCTGCTCATTTTTTTCAGCATAAAGGTGAAGAAATCGGATATGTGCTGTCTGGTGAAATTGATATGGTCTACCAGGATCAAAGCCATCTTCTTCAAGAAGGTGACACGGTTTACCTTAAGACTGCCAGCCCCACCCAATGGCAAAACAAAGGCAAGGACTCGACAAGTTTATTGTGGATCAAGGTAAAATAAAAAGGGCTCCTGCAACTTTGCACAAGGCCCTTTTTATTTTAAAAAATCTGTCTTTTTTTATGAATTCAATATCTTTTTTGCACTTTCGTTATTCACATCCGTCACATGGGGAATCCCGGTTTCAATAGCGGTTTCCCGGTTGCCTGAAAAAATTTCATGACGGGTAATCTGATTCAATGAAAATTTTCTTGCCCCGGCCATGAGCTGCTGCAGGCCGCAGGCCAGCTTATCCGCCAGTGTATAGAACCCGATCGCTCCATAGGGGATATTCTTCATTTCATCTTTGCCTATTTTTTTCTCAAGATCATGATACCCTGTAAATATTTCATCAACGGTCTTTCCATTTTCCAGAACGGTTTTCGGCAGCTCATTCCAGTTGCCGTTCACTACAGCCCGTCGTTCAGGATAGATGGAGCCCTCTATGTTGGCACCCAGAAATCCCGGAATCATGACCGCTCTTCCCATGCAGATCAGTTTGGTATAGGGAGCGCCTAAAGCCAGGGCTTTAAAGATATGATCTTCAAGGGCAAATCCGCCGGCAAAAGACATGTCTACAACACTTTTTCCTTTTGCTGATAAAATACTGGCATATTCATGGGCTTTTGAATGAAGATTAATGGACGGAACCCCCCAGCTTTGCATCATATTCCACGGGCTCATCCCTGTCCCGCCGCCTGAACCGTCTATGGTTAAAAGATCCAGATTGGCATCCGTGGCAAATTTAATGGCCATGGCCAGCTCTTCCATACCATAGGAACCTGTTTTCAAGGTAATCCTGTCAAATCCAATACCCCGCAGGTATTCCACACTGTTCATAAAATCTTCTCTAACTTTGCTGACCGTATCAAGATTGGTGCCGCCCAGACGGCTGTGGCGGGCAAAAGACTTGATCGCCCCCTGCTCAAATCCCTGCTGGACTTCAGGCAGAGACGGGTCCGGGTCAACCACATATCCGCGTTCCTTGAGGAACAGGGCATAGTCAATGCTTCTGACCTGTATCTCACCGCCAATATTCTTTGCACCCTGGCCCCATTTTAATTCAATGATACATTTGTCACCATATTTATCCACAACATATTCTGCCACACCATTTCGAGTGTCTTCAACATTCAACTGGACAATGATGGCCCCGAATCCGTCAAAATACCGTAAATAGGTTTCTATTCTCCGGTCAAGCTCAGGCGCTTTAACGATTTTACCTTTTTTATCTGCCTGTGGTCCAATTTCAGAATTTCTGTCCACGCCGACTACATTCTCGCCAATCACCACGGGGATACCGATTAATGCACCACCAATGGCAAAGGAATCCCAATATTTTTCTGCAATAAATGTTGATCCCATGGCACCTGTCATCAAGGGCATTCGGATTTTTGTCTTTGTTTTTTTACCAAACTCGGTTTCAAGGCTGACATTTGGGAAGATACAATCATCCGCACTGTTTGTCATATCCCCGGTGAGTCCGCAAGAACCATAGGCATACCCTTGAATTCTCAGGGAATTATAGGATACGCCGACATGAGTGGTATTATTTGCACCGGCAGTTATCAGGCCAAAACTTCTGGGGTATAACAATTTTCTTCCAACCATGCTGGATAACCATGTTTCACATTTTCCCTTGCAATCTGCTCTACACAATGTACAAAGACTTGATTCGCAGGCATTCCCCCGGTTGCTGGTTCCCAGGGCATCATTTCCTTTTGAAAATCTCATTTCCATTTTTCGATCTCCTTTTTTAAACTTTGTTAGTTTTTTACATTTCTTCGTTGAAATGATTTCCTGAAAAAACAAAAAGGCGTCTTTCCCGGTTAAACCCGGAACAGACACCTTTGTCAGTTAAAAATTTATTTTTACGCCATTGTAG
>JAHJLN010000363.1 GCA_018821715.1 Pseudomonadota bacterium | reverse complement strand
CGGCAATAATTTTTATAACAAAATGATTACCAAACTTCCTGAAACCTGCAGGAAAGTATCCCTTGCCTATGAGGATCAGATTGTCGATCAGATCCAGATGGAATCAAGAAAGTTTACGGTTGATATTATTATTACAGATCAACGGGTCATCTATAAAATATAGTTCCTGTCATCTTTGGAAGCATGATTTAAAGAAAGGGACCATTCTTATGTTGCTTTGGAAAAGGCCCTTTTAGTCTATTTCAGGGTTGATGGCTTTGGCAAATTTTCTCAAATCAGGGGTTTTCCCCATAACAATAACCGTATCCCTGGGTTCAATCAAGGTTTCAAAATGGGGATTAAACAGCATTTCACCGGATGCTTTTTTTATGGAGATAATGATAAGATTGAAATCCTGCCGGATTCCGGAATCTTTCAGAGCAACATTGGTATACTTGCTGCTTTTGGGTACAAAAATTTCTTCAATCTGAATGGCGGCTCTTTTCCTGGATAATGCAACATCTAAAAAACTGCTGACACTGGGCCGCAAAAGCTTTAATCCCATGGACATTGCCCCTGTATCGTAGGGGGATTCAACAATATTGGCTCCGGCAATCATGAGTTTGCTTCTTACGTCAGGGCTGCTGGCCCGGGCCATTATATAAATATCAGGGTTGAGCTGTCTTGCCGTCAGGACAAGGAAAACATTGGCAGTATCTGTTGCAAGAGCGGTGACCAGGAAAGCGGCATTTTTAATGCCTGCTCTTAGCAAAAGGTCTTCATCTGATGCATCTCCATGAAGATAATGCATTTTATCTTTTTCCAATGTGGGAAGAAGGGTATCATCTTTTTCAATTACAACCAGATCCTTTGTCTCCTCTTTTATGAGCTGGCACAGTACTTTTCCAATACGGCCGTATCCACAGACAATATAATGGTTTTTTAATTTGCTGATTTTTCTATCCAATCTTTTCCTCCCCAATATGGATTGTATTTCCCCTTCAACTATAGATTGTATGATAACACCTGCAATATAAAGAAAATAGCCGGCACCGGCGAATATCATGAAGATGGTGAAGATTCTTCCGGTAGAACTGATTTCATGCACTTCCATCAGTCCTACAGTACTCAGGGTGATGGCGGTCATATATGCGGAATCTAGAAGAGTCCATTTTTCAATGGTCATATATCCGGTCACACCGATCAGAAATATAACAAAGGAAACAATAATTGCCCTGATGATCTGTTTAGGTCTATTCATAGGACTATAAATACTGATCTTCAAGATAAAAATCAAGGTAAGATTGCAGGAAGCAAAAGGGTTGTATCTTCTTGACGGACGCATTGGTTGCTGGTATTAAGGTGGACATGAAAGAAGAACCAAAAAAATTTGTTTCCTGGCGCCGGGAAATGGTCGAGAAACAGATTATTTCCCGGGGAGTAACCGACCCCCTGGTGCTTGAGGCAATGTTCACGGTGCCCCGGCATTTGTTTGTCAGCGAGGCCCTTGTAGACAGTGCTTATGGAGATTTTCCACTTCCCATTGGTGAAGGCCAGACGATTTCTCAACCCTATATTATTGCAGAGATGACTCAAAGCCTTGAGCTAAAAGGCCATGAAAGAGTCCTTGAAATCGGTACCGGATCAGGATATCAGGCAGCTGTCCTGGCCCAGATTGTCTATAAAGTCTATACCATAGAAAGAAATAACACTTTATTTTTACAGACAAGAAAACTTTTTGATACATTAAAATATCATAATATCGTGACCCGGTACTCAGACGGAACTCAGGGCTGGAAACAGGAAGGGCCATTTGATGCTATCATCGTTACTGCAGGCGGGCATCAGATTCCATCACCGCTGATTGAACAGCTTTCAATCGGGGGGCGGCTTATCATGCCGGTAGGCGGCAATTTTTCCCAGGAATTAATACGGCTTGAAAAGACCGAAGAAGGGATAAAAACAACAAACCTTGGTGCTTGCAGATTTGTAAAATTGATCGGTCAGCATGGCTGGGATGAGTAGGGTTAAAAAAAGTAAATGGGAAAAGATATTGCACAGCCCTCATTGATCAAAGAGCTTGTTATCGGTTTTTGCCTGGGAACGGCAAATATTATCCCCGGGGTTTCCGGCGGAACGTTTCTTCTGATTTTTAATATTTATGAGCGGGTTTTTTTAATTCTGAACAGGATTAATAAAGAGAACAGCCTCTTTTTTTTAACCTGCATCCTGAAAATATTTTTCAAAGCCGGCAAAGCGCAGTCATTGAAAAATTTTATCACATTTTTAAATAAGAATGATTTTATCTTTCTTATCAAGTTATTGACAGGTTCTGTGGTTGCCATTATTTCTCTGTCAAGCTTGATGAAATATTTGATCGTTTTTCATTTTTCCGTTACCTATGCATTGTTTTTCGGTTTGATTCTGATTTCAATTATTATCCCTGTAAAGCTGCTGACAGAGAAAAAAGCCTATCTGATTTTGTTTTTTCCTTTAGGTGCTGTTGCCACCATTTATGTCGCCTATGCAGTTAACCCTTACGAAAAGGTAAAAAAGAAATCAGAAGTTTATGAAGACCAGTATGTGAAAGGTCAGATAATTGAAAAAGAGAAACAAGCGGTTAAAGCATTCTCTTTTACCGGTAAATATAGTGTTGACGAGTATGTCTATGCTTCTTTTTGCGGGGCCGTTGCGGTTTCAGCAATGATCCTTCCGGGGATAAGCGGATCTTTGGTGCTTATCCTGATGGGAGAGTATTTTGAAGTTGTTTCCGCCATCTCAGGTTTAAGGATGCTGAGCTTGGATAATGCGGCTTTTTTAGGGTGTTTTTCAATCGGTATCATCCTGGGAGGACTTTTTTTTGCAAAGCTTATCAATATTGTTTTGAAAAGATATTATAATGCAACCATGGCATTTCTTGCGGGATTGATGGCAGGGTCTTTATATACCCTTTGGCCGTTCAAGAAAAGCATTGTCATGGTACAGCAATATATCAAAAAGGATGGTGTGATACGCATTGCAGAAAATGTAAGGGTCTATACAAACATAAATGAATTTCCCCAGCTGGGAACCCAGGTTTATATTTCACTTGCGTCCTTTATCATCGGGTGTCTTATCATGTTCTTTTTTGTCAAAAAAGAGATCAAGGGGTAATTGTCAGTCAAGAGGGGGTTGCAGGTTAATCTAAAATGGATTTCAAGGCCTGTTTTAATTCCATAATCTGATAGGGTTTGTCAAGGTAGGCAGCGGCTTTTGCAAACATTTTCTGCTGATCCTGGTTGGTGACATGTCCGGAAGCGATAATGACCTTGACATGGGGATTTATTTTCAACATCTGTTTAAATGTTTCAGTACCGGACATTTTGGGCATGATAATATCTAAAAGAACTGCACTGATGAAGAGGTGATTTTTTTTATAGATGCCAAGCCCGATTTCTCCGTCGCAGGCTTCAAGGGTGTTATATCCAAATGATTTCAGCGCTTTTACAGCCATATCCCTTACCATATCTTCATCTTCGATCACCAGGATCGTTTTGGCCTTGGGGCTTTGTTCTTTTTGGGTCGCAAAACCTGTATTCCGGGCAGCCGGCAAATAAATATGAAAGGTAGAACCTTCCCCTT
>JAHJLN010000362.1 GCA_018821715.1 Pseudomonadota bacterium | reverse complement strand
GGTGTCTGAAAACCGGCTGACAAAAATACCTGAGGGCATTCCCATGGATATTGCTCCATTAATGGGATGTGCCGTGACAACAGGTCTTGGGGTTATCAATAATAATGCAAAGGTCAAGATCGGTGAATCGGTCGTGATTCTGGGTGCAGGCGGTGTGGGCTTGAATATTGTACAGGGTGCCGCCATGTGCTCTGCTTACCCGGTTATTGCAGTTGATATCCACGATAACCGCCTTAAAATGGCCTCAAAATTTGGGGCTACTCATTTGATCCATTCACAGGGCATAACGGATTTACCTGATAAAATACGTGAGGTTACAGGGCCTTCAGGGGCTGATGTGGTGATAGACAATACCGGGAATACGGACATGATCAACCTTGCCTATACCTTGACAAAGCCGGATGGCAGGACAATCCTTGTTGGGGTTCCCCAAAAAGGGGACCATATTTCCATTTACTCTCTGGATCTTCATTTTGATAAAATTCTTACCGGTTCCCATGGTGGTGAAACTGATCCTGGAAGAGATATCCCCAGGTATGCCAATTTGTATCGAAACGGCAAACTGAATCTGGATGATCTCATTACAGACCGGTTTTCTTTAGATGAAATCAATCTGGCCATTGAAAAAATGAAAACCGGTGAGTCTTCCGGCAGGTGTTTGATACAGCTGCAGAGTTGATCCTTAATTTACAGGAAGAACAAAATGAGAAATGCGTTTGCACAGGAAATGAAAGACCAGGCCGGCATGAATGATAAAATTGTTCTGCTGTCCGGTGATATCGGTAACAAGTTGTTTGATTCGTATAAAGAGAACTACGCCGACAGGTTTTTTAACTGCGGGGTTGCCGAAGCAAACATGACATCCATGGCAGCAGGCATGGCCTTGAACGGGCTGCAGCCGGTGACCTATACCATTACCCCCTTTAATACCTCCAGATGCTATGAACAGATTAAAATTGATATCTGTTATCACAACCTTCCGGTGATTGTGGTAGGGGTCGGGGCAGGTCTTTCATACGCAGGGCTGGGTGCCACACACCATTCTTTTGAAGATATTGCGATTATGCGAGTACTGCCCAACATGCATATCATGTGTCCCTGCGATGCAGTTGAAGTAAAGCTTTGCCTCAGAGCAGCCCTGGCGTTAAAAAAACCCGTGTATATAAGGCTTGGTAAAAAAAATGAACCCATTATCCATAAAGGAGAACCGGATCTGATATTGGGAAAAGGGCTCATTATAAAAGAGGGGAAAACAGTTTGTCTTTTAGGTTGCGGTAATATCCTGCCCAATGTCTATGCAGCAGGCAGGACTCTTGAAAATCTTGGGATCAGTACACGGATTGTCAGTATGCACACAGTGAAACCCTTGGATTCAGTACTCCTTAAAGAAGTATTTTCAACATTTGAGATTGTCTGCACCATTGAGGAACACTCTTTGATCGGCGGGTTTGGTTCAGCAGTGGCCGAATGGGTCATTGACAATGCCGTGCCTGTAAAAAAGTTTTACCGCTTTGGCATCAAAGATTCTTTTACGCATAAATCAGGGAACCAGGAAAATGCAAGAAAGATGAACCAGCTTACACCGGAGGATATTGTTGCCAGAATAATGGATAACGAATAAAAGGCAGAAAAATTCAATGTTAAAACAAAGTTCACAAAAAGCCTTGAAAATTATTAGAAACGAGACAAAAGACAGAGGGAAAATTATTTTTGTCTCAGGGTTTTTTAATATCGTACATCCAGGGCATTTAAGACTTCTGCGGTTTGCTGCTGAATGCGGAGACTATCTGGTGGTAGGGGTTCGGAACGACTCGCCCGGGGATTCCTTTTTAAATGAAACCATCAGGCTGGAAGGGGTTTGCGCCATAACGCTTGTGGATTATTGTTTTATTCTGGAAGACACGGCTCCGGATTTTATCAGGGAACTCAAGCCTGCCATTGTTGTCAAGGGGAAAGAGCATGAAAACAGCTACAATCCTGAAGCAGAGGCTGTCATGGCCTATGGCGGGCAGATGCTGTTCAGCTCAGGTGATATGAGCTTTTCCCTTGTCGAACTCCTTCAGGATGAATCCCAGCGGCTTGCTTCAAGTTCATTTGTCAGAAATGATGCCTATATGGAACGTCACAAATTCAACTGGTCTGATCTGGATCGAGTGCTCAAGTGTTTTAAAAAATTAAAAGTGCTGGTCATTGGGGATGTGATTGTTGATGAATATATCACCTGCGATGCCCTGGGGATGAGTCAGGAAGACCCGACCATTGTGGTGACCCCTGTCGGGGTGGAACTCTACCTTGGCGGTGCCGGAATTGTTGCAGCCCATGCAAGCAATTTAGGGGCAGATGTGTCGTTTTTTTCCATTAATGGAAATGATGAAATCGTCGGATTCATAAAAGACAAGCTTCATCTGGCAGGTGTCAAAGCACATCTTTTCCAGGACGATAGCCGGCCCACAATTTTAAAACAACGCTATCGAAGTTCAGGCAAAACCCTTTTGCGTGTTAATCATCTAAGACAGCACCCCATCAGCAGGGAACTGCAAAAAAAGATATTGGCAAGTCTGTTGGACAGGCTTTCTGATCAGGATTTGATTATTTTCTCTGATTTTAATTATGGGTGTCTACCCCAGCCCCTTGTAAATGATATTATTTTGGAATGCAAAAAGAAAAAAATAATGATGGTGGCAGACAGTCAGTCTTCATCCCAGATAGGTGATGTGTCCAGGTTTGAGCATATGTGGCTCATGACACCCACGGAAAGGGAAGCAAGGCTTGCGTTAAAGGATTTTGAATCCGGCCTTGTAGTGCTTGCAGAAAAACTTCGCAAGAAAGCCATGGCAAAAAATATATTTATTACCCTTGATAAGGAAGGCGTGCTGATCCATGCCGATGATTCAAATAAGGTTCCTTACCTGACCGATAGAATCGATGCCATGAATAAAGCACCGCTTGATCCGGCAGGTGCCGGAGATTCCCTGCTGACCTGCTCTGCCATGGCCCTGGCATCTGGAGCCGATATCTGGCAAAGTGCATATCTGGGATCTGTGGCAGCAGCATGCCAGGTGGGAAGAAACGGTAACCTGCCATTGTCAATAAACGATATGTACCTGGAAATACGGTCGTGAAAGTTTTACTTCTGGCCGCAGGTCTTGGGACAAGACTGCAGCCGTTGACCTTTGATATCCCAAAGTGCCTGGTTCCCATAAACGGCAGGCCGTTACTCGATTATTGGCTGGAGATGATGTTTAATGCAAACATGGATTCCGTGCTGGTAAATCTTCATCACATGGCTGAAAAAGTACGGTGCTTTATTGATGAAAGCCCCTATAAAGGAAAGGTTACAGCGGTTTATGAAGAGGAACTTTTAGGCACGGCCGGAACATTGCTAAAAAACAAGGCATTTTTCGGGAAAGATCAAATCCTGCTGGTCCATGCAGATAATTTTTCACTGTTTGATCTGAATGAGTTTATCCGTGCCCATGGCTCCCGGCCAAAAGCCTGTGAGATGACAATGATGACATTCACGACAGATACGCCTGAAAGCTGTGGAATCCTGGAACTGGACAACGAAAAAGTGGTAACCGCATTCCACGAAAAGGTCAGCAGCCCTCCGGGCAATCTTGCCAATGGGGCGGTATATATTTTGGAGAATTCGATTTTTTCATTTCTTGAGTCTTTGGGTGAAGAAAAAATGGATTTTTCCACCCAGGTGCTGCCCTTTTTTTTAGGGAGAATCTTTACATTTCATAACAACCGATATCACAGGGATATCGGGACAATGGAGAACTATCAAAAAGCCCAGGAGCGATTATGATCACTACATATGAAATGCTGCAGGAAATTATGAAACTTCATGCAGCAGGCAATTATCAAGACGCAGAAACCCTTTGCAGGCAAATCCTTGAAAAGGAACCTGATAATGCGGATGCCAACCATTTTTTAGGTGTTATTGCCTATGAAGTTGGAAACCTTGGGGCTGCAAAGGCGTATCTTGAAAAGGCAATTGACCTGAACCCGAACAATCCCACCT
>JAHJLN010000361.1 GCA_018821715.1 Pseudomonadota bacterium | reverse complement strand
TTCCCAAACAATGAACGGACGGTTTCATTTTCAATACCGCAATCCGTACTTGCAACAAGAACCAGGGATTTATCCTGGTCAGAATATATATGAAAAAAAACTTTGTCTGCTTTTAATTCCTCAACCCCTAAATCAACGACTTTATTAAAAATACCATAACTTGAATCTAATGAAGAAAAGTCTTCCATCACCCGGTTTAATGTATTTACTTCTTCAATTCGTTCGAGTAATTCATTGTTCAGTTTTTTTAACCGTTCCTGTCGTTCCACCTCTTCTTTTAAAATCAGATTTTCAACAAACAGTTCGCGTTCCCGTAAAATTCTTTTGAGTGTCAGCTCCATCTGTTCAAGGTTAACCGGTTTGATCAGATAATCGACAACGCCATTTTTCAATGTCTGGATGGAATTTTCCAATGATGGATATCCGGTCATTATAACAACAGGGAGAGTGCTCTCTTTTTGCCGGATGTTTTCAGCCAATTCAAGACCATCCATCATTGGCATATTAATATCTGTAAACACACATCCGATTTTTACCCGGTTCATCACTTCAAGCGCTTCTATCCCATTACTGGCGGTATAAACCTCATAACCCTTTCTCTGAAAGTATCCTTCTGTTACATCAAGGATCCCTTCCTCATCATCAACAACTAGAATTTTGATTGAGTCATTTCTCATCTTTATTAATACCAGCCTTGTTTGCATTATATAAACAGCATCTGTTGAATGTATCTTAAACATTATATTTTATCAACAAAAATCAAAGGCTTGCTAACGCTTTAAGCCAAAGTGAATATAGTTCGCAAAAAACATTATTTTTCAAAACTATATTCTTGACAAATTAATTATTTAAGAATATTATGCTCCACTATCGGAAAATAAAAACACGAAATAAATGCTGGGTGAAAATGGATAATACAGATCTTCAAATCCTTCAAATATTGCAAAAAAAAGCCCGGGTACCGAATGTGGAAGTTGCCAGAAATATCGGGATGGCGCCATCTGCCGTGCTGGAACGGATCAAGAAGCTAGAAACACAGGGCGTAATTGAAGGATATGAGGTTCGCCTAAACCCCGGCATGTTTAATTGTTCAATGATTGCTTTTATCCACATCAAGGTCACAACTTTGGACAGACTCATTGAAATCGCGGGACTGCTTTCAAAAATCGAACAAATCCAGGAAGTGCACTACCTGGCAGGCAAAGACTGCCTGCTGGTTAAGCTGCGCGTATCGGACAACACCGAGCTTGAAACTATTTTAAGAACCAAAATTGCAGCACTTGACGGTGTTAAGGACACCCAAACGTTTATCGCACTTTCTACATATAAAGAGAGCGCCAAAATAAAGCTGCCCGAAACTTTCGAATAAGGAACTTTTCCACCATGCCGATGTCAGAAAACTATAAAAAAAGGCTTGCCGATATTTTACCACAAATCGTCAATACGTTTGGAACCCCTTTCCATATATATGATGAAAAAGGAATCAAAGAAACCTGTCAAAAATTGAACATTGCCTTTAAAAATATTAACGGGTTCAAAGAATTTTTTGCAGTAAAAGCACTGCCAAATCCTTCTATCATGAAAATAATGAAGGAAATGGGATTTGGGTTTGACTGCAGTTCCACACCGGAAATAAAACTGGCCCGACAGATCAGCAGCGTCAAAGACGATATCATGTTCACCTCAAATAACACCAGCAATTCCCAGTTTGAAACAGCACTGGAAAACAGCGGGTGCATCCTGAACTTAGATGACATTTCCTTAATATCAAAGCTGACAAAAACCCCACCTGATCTTATCTGTTTCAGATATAACCCAGGGCCACGGAGGAAAGGCAATAAAATCATCGGGAATCCCGTGGAGTCAAAATACGGTGTCAGCCATGATCAAATTATTGATGCCTACAGCCAGTCTTTGAAACTTGGGATTAAACGCTTCGGCATTCATACCATGCTGGCATCCAATGAGCTCAATTATGAATACATGGTTGAAACGACCCGAATGCTGCTGGACATTATCGAGCTGGTCTGCGACAACCTCAATATTACCTTTGAATTTATCAATATCGGCGGGGGACTTGGTATCCCTTACACACCGGATGCAGCCCCATTTGACATAGATGCCATGGCCAATGAAATTACACAGCTTTTTAAAAAATTTAATGGCCACCATGGCTGGACACCCAAGCTATACATGGAAAGCGGTCGATATATTACCGGCCCTCACGGTGTACTGGTCACATCCGTGATCAACCATAAAAATATTTACCGTAAATATGTGGGCGTAGACGCATCCATGTCAGCTCTCATGAGGCCGGGCATGTATGATGCGTATCATCACATCCACATTCATGGCAAAGAAGATTTTGATGTTCTGGAAAAGGTTGATGTGGTTGGTGCATTATGTGAAAATATCGACAAATTTGCCGTCCAAAGGAATCTGCCGGCCACGGTTAAAGGCGATATTCTGGTTATCCATGACACCGGTGCCCATGGACATGCCATGGGATTTAACTATAACGGCCATTTAAGGCCCAAGGAATTGCTGTTAAAAGAAGACTCAAGCGTTGTGATGATCAGAAGGGCGGAAACCATGGATGATTATTTTTCAACACTCAATTTTGAACCTAAAACATTACATTTTAAAGAAGCTTGACCCTTACGTCATTCTTTATTGAAAGAGCCCTTGGAAAACTATGGAATACTGTATAATCCTTACAACCTGCCCCAATGACAAAGAAGCCGAAATGCTTGCCTCAAGCCTTATTGAGAAAAAACTGGCCGCCTGTGTTCAGATGGAACCCATAACCAGTTATTATACCTGGGAAAATGCCCTGCATATTGAAACCGAGCTTAAACTGACCATTAAAACAAGAACCCGGCTGTATGAATCTGTTGAAAAATTCATCAAAGAAAACCATTCCTATGAAGTCCCGCAAATCCTTCAGATCCCTATTGTGGACGGGTTGGATGAATACCTTGACTGGATTGATGAAAACACGACGGAATAGTCAAAAATCGGGACAGGGCAGTTTTATCGGAAAAAGCATTGGAACCTTTTGTTGATACTGTATGTAATCATCTTTGAACAGGTCCTTCAGTTCCTTTTCTTCAAGCCAGGAACCCAAAACAATCCATCCTGACCAGAGCACATTAAACATAAGCCGGTCATAAGTGAATTCAGTACTGCTCCAGATTAAAACAAGGGAAAAAAAATAAAGCGGGTGTCGCATAAATTTAAAACCTTATTTAGTGCATAGCGGAAAACCTGAAAACTTTTTCGAGTACAAGACAGGTAACCATTTGAACGGTTCCGGCAGGTAAGCGTTATCTCTGGGTTAGTGTGATAGCCTTTTCGATTAAATGATTTGCAGCGTTCACATAGTCTTTATTTTGACAGGGCTTTGATAAATGATCGATAAATGCATCGTTTTTCTTTAAGTCCCTTATGGACTCTAAAAATTCTATATTGCCGGAAATAAACAGGATGGGGGTGTGCCGGTCTGTTTTTCTGATATGGCTGTAAACATCCATTCCATTAAATTTGCCTGGCAGTTCATAATCCAAAGAGATAAAATCATAGTCTTTTGTATCAAATAACGCCATGGCACTCTGGCCATCAAAGGCTGTATCCACTTTGTGATTAAACGGCTCCCGGGTTAATATCCTGTACTGTACATCTGATATGGATGCTTCATCCTCCACAAGAAGAATACACTTTTCACGCTGTATTGTTGATTTTCGAATTTCAATTATTTCTTCACTGGTTAATTCTTTTTTTATCATCGGCAGGCAGATGGTGAATTTAGTACCAACACCAATTTGAGAAACAACAGATATAGCCCCCTTATGCTGTTCAATATATTTTTTAACATTTGCCATTCCATACCCTGTTCCTTTAATATCTTTTTTATACAATCCTGTCAGATCCTTGCTCCCTTTCAAGGTAAAAGACGGCTGATAGATCGCATCCAGATGCTCTGCAGGAATCCCGCAACCGTTATCTTCAATGTCAAAGCAGATCTGATGATCAAGGCAGTAGGTTCGAATGATGATTTTAGGCATCTCGGTCTTGCTTAAGGCATGAATTGAATTTTGAACCAGATTAACCATGGCATGTTCAATCATTCCCGGATCAGCAAGCAATTCAGGGGCCCCATCCGTATCTTCCCTGACCAATTGGATCCCCTCAAGATCCTTTTTCAAAAGGCTTATGACAAGATCAATCTTTTCATTGATTTTAAAATACGTCTGTTTCGGCTCCTGACCTTTGGCAAATGCCACCAGGTTTTTAGTTAAATTTTTGCCTCGCAAGGTCTGTCCCAATATCAGCTCAAGGGTTGTTCTTATTTGTTCATCCTTGCAATCCAACAGGGAAAGCTCGGTATTGCCCATGATAACACTTAAAATATTATTAAAATCATGGGCCATTTTTCCTGCAATCTGACCCACCAAAGCATGCTTTTCCTGCACCATTGCATTTTGCTGGGCTTCAATTTTTTCTTCCTCGGCAAGTTTTCTTTCGAAAATATCCCGGCAAAGC
>JAHJLN010000360.1 GCA_018821715.1 Pseudomonadota bacterium | reverse complement strand
CTTATTAACAAGGAAATACAACATCTGATATCTGTTGAAGGCGCGTTTATTCTGCTGGCAGATGAATCAAAAGACCAGCTGTATTTTTTTTCTGCACAATACCGGGATGCCGCATCAGAAAAAAAATTCAAGAAAATAAGGTATCCGGCTGACCAGGGCGTTTCCGGACGGGTTTATAAAACCGGAGAACCCATGATTATTAACGATGTCTCAACCTGCTCTTTTTTCCTTCGCAGGGTGGACGATGAAACCGACCTTGTCACAAAAAACATGCTGTCTGTGCCCATAAAAGTGAAAGACCGAACCATTGGTGTGGTGGCTGTTGTCAATAAACACCATGGCCAATTTGATACCACGGATATTGAACTGTTGAGCGTGGTGACCAGTGCCATTGCCCTGCCCATTGAAAATACCCGGATACACGAGGAACTGCGAAAATCCTATGAAGATCTGAAAACCTTGAACCATGCAAAAGACAAGGTGATCAACCATCTTGCCCATGAACTGAAAACACCTGTTTCTGTTCTGGGTGCATCCATGAAACTTTTATTAAAAAAAATAAAGGCCGCTGGAATGGAAAACCAGGCCATTGAAAAAATTTTCACCAGGGGGCAAAGAAATCTTAACAGGATTCTGGACATACAGTATGAAGTTGAAGATCTGTTAAGAAAAAAAGAGTTTAAGGCATATCACCTGCTTACCCGGCTGGTGGATGCCTGCAAAGATGAACTCAACGTCCTGATTGAAAGTGAAACCAAAGAAAAAGAGATTCTAAACAGGGTACAAAATACCATAGAAAGCCTTTTCGGTCCAAAAAATATTCAATCCCGATCTGTTCTTCTGGATGATTATCTGACAAAACAGATGGAACGGCTTGGACCAGAATTTTCGCATCGGAAATGTCTTTTAAACTTCAGGATACAAAAAACCGTTCCTGTTCACCTCCCCCTTGAAATTCTGGATATTATAACAAAAGGGATTATCCAAAATGCCATTGAATACACGCCGGATGGCAGCAAAATTGATATTATTCTGAAAACCACGGAAAACTGCCCGGAATTGATTGTAAAAGATTATGGCATTGGATTTACCAAAGAAAAATTACACCTGATATTTGAAAATTTTTTCACCCCTCCGGACTCCATTGATTATTCAACAAAAAAACCCTTTGATTTTAATGCCGGCGGCAGGGGGTTTGATCTTTTGAGAATCAAGGTTTTTTCTGAACCATATCATTTTAAAATATGGATTGATTCAAGCCGATGCGGCATTATCCCAAAGGACAGTGATATCTGCCCCGGAGATATTCACCTGTGCCCGGCATGTGCAACCGAGAATGACTGTTTTAAGTCAGGCGGAACCGCTGTCCATATTCGATTTTTGAAATCATGAAAAAATCTTCAAGAAACAGGCTGACCCCGCAGCAGCAGGCTCTTTTTCCAGGGGACAGCCTTTTTGATAAAATTGCACGCGCCGTCTGTCGCGCCGGAACCCTGCCAAGAAAAGAGCTTCACGAAGCATGGGAAATGGCAAAAAGAGTACGGCGAAGATACAGAGGGGGCAGGGTGTTGGATCTTGCCTGCGGCCACGGCCTTTTAGCGCATATCCTGCTGATCCTTGACGACAGTTCAAAAACAGCCATTGCAGTGGACAAGGCCATCCCTTTAAATGCAAAAAAATTATCCAATGCCTTGATTGACTCCTGGCCAAGGCTGAAAAACAGAATCATTTACAAAGAAATGTTGGTCCAGGACATCCCCATTCTTCCGGATGATCTGGTGGTATCTGCCCATGCCTGTGGGTCTTTAACCGATCTGATTCTGGATATGGCCAGTGAACAGCATGCCAGGATAGCGGTTCTGCCCTGCTGCCATGATTTAAAAGAATCTTCAACCAGCGGCCTTGAAGGCTGGATGGATAAAGTCCTTGCTGTGGATACACTGCGGGCAGTAAAACTTGTATCAAAGGGGTATAAGATTGTGACCCGGAAAATTCCTGAAAATATCACACCCAAGAACAGGTTACTCATGGGAGAATATTTAAGAGGAGAACAGCCCTTTCACGACTGACAGGGCAATGGCCCACATAACCATTCCTACAAGGGTATCCAGAATTCGCCAGGAAAACTGCCTTGCAAACAACGGTGCAAGCATTCTTCCACCAAGACTTAAGGCAAAAAACCAGATAAAGGATGCCATGACGGCACCTGCCCCGAAAAACAGGTGGCCCGGCGGTTGAAACTGGCTGGATATGCTGCCCAGTAAAATAATGGTATCAATATACACGTGAGGATTGAGCAATGTCACGGCAAAGGTTGTGAGAATTGCTGTTTTCAAGGATGATTCCACCTTCTGGTTCGCAGAAAGACTGCCGCCGCTAAAAGCGGATCTGAATGATCTGATCCCGTAAAAAAAAAGAAACCCTGCCCCGCCAATGCCGGCGATCAATGAAAGGCTTTTGCTTGAAGCGATTAGGATTCCCATTCCGCTGACCCCCAGGGCGATGAGAAGCGCATCACAGATGGCGCAGATCAAAGGAATCACAATGGTATGGTTTTTTTTCACCCCCTGGCTTAAAACAAATGCATTCTGGGCACCAATGGCAATGATCAGCCCGCTCCCGGCTCCAAATCCCTTTAAGAATGTTAACAGCATTTCTTCCCTCTGGTTTGAATGATTCACAAAATAATAGGGACAGGCTATACAAACCGAAATATAAAGTAAAATTAATTATTTT
>JAHJLN010000359.1 GCA_018821715.1 Pseudomonadota bacterium | reverse complement strand
GTTTGAACAAGATTGCTGTACTTCCAGGTGATGGAATAGGACCCGAAGTGATGGAACAGGCGGTTAGAATTCTTAAAAAGGCCGGGACACTTTATGGTTTTGATTTTGAATACGAGTTTGCAGATATTGGTGGGGCTGCCATTGATCATCACGGCAAAGCGTTACCAGATTCTACGTTAGCTCTATGTGAACAAAGCGATGCAATCTTATTCGGCTCGGTCGGAGGTCCCAAGTGGGAACACCTTCCGCCAGCAGAGCAGCCGGAAAGGGGGGCATTGCTGCCCTTGAGAAAACATTTTGGATTATATTGCAATCTTAGACCTGCCAAAGTTTTCCCAACCCTTGCATCTGCATCTCCTTTAAAACCTGAAATTGTTAAAAACGGCTTTGATATTCTTTGCGTAAGGGAATTGACGGGCGGTATCTATTTTGGGGAACCAAAGGGGAGAGAAGGGGAAGGCCTCAATGAAAAAGCATATGATACAATGGTATATACGAGATTTGAAATTGAAAGAATTGCAAGAATGGCCTTTGAGGCAGCTCAGAAAAGAAAGCAGCTTGTGACATCCGTTGATAAGGCCAATGTGCTTTTTTCCATGGTGCTCTGGCGGGAAACGGTTACACGAATAGCAAAAGAATTTCCAGATGTCACCTTAAACCACATATATGTTGACAATGCCACCATGCAGCTTGTCAAAAATCCCCATCAATTTGATGTACTTCTCTGCGGCAATATGTTTGGAGATATTATTTCTGATGAATGTGCCATGATTACCGGCTCCATGGGTCTTTTGGCCTCTGCCAGTCTGAATGAAAAAAAGTTTGGTCTTTACGAGCCGGCAGGCGGCTCTGCTCCCGACATTGCTGGAAAAGGCATTGCCAATCCCATTGCCCAGATTTTATCCGGCGCCATGATGCTAACCTATACCTTTGGATTTACTAACGCTGCCAATGCCATTGAAAAGGCCATCTCAAAAGTTCTTGAAAACGGTATTTTCACAGCTGACCTGACTGATAATAAAAAGGATTCTGTGGACACAAAAACAATGGGAGATGCTATCTTCAAAGAGCTTGAAAAGTCATACGATTAACCAGCTTCATTATCCAATAACATAAAGGGCGTTTAGTTTTCACTAAACGCCCTTTATGTTATTGTGGCGGGAGTGACGAGACTCGAACTCGCGACCTCTTGCGTGACAGGCAAGCGTTCTAACCAACTGAACTACACCCCCGTAAATCCGCATTTTTTGGTGGGCGATGCAGGGTTCGAACCTGCGACTTCAACCTTGTAAGGGTTGCACTCTCCCAGCTGAGTTAATCGCCCGAAAAACAAGTCGATTTATATCAATAATAAAAAATTGTGTCAAGCAAAAACTATTATAAAAAAGCAAAGCGCATCACTATTTTTAGGTCTTCACAATTATTCCACATGCCTTGCTTGCATGGTTATATTAAAAATGCTATAAATAGGGTAATGATGATGCAACAATTCAATTTTTCACCTAAAAATTTGAATCTGTGGTTTAACTATCAAATCCCGTATTGCTTTACCAAATGGGATAATGACGATCAATCGCGTGTTCTTTATTTATTAATTCTAAATTCCTATTAAGGAGTCTGAAAATGGAATCTGTACAAGGATATCTTGAAATTATGGATAAGGGGTTTGGATTTTTAAGAAATATTGAAGAAAATTTCCAGCCAAAACCTGAAAATACATATGTTCCAAACAGCTTAATACGAAAACTATCTTTAAAAGAGGGCAGTTTTATTGAAGGTTTTGGGGAACAAAAAGGCCCCGGTAATCCAAATCTTGCCTTAATCCGGATTGAGAAGATCAATGATCTTCCTTTTGATGAATTTATCAACTTCCCTTTATTGCAGGACCAGATCAGTATCAACCCTTTTGAACGATATCACATGACCCAGGGACCGGATGATATCACAGGAAAAGCACTGGATATTATCACCCCCATCGGCATGGGCCAGAGAGGACTGATTATCTCCCCGCCCAAATCCGGTAAAACAACCATATTGCGACATATGGCAAACTCAGTGGTAATGAATCATCCGGAAACAAAAGTATTTGTTCTCCTGGTGGATGAAAGGCCTGAAGAAGTGACGGATTTTCAACGGGGCCTCAAAGACGCCCATGTCCTATACTCATCGGCAGATCAGCAGATCGGGCAGCATATGAGAATGACCCGCCTTGCCATGCATACGGCTATCAGATGTGCTGAAATCGGACAGGATGCTATCGTGTTTATTGACTCTTTAACCCGTATGACAAGAGCCTTTAATAATGACACGGACAGCCATGGTAAAACCATGACCGGGGGTCTTGGTGCCAATGCCATGGAGTTCCCCAGAAAAATTTTCGGTGCTGCCAGAAAGTTGGAAAACGGTGGTTCCTTAACCATTATTGCCACTATTCTTGTCGATACGGGCAGCCGCATGGATGACATCATCTTTCAGGAATTCAAGGGAACCGGAAACATGGATCTGTTTCTTTCCAGAGAATGTGCTGAAAACAGAATCTGGCCGGCCATTAATATCAATAAATCCGGCACCCGAAAAGAAGACTTGATAATGGACAAGGACGAATATGAAACATCAGTTGAAATCAGACGGGCTGTTGCTACAAAAGAAGAAAAAGATGCCATGACACAATTCATATCCTATCTTGGATAAATTCATCTCATAACAAGGCATTCTCAAGCACCTGAGACATATTTTCCGCATAAACGATTTCCATTTGATTTTGAATGGATTTGGGAATCTCTTTAATATCTTTCCGGTTTTCTGTTGAAACAATAACTTTTTTAATCCCATTGGCATGTGCGGCCAGCAGTTTTTCTTTCAGGCCACCGACAGGCAACACTCTTCCCCGCAAGGTAATTTCTCCTGTCATGGCAACCTTTCTTGAAACCGGCCTTCCGGTCAAAACAGAGACAACCGCCGTACACATAGAAATCCCTGCAGAAGGCCCGTCTTTTGGAATTGCGCCTTCTGGAACATGGATATGGATATCCTGGGTTTTATAGAAAGTATCTTTTATATTTAATTCTTTACTTCTGGACCTGACATAACTGACGGCAGCCTGGGAAGACTCTTTCATGACATCCCCAAGCTTTCCTGTTACAAGGACATTTCCTTTACCCGGCATGGTGACCGCCTCTATAGTGAGAAGTTCACCGCCGGCCGGTGTCCATGCAAGGCCAGTGACAATCCCTATTCTATCCTCTTTTTCAAGGATACTGTCTCTAAAGCGATGTTGTCCAAGGTACTTTAAAAGTGAATTTGTTGAAATTTTGTGCAGCTGTCTATTATCGGTTTGAACAATCTCTTTAGCTATTTTTCTTAACACAGAAGAAATTTCGCGTTCCAAATTTCTGACACCTGCCTCTTTTGTATATTTTTTTATGATGGCATGGATGGCATTTTTTGAAAAAACTGCATCTGTCTGTGAAAGGCCGTTTTCTTTCAATTGTTTGGGTATCAGATAGCCTGTGGCAATCTTTCGTTTTTCATACTCAGTATAACCGGGTATCTGGATGACTTCCATCCTGTCTCTCAATGGTGCCGGAATATCGTACAATGTATTGGCTGTGGTGATAAAAAGGATCTGGGAAAGATCATAATCCACCTCAAGATAATGATCATTGAAATTTTTATTCTGTTCCGGGTCCAAAGCTTCAAGTAATGCAGAAGATGGGTCTCCCCTGAAATCAGCTGTCATTTTATCAATCTCATCCAGGCAGAAAACAGGATTATTATATCCTATTTTTTTTAACGTCTGAATAATCTTACCGGGCATGGCGCCAACATAGGTTCGCCTGTGGCCTCGTATTTCCGCCTCATCTCTTATACCGCCAAGAGAAATTCTTGCAAAGGATCTTCCCGTAGCAGTTGCAACCGATCTTGCCAAAGATGTCTTCCCCACACCCGGCGGCCCAACAAGACATAGAATCGGCCCTTTAATTTTTTTAACCAGAATCTGTACAGCCAGATACTCAACAATTCTTTCCTTGGGTTTCTCAAGTCCATAATGGTCCTGATCTAATATTTGTTCAGCCTTTTTAAGATCTGTCTGCGACCGGTTCTTTCTAAACCACGGCAAAGAAATCAGCCAGTCAATATAGTTTCTGACTACTGTGGCTTCCGATGACATGGCCGACATCATCTTTAATTTTGCAAGCTCTCTTCGAACAACTAAAGCGGCTTCCTTTGACATCCTTTTTTTCTTTATCCGATTTTCAAGATCCTTGAATTCTGATGCATTACCATCTTCTCCCATCTCTTTTTTTATGGCACGCATCTGCTCGTTCAAATAATGCTTTTTCTGAAGTGTTTCCATTTGTTCCTTTACCCTTCCCTTTATCTTCTGGGACATGGTAAAGACTTCAGTTTCTTTTTGAATCAGCTTTAATAACAGGAAAAATCTGTCTTCAATATTTCCACATTCAAGCAATTTTTGTTTATCCGCCATTTTAAACGGCATCTGTGTTGCTATGGTGTCGACATATCTGGACTCGTGGACGGCAAGGGCATCAAGATTTTTAAAAAAACTCTGTGATACGGCACCGGAAAGTTTGACATAGTGTTCAAACGCCTCGGTAACTGTTCTTATAGCCGCATCCCTTGCCTTTTCAGACAGGGGTTCTTCCGGAACCGGTATATACTCAACACAAAGATATCCATCCTCATCAGACAATTTAACGATTTTGCCTCTCTCACACCCCTCAACCAATGCCTTGACTGTTCCGTCTGGCAATCTGAGAAGCTGAGTGATTGTGGCTTCCGTGCCGATCTGAAAAATATCTTGGATGTTCGGTTTTAATACCTCAGGGTCTTTTTGAGTGGTTAAAAAAATCTTTTTATCCGCTGCCATGGCTTCAGACAAAGCCTTAATGGATTTATCCCTTCCAACAAATACAGACGTGGTAATGTATGGGAACAATACCATATCCCTTAACGGCACCAAAGGAAGCTGTTTTTTTATACTCTCAGAACCATCCTGGTGGAAGAACTTGGAAATATTGATCATTAAATTTTAGAACTCTCTTGGTTTTCAGGCCTGCTTTTTAGGCTGCTCATAAAGCAGTATCGGCTCTTCATTCTTTAAGACGACTTCTTCACCGACCACACACTCTCTAACATTCTCTTTTGAAGGAAGTTCATACATGATATTCAGCATGGTTTCTTCCATAATGGCACGAAGTCCTCTTGCCCCTGATTTTCTTTTTACAGCATCTTTTGCCATGGCCTCAAGAGCCTCGTCCGTGAACTGAAGTTTAACACCTTCAATCTTGAATAATTCCTGGTATTGCTTGACAAGTGCATTCTTAGGTTCAGTCAGAATTTTAACCAATGATTTCTCATTCAGTTCGCCAATAGACGTAATAATGGGCAGACGACCCAAAAACTCCGGGATAAGACCGAATCGAATCAGATCTTCGGGTTTGAGTTTTTCAAGAAGCTCTCCAATATTTTTATCTTTTTTAGCGATCATCTTGGCGCCGAATCCCATGGTTTTCTTGGTAATTCTTCTTTCAATCACCTTTTCAAGTCCTGTAAATGTGCCGCCACAAATAAAAAGGATATTGGACGTATCAACCTTTACATAGTCCTGCTGAGGATGTTTTCTACCCCCTTTTGGCGGTATGGAAGCAACGGTACCCTCAATAATTTTCAAAAGTGCCTGTTGAACGCCTTCCCCGGAAACATCCCGGGTAATGGAAGGATTATCGCCCCGCTGGGATATTTTATCAATCTCATCAATATAAATGATGCCCTTCTGAGCTTTTTCCACATCATAGTCTGCATTCTGCACAAGGGAAAGTACTATATTTTCAACATCTTCCCCAACATAACCGGCTTCGGTTAATGCTGTGGCGTCTGCAATGGCAAAGGGAACATCTAAAAATCTGGCAAGGGTCTGAGCAAGAAGAGTCTTCCCACATCCAGTGGGACCGATGATAAGGATGTTGCTCTTTTGAATTTCCACATCATCATTTTTCTTTTCCAGGGTTGAACTTAAGCGTTTGTAATGATTATAAACCGCCACAGCAAGTACTTTTTTGGCTTGATCCTGCTCAATAACATAAGAGTCAAGCAATTGTTTGATCTGCTTGGGCTTTAAAAAATCTTTTAACCCATCTGTATCAACTTGCTTTTCCTTTTCTTCATCCTCAATAATCTCACCACACAATTTGATGCATTCATTACAAATATAAACGCTGGGGCCTGCGATCAGTTTTTTTACCTCTTTTTGATTTTTACCGCAAAAAGAACAAAAAAACTGGTCATTGACTTCATCTTTTCGAGCCATAATTTAGCTACTCCTTTGAAGCGTCGTCTGTATCTTCTTCCAACTCACTTCTGTCAGCAACAACCTTGTCAACAATACCATATTCCATCGCCTGCGCTGCTGACATGAAAAAATCTCTTTCCGTATCTTTTGATACTTTTTCAACATCCTGACCCGTATGGGTAGACAAGATCTTATTCAAGGTTTCTTTCATCCTTTGAATCTCATTGGCTTGAATTTGAATATCAGTGGCCTGCCCCTGAGTACCGCCAAGAGGTTGATGAATCATTATTCTGGCATTTGGCAGCGCAAATCTTTTTCCCTTTGCTCCTGCAGTCAGCAAGAGCGCTCCCATACTGGCAGCCTGCCCAATACATACGGTTGCCACATCCGGTTTTATATATTGAATGGTATCATAAATAGCCATTCCTGCCGTTACTACGCCACCAGGTGAATTGATATAGAAACTGATATCTTTTTCAGGATCTTCTGATTCCAGAAATAACAGCTGAGCAACAATAAGATTGGCAACCTCATTATCTATGGCAGATCCAATAAAAATAATTCTATCCTTTAAAAGGCGTGAATAAATATCGTAAGCACGCTCCCCTCTGTTGCTTTGTTCAACAACCATTGGAATTAGAGGCACGATTCAACTCCTTTAATTTTTTTTGTTTTCATTTTTAACTGCTGCGTCACGTTCAATACTTATTCTTTTTCGTTCTTTGATGCATCCGCTTGTTCTGTTTTGGCATCTTCTTTTTCTGAATCCGGATCAACTTCCGTAATGCTGCCTTTACTAACTATAATGTCAATAGCCTTTTTTTCAAGCTGGGTATGCTTATAATATTCCAACTGCTTGGGATCCATGTTGAAATAATTTTTCACTGCATCTACAGGCGCATTCATTCCCAGAGCCATTTCCTCAAAACTTTTTTCCAGTTCTTCCTCGGTAAGTTCCAATTTTTCCTGGGTAATAATCTTGTCCAGGATTAAATGTCTTCTGGCTTGTTTTTCCGCCACATCACGATACTGGGTTCTAAGGATATCCCTGCTCAAACCGGCTTCTTCAAGAGAAGTATTGTTTGCCGCATATGCCTGTTCCGCTTCCATTGTAATACCATTAAGCTCTCCTTCTATCATAGCTTCAGGTACTTCAAACTCAATTTTTTTCAAAAGGGTTTGGAAAACCTGCTCGGAAAGTTCATGCTTTACCCTTTGTGCATATCCTTTTTCCAAATTCTCCCGGATAGATTTTCTGACATCATCCAGAGTTTCAAATTTACCCAGCTCCTTTGCAAGGTCATCATTGAGTTCCGGCAGAATATCTTCCTGAATTTCTTTTAATGTCACCTTATATATAACGGTTTTATCTTTCAGGCTCTCATCATAATAATCGCCTGGATATGGCACTTCTATTTCAAGATCCTGCACAGGAATGACGCCGGTCAGTTTTTGAGAAAATTCCTTAGGCATATTCCCTTTCTGTCCTATCTTCATGATATAGTTTTCAATTTTTGGTGTCTTATCAAAGGACTCACCATTTAAAAAACCCTCATAGTCGATCAAAACAAAATCATTTTCTTTTACAGGACGCTCTTCTTGTACCGTCTCTTTTTTAGCCATGGTTTTCTGAATCATGTAAATCTGGCTTTCTATCTCACCGTCTGATACTTCATATTTTGTTTTTTCAAGCGCAATCCCTTCAAATTCGATATCATCAAGTTCAGGTTTTATTTCCACTGTGATATCAAAAACATATGCATTTTCAGGGTCTAAGTCCGGCGGGTCCATCTGAGGACCGCCAACAATATTTAAGTCGTGTTCTTTTATGGCTTCAATAAAAGCATCCTGAATCAAACGAGGCGCAAGGTCTGCGTGAACATCTTTTGAAAATCTGTTTTCCAATACCTTGCGAGGGATTTTACCCTTTCTAAATCCTTTTACGTCTGCTTTCTTTTTCAGTTCATTGTAAGCCTTATTGAGTTCCTTGGTAATCTGTTCTTTAGGGATTTCAAATGAAAGCACTTTTTTCACACTGTTTTTGTCTTCAACTTTTACCTGCATGTCTCCGTCCCGTATCCATTATATTAAAATAAAAATTATAT
>JAHJLN010000358.1 GCA_018821715.1 Pseudomonadota bacterium | reverse complement strand
TTGACAGGGGAATCTCATCTCTGAACTCAATAAATTTGGGCCGTTTGTACCCGGCCATATTGTCTTTGCAAAATGCAGACATTTCCTCAATCGTAGCGGTTTGCCCTTCTTTGAGTTTGATAAAGGCTTTTACCTTTTCCCCGCTTTTTTCATCAGGGATGCCCACAACAGCCACCAGCTCAACCTTGGGATGGGTATACAGAATATCTTCCACATCCCTTGGATAGACATTAAAGCCACCGACAATGATCATGTCTTTTTTGCGGTCTGTTATGGTGATATAACCGTCTTTATCGATGTTTCCAATATCCCCTGTCAGAAAATACCGTTTGCCGTCAATCTGCCTGAAAACTTCATCATTGGCATCCGGCCGTTTCCAGTATCCTTTCATGACCTGGGGACCGCAAATGGCAATTTCTCCGTCTTCCCCCTGATCAAGTTCTTTTATGCCGTCTATCAAATCAACAATTTTTACATCTGTTCCAGGCAAAGGAAAGCCGATGGTGCCGATTTTCCTGGTTTCTTTGAATGACGGATTTATACAGGCAGCCGGTGCGGTTTCCGTGAGTCCATAGGCTTCAAAAATAATTGATCCGGTTTTTTCTTCAAATTGTCTGCACACTTCAGGCGGCAGTGGAGCCCCTCCTGAAAGGCATCCCATAATAGAGGAAATATCAAATTTGTCCAGGTTCGGATGGTTTGTAAAGGCAACAAATATTGTGGGTACGGCAGTGATAAAGGTGGGTTTGTATTTTTGTACTGACTCCAGAACGCCGGTAAACGGTGGGGTACCCGCTCTTGGGTCTGGGACGCAGATCAGTCGGCTGCCTGACATGGCGGAAAAAAGCAGGGCGCTTGTGATGCCAAAGCTATGATACCAGGGCAAAACACCAAGGTAGGTGTGGTATCCCCCATGCCTCATTTTCTCAGGCTTGCCGCCTTTTTCATGGACCAGCCTGAAATATTCCTCACACGCTTCCAGGTCATACGTAAAATTTGTATGGGTCAGCTCCGCTCCCTTGGGCACACCTGTTGTCCCACCGGTATAGAGCATGACGGCTGTATCCTCTTCAGGATTGATGTCAACCAAAGGCGGATTCGGGCTGGATGCGGCAACAATATCGTCAAACATAACATGCCCGGGTTCATGGTTCTCTGCTTTGGGAATTTTGCCTAAAATTCCGCCGATGAGCCCTTTGATTTTTGGAAGATAGGATTTGATATTGCAGATAATGACGGTTTTAATATTGGTGCCTTTTATGGCTTCAACCGTGTTTGTATAAAACAATGGGTGATCCATGCAAAAGACCATTTTTGATTCAGAGTCGTTGAGTTGGTATCTCAGTTCTGCCGGTGTGTAGACAGGGTTGCAGTTCACCGCCACGGCGCCGGCCTTGAGAATCCCAAAAAGAATTTCAGGAAAGTGGGGGATGTTGGGAAGAAAAATCGCAACTTTATCTCCCTTTTTAATACCGTTGTTTGCAAGATAGTTTGCAATTCTGTCTGATGTGTTTTTTACCTGGGCATAGGTCCTGAAAGCACCATTAAAAATGGTATAGGTGTTTTGGGGATATTTTTTCGCCGTGTTGTCAAGTATTTGAGGCAGAGGATAATGGTAATCGGTTACATCGTGTGCTACGCCGTCCGGCCAAAAAGGGGTTTTCCATACTGGGGCACTCATTTTTGTTTCTCCTTTAATTTAGGTTGCTCTGCCAAGGACAATCATTCGTATCCTAATTCCTGTGAATTAAATAAATAAACCATGTTCATTTGTTTATACATATATCTAAACAGGAATGAAAAGCTTTTTTTTTGTTTGACATTTATATATAATCACTCCATATTAATCTTGAATAATATCTTGATTAAGAGTAGCGAATGGTTAAAATTTGGGAGATCAAACATGAAAATCAATAAAAAACAAAAACAAGAGAATCGAAATAAAATTATTCAGGCTGCCGTGGACCTTGTGATTTCAAAGGGATTAAAAGCTGCGACCATGAGGGATATAGCGCGGCAGGCAGGCCTGGGGGATGCGACCATTTATAATTATTTTCCAACCAAAGAAGCCATTATTTGCGGGTATTATGAAGACAAGTTTGACCAGGTGACCGACCATCTCAAGCAAATATCAGATTTTAATGAATATACCTTTCAAGAGCAGCTACAGACATTTTTTGAATCAAAGCTTGAACTCCTTTTGCCGGACAGGGAGTTTCTTGAAAAAACGTTTAAAACAACATTTTTTGCGTTAAGTCAGCATTACAGTCGTATTCGACCTATAAAAGAAAAGTTCATGGCAATTGTTGAGGATATTTTTCAAGCAGCTGTAGAGGTCGGTGAAATACCGGATCAGGTGTTCAGAGAAATGACCATCCAGTTCTTCTGGGAATACTATATCGGGATTGTCATCTACTGGCTGAAAGATGATTCCGAACAATTTGAAGGCACCAGTCTTTTAATCGATAAGAGCATTGATCTTGCCTGTACATCCATCAGAGCCGGAATCGGGAATAAAATTTTTGATATGGGCATATTTTTATTTAAAAACCATGTGCTGAGCCGGATGGATTTAATCAAAGATCATGTGGATATCCTTCATGGGATAAAAAAGAAATTTATGGATGCAAAAAATGACTGACACCATCCCAAAATCAAAAATTACCCGTACGATTTCTTCGGGGAAAATTGCGGTAAAAATGGGGACCAACCATCTTGGGTTTTTAATAAAAAAACCGTTTCTTTCAAAGGAAAACCAAACGATTTCCCAGGAAAAGAAAGATGTAAAAAACGCCCGGATTCTTTTTAACGGTCTGTCCCTTTTAAGAGGGACCGCTCTAAAGGCCGCTCAGATGCTGAGTCTCGAAAGTGATATGATACCGGAGACGATTCGAAAAGAGCTTGAAAAATCCTACAACCAGGTGCCGCCGATAAACCGGGCCCTTGTCCGCAAAATCATTACAAACAATTTTAATGCCCCGCCTGAAAATATATTTGAATCTTTTGAAGCCACAGCATTTGCTGCGGCAAGTCTTGGGCAGGTTCACCATGCAAGATCCAAGGATGGTGAAGACCTTGCCGTAAAAATTCAATATCCTGACATCTCTCAGACGATTTCAAATGATATAAGGTTGTTGAAAACCGTATTAAGACCTCTGCCGGAATATGCCATCATAAAAATTGCCCTTGAAGAAATTCACGACGTTCTTCTTGATGAGACAGATTATGAAAAAGAGGGCAAAAATATTGAATATTTCAGTCAAAACCTGAAAAACGACCGGGTTTCTATCCCAGAACTCTATTCCGACCTGACAACAAAGAATGTGCTTTCCATGTCCTTTATGAAAGGCATGATGTTAAATAGATGGCTTGAAACCCGCCCTGGCCGAAAAGACAGAACCATTATTGCCCAGACCCTGCATGATATTTTTATAGAAGGGTTTTATAAACTCAAGCAAATACATGCGGATCCAAATCCGGGAAATTTTATCATCATGGATGATTTGAAAATCGGTCTGATTGATTTTGGCTGTGTCCGATCATTTGATGATGAATTTATTCTTCTCTACCAGAAACTGATTCGCATTGGCGCGGGCAATGACAAGAATGAATATATTGATCTGTTAACCCGGATGAAACTGATCACTTCTGATCTTGACCCGGATATAAAAGAGGAGATGGTGGCCTTGTTCATGAAGATCGGTGACTGGTTCAGCCAGCTTTTTAGGGAAGAAGAATTTGATTTCGGGGCCAACCAAAAGTTCATGGAAGACGGCAGAAAGATTGGCCGGCAGATGCATCGGTTCAGAAAGCACATCCATAACATAACCCCTGAATTTATTTTTCTGGATCGAACACGGTATGGATTGATAAAGCTTTTTGAAAAAATGAAAGTAAAGATCAGAATGAAAAATCAATATGAATACTGATATAAATTATTTTAAAAAATCATCAGCAAATTTAAAAGAGTGGTTCAAAGGAACCGGAACGAATATCGGTTTATAATCAAGTCGTATGACCAGGGTAATATCATCCTTTCGCCGGTCATGATTTCCCGCCTTAGTCCACCTTGGATAACCCGTCCGAATGCTTGAATCAATATTTTGGGTTGCCTGGAAGCCCGAACTTCATATATACTTTTTTCTTTTCAAATTATTAAATAAAAGGAAAAAAAATGCACCTGAAAGCTGTTTTTCTCATTATTGCTGCTGCTGTGATAATGATACTGCCGTGCCGGGGGATATGTGAAACCATAGACTGGAAGCAATACAATGAGGGGATAAGGTTGGCAAAAAAACAAAATAAAAAAATATTTTTACACTTTAAGACCAACTGGTGTGGCTATTGCACCCAGATGGACCGCGTTACATTTAACGATCCAGCTATTGTAAAATTTTTAGACGAGCATTTTGTCTCCATCAAAGTGGATGGGGATAAGGAAAAGCCTATTGCAAAAGCGCATAAGGTGAAAGGATATCCGGACAATTTTTTTTTAGATGAGAAAAAAAATCAGGCTTACCGGCTATCGGGATTTTTGGATCCAATGACATTTTTGTTTTTTCTTGAATATATTCAAACAGACAGTTACAAAACAATGGATCCCATGCAATATTATAAAATCAGGTGATTTTTCATATTGATAAAGACAGGATGCAATGATAAGGGATGAGACTAAAAAACAATATGAGGAGCCCTCTCGAATTTAACAGGAGATAATAATTATATGAAAAAAACAGTTCACTGCCTTCTGGTCATATCTTTTTGGTTGGTGTTTTTTGCCGGCTATTCGTTTGCTGAAGATATTTATGTCACAGGTGTTACAAACATTACCATGCGGACAGGTCCTGGCGTAGAGCACAAAATCGTTGCCATGTTGAAATCCGGCACCAAACTTGAAATTGTTGAATATCAAAAGGACTGGACCCAGGTTAAGACGGATCTTGGGAAAACCGGATGGGTGCTGTCACGATTTTTAACTCAGAAAGTACCGGATGCCCTGCTGGTTGAAAAATTGGAAAACGATAATCAGAATCTTTTGTCCAAATTGGAAACACTTGAAGAGGAAAACAAAACACTTGCCATAAAAAATGCAACGCTGATCCAGATAGAAGAAAAATATAACAAGCTGAAACAGGAATCATCGGATTTTTTAATACTGGATGCAAAATATAAAAAAATGATGCAAGAGTTTGAGGCTCAAAAAAGTCAAATTGAAACATTGGAGAATAATTTGGATAATGAGGAAAAACTCTGGTTCCTTAGTGGCGCCGGCGTTCTTATTGTTGGTTTATTTTTAGGCTTAAGTACGCGCAAAAAGAGAAAAAGCAGCCTGCTATGATTGAGAAGACAGATTTTTTAATTATTGGAAGCGGTATTGCCGGTTTAAGTTATGCCTTGAAAGTGGCTCAATTCGGTAAGGTCACCATTGTTACCAAAAAACAGATCCAGAAAACCAATACTGCCCTGGCCCAGGGAGGGGTGGCTGCAGTGTTCAGTAAAATTGATTCATTTGATCTTCATATAAAGGACACGCTTGATGCAGGTGACGGCCTTTGCAACAAAGAGGTTGTAGAGATGGTCGTCAAAGACGGACCTGCAAGGATCAAAGAACTTGTAAAACAAGGGGCAAATTTCAATAAGCAAGGGGATGGAAAGTATGATTTTTCACTGGGTCAAGAAGGGGGGCATTCTGCTAAGAGAATCGTCTATGCCCATGACCTGACAGGCAAGGAAATTGAAGAGACCCTGGTAAAAAATGTTGAGCGCAATGAAAATATTACTATTTTAGAAGATCATATTGCTGTAAATCTAATTACGTTTTCCAGCAGTATTCGAAGCGGACTTGTTGTCACCCAGCATGAAAATATTTGTTGCGGAGCATATGTTTTAAATAATAAAACCGGGAAAATTGAAACCCATTATGCAGGCATTACACTTCTTGCAACAGGCGGGGCAAGCAAGGTATATCTGTATACGTCCAACCCGGATATAGCAACCGGGGACGGTATTGCCATGGCATACCGGGCAGGCGCATCTGTTGCAAATCTTGAGTTTGTGCAATTTCATCCCACATGTCTGTTTCATCCTCAAGCAAAAAATTTCCTTATTTCAGAAGCCGTCAGGGGAGAAGGCGCTGTGTTGATTGATTCCAACGGCCGGCGGTTTATGGCAGATTATACCCCGGACAAGGAACTGGCCTGCAGGGACAAAGTGGCAAGGGCCATAGACAGTGAATTAAAAAAAACCGGTGCAGATGCCGTATTTTTGGATATTACCCATAAAGACCCTGACTTTGTAAAGAATAGATTCCCCAATATTTATTCAAAATGCCTTGAGTATGGGATTGACATGACAAAAGACCCGATTCCGGTGGTGCCGGCTGCCCATTATATGTGTGGTGGCGTGGCCACCGACCTGAATGGCAAGACAGATATTCAACGGCTTTATGCCGTTGGTGAAACCGCTTGTACAGGACTTCACGGTGCCAACCGGCTGGCCTCAAATTCCCTTCTTGAAGCATTGGTCTATTCCCACAGGGCATATCAATCATCCATTGAAGAGTTTAAGTCCATTGGAAACAAAGTAACCGTTACCTTAGATCAATGGGATGAAACCGATACGACCGACAGTGATGAGGCCATTGTTGTGTCCCACAACTGGGATGAAATCAGACGGTTGATGTGGAATTATGTTGGCATTGTCAGGTCGGACAAACGCCTGCAGCGGGCATTCAGAAGAATCCAGAATATCCAGCAGGAAATCAATGAATATTACTGGGGGTTTAAGGTCACATCAGATCTGATTGAGCTTCGAAATCTTGCTACGGTAGCCGAACTGATCATTCAATCGGCTTTGATGAGAAAGGAAAGCCGGGGACTGCACTATAATATCGGATACCCCCAAAAAGATGATCTAAACTGGCTGAAGCCGACGATTCTTAAAAAACGGCTTTAGATATAAATTATGGCCTGACCCCGATGAAAAGGGTCACAATCCCCAATGTCATCTGCTTGAATCTGACATCTTTAAACCCGGCCTGGTTCATCAGTTTTGAAAATTCAACAGGTGTTGGGAATTTTAAAACCGAATCCGGCAGATATTGGTAAGCTAAGTTATCTTTTGAAAAAAAAGACCCGATAATGGGCAAAAGTTTCTTAAAGTAAAGAAGATAAAAGGATTTAAGAAATCGATTTTCAGGTGTTGTCAACTCAAGGACTGCCAG
>JAHJLN010000357.1 GCA_018821715.1 Pseudomonadota bacterium | reverse complement strand
TAAGAAACTGAAAGTCCCAGACCTGTTCCTTTGCCAACCGGTTTTGTGGTAAAAAAAGGATCAAATATTTTATCCAACATTTCTTTCGGCAGGCCGTGACCCGTATCTGCAACAGAGAGCTTTAGATAGTTCCCTGGTTTCAGGTGGGTCAGCTCATGGAAATATTCAGTTTCCAGTCTTTCATCTTCAACTTTAATTGTAATTGTTCCGCCAGCGTCAAGCATGGCATGACAGGCATTGGTGCACAAGTTCATGATCACCTGGTGAAGTTGGGAAGGATCTGCCATAATGGTTGTTCTTGAAGTGATAAAATACTTGATTTCTATGGATGAAGGAATTGACTGTCGAAGAAGTTCGATCGCATCAAGGATAACTGGCTCTACTTTTACAGGCTTATGTTCTATTTCTTTTTGACGACTGAATGTCAGTATCTGCTTTACCAGTTCCTTTGCCTTTTCACAGGCCTTCAGACTTTTGGTCAGGCTGTCATATATCTCGGAATCTATTTTGCAATCCATTAACGCGATTTCAGTATAGCCGGTAATCCCGGCCAGAAGGTTATTAAAGTCATGGGCAATGCCACCGGCCAAAGTACCGATTGCCTCCATTTTCTGTGCCTGTAACAGTCGTGCTTCAAGGGCTTTTTCCTGGGTAACATCCCGGTTGATGGAAACAAATTTAATAATATTGCCGGCAGCATCCTTAATCGGTGAAATCGTAGTTTCAAATTCAACAAAACGTCCATTTTTCATGCGATTGGTAATATATCCGGTCCAGGCATCACCTTTGGAAATTTTTTGCCACATTTTTTGATAAAAATCAGGATCATGTTTTTCACTTTTTAAAATCTTGAAATTCTGGTTGATGAGTTCATCTCTGCTAAATCCTGAAATTTTTTCAAACGCCAGGTTAACGTATGATATAAATCCGTGACGGTCTGTAATGATAATGCTTCCGGCCGCCTGCTCAACAACTGTGGCTTTTTCAAGCAATGCGTCTTCAGTTGTTTTCTGAACGGTAATGTCCCGGGTCAGTTCAGTAAATCCCTTAATCTTGTCATCTTTGAAAATAGGACAAAAAGAGCTTTCAAAGTATTGAATATTCCCTTGTTTAATTTCTTGTGCGACTTGTGTCTTAAACTTTTCACCACTCAAAACCCGTTGGTGGATATTATCCCAGTATGCCACAGCCTCCGGATCATCCAGATGCTTGTGAGGCTGAATACCGGGTTTCATTTCAAACCCCAGAAACTCTTTCATAAGATTTGCATAGGCTGGATTAAAAATCTGGGGAACACCCTTTTCATCACTGATCAGGATATAGTCATCGGAATTTTCCAGAAGCGCCATTAACTGGTCATTGGGATCAAGAAACAGTTCTTTGGATTTTTCTGCACTCTTTTCCGTAATAGTGAGGAGTTGAATTTTTTCTTCAAGATCCCTGACTTTCTGCTCTAATTGCGAATAGGATAACTTAGCAGGATACAATTTTTAATTCTCCGTGCCACATTTTATAATTATGAGATAAGAACAGTTTAAAAAAACAAAGCAGAATAAGACATAAGATAAAAAAATGTTTTTTGTCAAGCAAAGGATACACTTCCATTGACAACAACTCGATTTCTATCTTACCAATACAATAAATATTTTGACGGATTCGACAACAATACCTGTGATACACTAAAAGGCGGCATGAATGATCAAAAAAATCAGCTTAAGAATCCTGCCTGAAAAGATAAATGAACTGTCATTTATCCAGCAATCGGCAGCAGATGCCTTAACCATACAGGTTGAAGACATAGATGCCGTCCAGATCACCCGTAGATCCATGGACGCCCGCAGCCGGACGCCCGTGTACCAGATCCAGGTATCGGTTTATATCGGTGAGCCTGTCCAGGATCTGTATCAACCGGTTCACTATGGCCCGACAGGGCAAAAAAAGCAGGTGATCATAGTCGGAAGCGGCCCTGCCGGGCTATTTGCAGCGCTTCGGCTGATTGAACTGGGAATCCGGCCGATCGTACTGGATCGAGGCAAAAATGTCAGGGACAGACGATTTGATCTTAAAACCCTGCAAACAGATGGTCTTATAAATCCAGATTCCAATTATTGCTTTGGTGAAGGTGGTGCCGGAACCTATAGTGATGGAAAACTGTATACCCGCTCCACCAAGCGGGGAGATGTAAAAAAGATATTGTCCATCCTTGTTCAGCATGGCGCTGTTCATGATATTCTGGTCAATGCCCATCCCCATATCGGCTCCAACAGGCTGCCGGGAATCATTAAAAATATCCGGGATACAATCCTTGCCGCCAATGGACAAATCCATTTCAATTCACGGGTCGTTGACCTGGTTTTAAAGGATCAAAAAATACAAGGGGTCAGAACGCAGCAAAAAGAATTCATAGCCGATGCCGTTATTCTGGCGACAGGACACTCTGCCCGGGATGTTTATCAGCTCCTGGACCGGTACGGCATTCTGATGGAAGCCAAGCCTTTTGCCATGGGGGTACGCGTAGAACATCCCCAGGAGCTGATCAATACCATCCAGTATGGCAGGTCTGAAAAAAGCGCTTGTCTGCCCCCAGCAGAGTATTCCCTGGCCTGCCAGGTTGATGGAGCAGGTGTCTACTCTTTTTGCATGTGTCCCGGCGGCATGCTGGTCCCGGCATCAACAGCGCCTGGAGAACTGGTTCTCAACGGGATGTCCACTTCATTGCGTAACCTGCCCTATGCAAACGCAGGAGTGGTCGTATCCATTGATTCCAAGGTATACGGCCCTTATGAAAAATTCAGGCATTTTGCCGGGCTTGAATTTCAACAGCAAATCGAAAAAAAAGCCTTTCACAGCGGCCAAAAAACCCTGGCCGCCCCTGCCCAGCGCCTGACGGATTTCCTTGAGAACAAAATTTCAAGCTCTTTGCCCGCCACATCCTATGTACCGGGAATTATCAGTTTTGATCTTAATGAGGTGCTGGGACCGTTTATCAGTGAGCGCCTGAAAGCCGGACTAAAGGTATTTGCCCGTAAAATGAAGGGCTATGTCACAAATGAAGCAACCCTGCTGGCAGTTGAAAGCCGGACCAGCTCACCGGTTAGAATTCCCAGAAACCCAAAAACCTGGATGCACCCGCAGGTTAAAGGGTTGTTCCCGGCCGGAGAAGGTGCAGGGTATGCCGGAGGAATCGTTTCCTCAGCCATTGACGGAGATACCTGTGCAGATGCGGTCTCAGGATATCTGTCTTGTCGTGGTCTGCCCTGAAAACCAGCACGGCACCTCTCTTTATTCATCAAAGTCAAAAAACAGCATATGGTCTGTCAAAATTGTCAGAAAATGATAAAAACGGATGAAACTGAGCTGACAAAAGCCATCATTGAACAGGAAAGCATCTCTTTTAAAGGATAAAATGACGCCAACCTTATCAGATATTTTTTTAAAATATAGTCTTGACACCTGATAATTGTATACAGTATACAACGTCTAATGATCTGTCATGAAAACGCAATAAAATTCACTAGTTCATGACTTTATTAAAGCGTATATAACTTAATACAAGGACATTTTGATCATGACCGCAAAAACACACCAGAAAGAACTTGAAAGATTAAAAACCCTTCAAAAAAAAGCCTTCATGGGGGGTGGTGAAAAAGCAATGGACCGCCATCGTTCCAAAGGAAAACTAACGGCAAGGGAACGGCTTGATCTGTTATTTGACCCTGGCAGTTTTGTGGAGTTAAATGACCTGGCCGAAAGCCAGTGCATGGAGTTTGGAATGGAAAAAAGAAAAGTCCCAGGCGATGGTGTGGTAATCGGGTATGGTATGATTGACGGCCGTACTGCCTTTGCATATGCCCAGGATTCAACCGTTCTGGGCGGATCTGTCGGAACCATCCACGGCCAGAAGATCTGCAGGATCATGGATGAGGCCCTGAAGGTAAAAGCCCCGTTGATCTGCCTGAATGATTCCGGCGGTGGAAGGCTGCATGAAGGCTTTTTTGCCTCCAAAGGAGTGGCCGGCATGTTCTTGAGAAATACTGCCGCATCCGGGGTTATCCCCCAGATTTCCTGTATCATGGGCCCCTGCGCCGGCGTGTCTGTGTATTCACCGGCATTGACGGATTTTATCATTATGATTGAAAAACAGAGTCAGATGGTGATCACCGGTCCAAAAGTCATCCAGGATGTGACCGGCGAAACCGTGAACCTTGAGGAACTGGGCGGTGCCCGTGTTCACAGCCGTATAACGGGACAGGCCCACTTTGTCACAAAAACAGATTCGGAAAGCATCCAGTTGATCCGTTACCTTTTAAGCTTTCTGCCATCCAATCATGATCAGGCCCCACCCTCCATCTCCTGCAATGATCCTTTGGAACGTAAGAATGAAAGCCTTACCGATATTGTACCGGCAGAGTTTAAACGGGCCTATGACATGCATCAGGTTATTTGCGAGGTGGTGGATAATAAAGAATTCTTAGAAATTCTGCCGGAATTTGCCCCCAATATCATTACGGGTCTTGCCCGACTTAACGGAGATACCGTCGGTATTGTCGGCAACCAGCCGTCGGTCATGGCCGGATGCCTGGATTATCATTCTTCAGACAAGGCCGCGCGATTTATCAGATTCTGCGACTGTTTTAACATCCCCCTGGTTAATTTTGTGGATGTGCCCGGATATTTCCCAGGCGTTGACCAGGAACATGCCGGTATCATCCGGCATGGCGCCAAAATGCTGTATTCCTATGCAGAGGCCACTGTACCAAAGATTACACTGGCATTGAGGAAAGAATACGGCGGTGCCGTCATGGCCATGTGCTGTGCCGGAATGGGAGTAGACCTGATGCTGGCCTGGCCGGTAGCCCAACTCGTTGTGCTGGATACTGCAGCCGCCATCAATATCATATACCGAAAGGATATCCTGGAAGCTGAGGATCCGCAGGCATTCAAGGCACAAAAAATCCAGGAATATGATTACAAGTATTCAAATCCTTTCCATGCTGCCTCCAATATGCTGGTAGACAAGATTATCGAACCGTCTGAAACCCGGACCCAGATCATCAAGGCGCTGTTGATGCTCAAAAATAAAAAACGGCCCGAACCCTTCAGAAAACATGGAAACATCCCGCTGTAAAACCAAAAATATTTTTATGCAACTATTTAAATTCCATACTCGCTAAATTTGAAATAAGGAGACAGATAAGTGGATTTTTTACTGACAAAGGAACAAAAATCGATTCAAAAAGCAGCAAGAGAATTTGCCAGAGGAGAACTGGCACCGGTCGGTCGTGAATTTGATTTAAATGAAACCTATCCTGCAGATATTGTCAAAAAAGCAAGGGCGCTGGACCTTATCGGCCTTTTCATTCCTGAAAAGTTCGGGGGACCTGGCCTAGGGTTTCTTGAGCAGGCCATTGTTTTAGAAGAACTCTGGAAGGTTGATCCCGGCATCAGCCAGCAGCTTTGCTCTTTAACCTTTGGGGCGGAAGAGTTTCTCCTTTTTGGAACCGATGAACAGGGTAAAAAATTTTTAGACCCTATTTTTACCGGTGATGCGGTGATGGGATTTGCCATTACAGAACCGGATGCAGGTTCTGATACGCTTGCCGCCTCAACAACAGCGGTTAAAGAAGGCAATGAATGGGTCCTTAACGGATCAAAAGTCATGATCGGCAACGGAACCCGCGGAACCTTCATGCTGATTTATGCCTTAACCGACCCGGATGCGACGTCAAGATCCAAACGCCACAGTATCATCATTGTTGAGACAGACAGGCCCGGGTACAAGGCAGAGGCCATGCACGGCAAAATGGGGCTGCGCTGTTCAGACACAGCCGCCATTTACCTCACCAATGTCCGTGTACCCGAAGAAAATCTTCTGGGAACCCGGGGAAACGGATTTCATCAGCTCATGGCCTTTTTTGACAGAAGCCGCGCCTATGTCAGCGCCCATGGTGTAGGGCTTGCCCAGGGCGCTCTGGACATGGCGGTCAAACATGTCAGGGGCCGGAAACAGTTTGGAAAGCCCATTGGCAGTTTTCAGGGTGTCCAGTTCAAAATTGCTGATATGGCCGTAAAAATTGAACTTGCCAGAAACATCATGTACAAGGCAGCCTGGCTGCTGGACAATGGCACACCCGATACTCACGTGACTGCCATGGCAAAACTGTATGCCTCACGCATTGCCGTTGAAGTGGTTGACGAAGCCCTTCAGCTCCACGGCGGATACGGATATTTTGATGATTATGATATCGAACGCTTCTACAGGGCGGCAAAAGTCCTTGAAATCTATGAAGGGGCAAAGGAAATCGAAAAAATGATCATCGGCCGGACCATAGTGGGAAGATAAGATCTGTCATTTTTAAAAACAGGGGCTGGTCTTTTTTAAAAATGACAGCCCCCAGCCATCATCGTTGACCAGATACCACCACTCACCCCTTTGATTACCACAGCTGACTGCGGATCATCAGGGTTATAATAAATCGTAATAATTTCCCCATGTTTATACGCTCGAAGATTTACCACTTCAATTTCTTTAAGATAATATTGTTTCTGTTCTCACGATCAATACTTCTTTTGATTTTAGTAGCTGTTCAACAATTTCTGTTGCCTCCTGCATTTGGTCTTCCGGAACCATGATGCCTAACTCCACAAATGAACCAATGATGCCAAGCATACTTCGATGCTGATAACCTTAGCATCTAATGGAAGTCATTTCAATTGACTGTCTTTGCTGCCGCGCCGATTGTAACTGCTAACTGTTGCTTGCTGTGTTTCAAATTCCGACTGACACCCGACACACAAACAAACCCCGGGGATTGCTTTACGCCGGGCATCCGGAATAACACCGCCACATTCTTTACAGTGCGTTAAGCTCTCACCACTAGGCAAACGCCTTCTGGCTAAGGTTACCGCATCTTTTACACTGGCATCAATCTGATCCTGCACAGCCCCATCACGGGCCCACCCGACAGCCATAATTCACTCCTGTTAAAATGTGCTTGCACACGCACGGTTAATTATCCTTAACCTGAGAAACCGCCATCAAAAAAACAGGTACCGGCCCTTCTAAAAGACAAATCGGTTCGGCTGGGGAGCCTGTGACGTAAAATCCATCACTGATTTTACCAGTTTTTTAATCATCATTTTGCTATCTCAAGTCAGCTTTAAAATTAATAAAAGCCTATTGGGGCATATCAATAGCACCCGGACCTATCTTCCATTCCCCATCTTCTTTGATGACAGGGATGATTCCGTGAACTTCGTGCTCTTGAAGCAAACCGAAAACAAACCCAACAATCCTGTACAATGGATTGATATTGCGAATGGTGGTGGCAGTTAACTCAACCTTTGCTGACGAATCATCCATACTTAAAACCGTGGTTTTTATAATGATGGGATGCATCCGAAAATAGCTGATATTGTGCCCTTGATTATGCGCCTCAGCAGCTTTCATTTCAAGATAAAGCTTGGTTGTGTCCACTTCTCCTTCAGTCATCAAAGCCGCTTTGCTCAGATATTCCGTCATTGAGGGATCAAGCATAAAATAAGCTTGGGCAAAGTTTTTTACTACTTTTAAAGGTGAGCTACCCTCGGCCCATGCGGATGATGGTACTTGGATGCATAAAAAAACAAACAATACTGCCACTATGGAAATCAATTTGCGGTCCTTTTGCATTCGTACATTCTCCTCTTTTTATTTAATAATCAGTTATCTTAAAAACCATCCTGTGTCTTTGATTTATCGTTCATGCTCTTCATAATGAGCTGTTCCAGTGTTTTTAAGGAGTCGAAAGATTTACCGGCTGTTTTCTCTTTTTTGATATTTCTCAACAGTTGTCTCAGTCTCTGACGTTCCAGTTCTGGACAGACACGGATAAACGCTTCCATGCTATCCGGATTACCCGCCAATAGCCTGTCAAGCCACATCCGTGTCTCTTTGACGACGATTTTGGATCCAACGGAAAGGTCGGCATCAGTTTGCAGCAATGCCTGACGGATTGGTTCCGGGTCCACATCGCGCATCAGGGTTCCGATGAATTGCCTCTGCCGTCTGCCTGCAATGTTCGATTTAATGGATCTGGCTTCAATAATTGCGGCCCGCAGATTATCGGGGAGCTTTATACGTTCCAATTGCTGGCTGGACAGCTTGGTGAGTTCTTCTCCTAATTTTTGGCGTTCTTCAGCCTCTTTTTTCATCTGTGTTTTACTCTTGCCTTGACTGTTGTCTTCCATGGTTACCGCCGAGAATAAAAACCTGAAATATCAGGCTGTAAAGTTAAGGTCCAAAAGCCCCAGTTCATGAAGCTTTTCTGTGGTTGGACAGCCTGTTTCAGGGTTCCACCCTCGCAATTGATAGAACTCATCTCGCATTTTTTTAAAAACTTCCCGGTCCAAGGTCTGGCCTTTACGGCTCAAAACAGTCTCTCCTTCACCGGGCACAAGCACATCAGGGTTCATAAAAACAGATTGAACCGGATCTGTAAAGTTGAAGTCTGCAACCATATCATCGGTTTTCGGGTCCCAACCTTCCCGTAAAAGAATAGCACGCTGTTGATTAAAAATGGTTTCACCGAATTTGAGCAAGGCAGTCTCATCCAGATCTTTTCCGGTTACTGCATTGAAGATGCGGGCCTCCAAAGTTGCATCACCCTCGTTATTTTTTGTATGGTTTGAAAACATTAATGGCCAGCAAGAATCACACAGCAGCAGGCTGTCCTTAACATAGGTACGATCCATGATGCGTGTAGCCGCCATGGCTTTGCCTTCAGGCGTATTCAGATCCCAGGCCTTATCATGACACCAGAATTTGGCTGCCGCCGCTCGATATACATCCGCAGAAACCGGATTGGATCCTGGATATTGCAAGTTCATGACCCACATGCCGACAATCCTGCTCACCTCATGCAGCATGGCGATGGGCTGCCTGGGCTCAAAGGCATACAGCAAACCGTTCATCAAATACTCTCTTGCAGAATAAGTGGCACCATCACCTACACCGGAAACTTCATTGGCAAAAAGATTCCTGGCTTCTATACCAAGGGTTTCTCCAGCCCTCAGGAGTCCTTGAGCTAAAATATCACCAAATCCCTTGCGATAAGCGATCATATTGCAGAGGGTTACAAAAAATTCCCAGGTTCCAAGCTTGCTGATTTCAAGGCCGGTTTGAGAATCACTCAGATAACCTGCCTTATAACCTGCGCTGATCCACTGAACAATATTGGCCATCTCCATGGTGCATAAAGATAAATCATTACAAAGTCCGGTGGCATCCAAAGCTGTTTCAGCAGGCTCCCCCGGACGTCCCATCACCCAGGGAAAGTATACAAACATGGCTTGACACTTTCTAACAACTTCCCTTTTCGATTTGGTTCTAAAGGTGGC
>JAHJLN010000356.1 GCA_018821715.1 Pseudomonadota bacterium | reverse complement strand
ATGCAGGATATCCCGGTAGGAAAATGCCAGCAAATCAAACTCCGCATTCAGATCCTTATGGGATTCGGGCCAGAACCAGGTTGGAAGCGGAGTATACTGGTCAATATCAAATTCCAGATCAAAACCGGTTTCTTCAAATATCTCTTCCATACGTTTTCTGTCATGAAGCAGGTATTCCATGTAAACCGGGCACCTGGAATCAATATCCCATCGCCAGTAGACATCCTCAATGGGTTTATTCCATGTGGCATACCCCTGCTCCTGGATTTTTCCCGCGTCTTTGCCATAGACCCATTTCAAAAATCTTTCTCCGATCTGTTTCCAGGATAAGACTTCCCCGGGTTTGATCTGCAGTTCCGGATCCTTGACACCATAGTAATCGTTGAGTTTAGCGTTAAATTTATCCAGAACTCCCACACGGTTGGCCACATCAATATAGACATCCATGAAAAAACGCGATTCTCCAATCGGTTTGGCAACCGGCTGCTGCATGTGCACATACCAGTTTTCATGGGAGGGACTGCCTGAAAAGAAGAACGCATCGATTTCTGAAGACCAGCAGTCTTTTTCAAGATAGGATACATCCGGCAGAATAATATCACCAATGGCCTGGTCGGTTTCATTGACCCACAGATCCATCTGAACCACAAAGCAGTCTTTAAAATTTTTAACGGCCGTATCCCAGTCGGAATTACTGATAACAAAATTGGCTGCGATACCAAAAATCATTTCCGGTTTGGATTTCATGCCGAATTTTTCATGGATGTAGTCCACTTCTTCGGTATAGGGAATATGGGAAAGGGTACAGTGGGTCCATATATCGACACACCCCATGTTGGTAGCAGGAAGGCTGGGGGCATGAACCGGCCAGGGATCATGGGAGTAGAACACAGAAGGAACAATAACCCCGTCTGTACCAACTTTGCAAGTCTGCTCATAGTTGCCACCCGGATAGGCGTGTCTTATGGCAGGCCATCCAAGCGTTCCCCCGGGTACGTCTTCCGCACCCACCAGCTGGGCCATGAGATCAATAGCCGCCACCTGGTGGATACCGTTGGAGTGTCCCTGTGATCCGCGGAAGGTCACAGAGGAAACCGGTCTGTACGGATATGTCTTTCCTTCAAGGGTAATGGTGGAGCCGATCTGGGCATTGTCTACCCAGGCTTTTGCCACCTGCAGGATCTTGGCCACGGGAACGGTTGATATTTTAGAGGCCCATTCCGGTGTATACTGTTTTAAATGCTCTTTAAAAGGTACAAAACAGGGCCTGACCTTTTCACCTTTATATTCATATTCGCCTGAAAGGGCACAATCTTCCCAGGCAAGCGTCTTGTCGTCATATTCCTTGATCTTGCCTTCTCTGCTGTCAAATATCAAGGGTTTGTCACTTTTTTCATGACGCATGTAGGTGCCGTCTTCTTTTATCAGATACGGGAAATTGGTTTTGGCTTTAAGGTAAAGCGTGTCCATTTCACCCCGGGTATTCACGATATAGTTGGCGATTGCCAGACCGACCGCTGTATCGGTACCCGGCAGGATAGCAACCCATTCGGTTGCCTTGCCGCCGGCAAAGTTCCCCATGGGATCAAAAACAACTTCCTTGATGCCGCGCCGAATCGCATCCGCCCGAAGCCTTGCATTGGTCATGGCTGAATGTCCGGAGCCGGTACCTTTACTGGAGCCCCATTTCAATACATATTTGGTGTAGCGCCAGTCCGGTGCAATGGACCACGCACCATGAATCAGGCCGCCCAGCATATGGCAGGCATTTCCACAGTGAAGACTGCCGCCGCCAATGATAAAATTCCCGTTGTTTTTTACGCCGAATGCCTGGGCATAAAAATACGGGTGGTTGTGGGGGCCGTCACTGGCTCTCATGGTCTGATTGGTGAAAAGGATCTTGTTGGGATCATCCTCCATGATTTTTTTCATCTTGGTGGAAATGATGTCAAGGGCTTCATCCCATTCAATTTCTTTCCATTTCGGATCCACCCCGATCCCTTTTTCAGGATTGGTTCTCAACAGCGGTTTTTTAATCCGGTTGGGATCATGGTAATACATCAATCCTGCCGTGCCTTTACCGCAAAGACCAGACCCGTCACCGCCCATGGTACTGTCTTTTATTCCTTCAACTTTTACGGGAACGCCGTTCACCACCCTGACCTTTGCTGCACAACCGCAGTAACATACGCCACAGGTGGTATTTACCCATTTATCTTCCCAAATTTCATCTGTTTTATAGGTCATATCTCCCCCTGTAAATTAATCAATATAGTAGACTGCCGGTTCAGTGCCAAATTCTTTCCGGAGTTGTTTGCCTTTTTTCTCCATGATCAGACGGCTGATTTCACTGTCCGGATCATCCAGATCACCAAAAATACGTGCACTGACCGGACAGATATTGACACATGCAGGAGAGGCATCCTCATCCTTCCCTGGGGTGAGGCCTTTTTTAATGCCGTCTTCCAGTCTTTCCGTACAGAAATTACACTTGATCACTGTACCAAGCTTGAACGGATATAATTTTTCCCCGATCAATTCCATCTCGGTCTTACCCTGTCCGGGAAAATACTCCCTGTCCTTGATGCTCTGGTCATAATAGGTTCGCTGCTGGTATGGACAGCTGACAAGACAGGCTCTGCACCCGACGCATTTTTCATCATCAATGGCGACAATCCCATCTTCTCTGACATAGGTTGCTCCTGTGGGGCAAGCTTCCACACAAGCAGCATCAGAACAATGATTGCAAAGAATCGGATAAATCAACTTACTGGATGATGGAAACTTTCCGGTCTCCCCTATGAGTACCCTGTTCCAGAATACCCCGCGAGGCAGAAAATGTTCCTCTTTACATGCGATAGTGCAACCCCAGCAAGCTATACACCTTTTTACATCGATTACCATTCCCCATCTAGGCATAACAGCTCCTTTATAAAAATTAAAGTTATCCCCTTATTGATCTTTAAATTGCCCTGATTTTAAAGATCAAATAGTTCCACTTCTTCAAACCCTCTTTTTGCACACACAATATTGGCAGAAAGCTTTTTCCCTGAAAAATAATCCTGCAATGCGTCACAACACGGCTCAATATCCAGCAACCCCGACATTCTGGCAAATGCACCGACAACTACCGTGTTGGGAATAGACAAGCCGATTTCCTCCAGGGCTATTTTATTGGCATTAATAATGCCCAGCTTTCTCAAGTTCTCATGTGAGACATTTATTTTGTTATCCGAATCATTGAGCAGCATCATGCCGCCCGGCAGCAGCCCTTGAAACACAGCAGCTGAATTTCTCTGGCTGGGATCAAGGACAACAATAATATCCGGATTATAGATCTGTGTTTTTTCTCTGATTCTCTTATGTGAAAATCTGCCAAAAGCCGTAACCGGTGCTCCCCTTCTTTCAAACCCAAACATGGGAAAGCTGGCACCGAATTGTCCGGTTCTGGCAAACGCATTGGCAAGAATTTTTGATGTCGTCACAACGCCCTGTCCACCCCTGCCGTGAAATCTGACTTCGCTCATTGTCATTTCCTCCTTTAATCTTCTAAAGATACCGGAAGCTGACATTCTCCTTCCAGTACGCTCAACCCGCCCAACATACAGTATTCGTAATCAATATCATCCTGAAGGATCTGAAGATCTGCTTCATTCAAATGAGCGAATTTTTTTATCAATTCAGTATAGGTGGATACAGGTTTGGGTTTTTTGACGGTTTTGGTCATCCTGATTTTGCCGTTTTCAGCTTCCCACAGGGGGAAGTAATTTGTTTTGACTGCCCTTCGACAGACCTCAATGGTATTTTCAGGGGCATACCCCCATCCGGTGGTGCAGGGAGCAAAAACATGCAGAAAGGCAAAGCCTCTTTTTTTGGCTTCCTTGGCTTTGAGCAATTTTTTGGCAAGATCCTCCAGATCGCTCAATGTTGCTGTTGCGGCATAGGGAATCTTGTGCATGGCCATTTTTAAAGCCAGATTCATACGGCGCAGATTCTTTCCTTTGGAAGCAGATCCTAAAGGCGTAGTGGTAGTGGTGGCGCCAAAAGGAGTGGTACCGCTTTTCTGGATACCGGTATTCATATATCCTTCATTGTCGTAGCAGATATAGATAAAGGGCTCATTTCTCTCGGCCGCACCGGAAAGATTTCCAAACCCGATATCAGCTGCTGTTCCATCCCCGTTGAAACAGACAACCGTGTTGTCAATTTTGGCTTTCCTGTAATACCTTGCAAGGCCTGTGGCATTTGCCGCAGCTCCGGTCATCAATGTTCCAAAATACGACAGTTTATGCCAGGATTGATTGTTCTGGCCAAGGAGTACAGGAGCTGAACAGGATGGAGTTCCTGTCATTACGATATCATTTCCCAATACCTGGGGGATAAATCGCAATAAAAGCTCCAGACCGCAACCCGGGCAGAATGCCACGCCTTTTGAAAAGGGATCCTCATGCTTGAGGTAATCCAGTACGTTTGTCAGTTTGCCTTTTTTTTGTTCGGTCATGTTAAAGCCCTCCCTCTTCCTGGGCTTCAGGATATGAAACCCATGTGACTTCACGGACCTCTTTGCCCGCAGCCAGGTCACAAGTTGTATCAATCATTGTTCCCACGTTGGCAGTTGTGATATCTGTATTTGCAATACCATCAATAAAACTGATCATTTTTGACCCGCCAAGTTGAGTTTCAAAGGCTTTTAACTCCGTATAAATCGGGCCGCCCTTAAATCCGAAACACAAGCTCCTGTCCACGACACCAATGGCTTTTTTCCCTTTGAGAGCAGCTACCATGGCTTCTCCAGGGAAAGGTCTGTACATTCTTATCTTTAAAAGGCCGACCTTGATGCCGGCATCTCTTTTTTCATCAATAACGGTTTTAATGGTACCGCACATGGAGCCTGACCCCACCAGAACCACCTCAGCATCCTCCATCCGATATTCTTCAATCAGACCACCGTAACTGCGGCCGAAAATCTCAAAAAATTCCTGATCTATCTGATTGAATTTTGCTTTGGATCGTTCCATGGCAGACACATGTTTGTACCGAAGCTCAAGATATCCGCCAAGGATGCCATGGGATCCGCACCCCAGTTTTCCTCCCGGAACAAGCTTTGTTCTTTCAGGCTGATCTTTTAAGACCGACAGAAAGGCATCAACATCTTCCTGAAAAGGGACATCCACGCCTTCTGACAGATAAGACAGGTAAAACCCATCGTAATGAACCATGACCGGTACCTGGATATCATAATCCTCGGCCAGGCGATAGGCCTGGAGGACCAAATCAAGAACTTCCTGACAATCCTCTGCAATAAGAAATATCCATCCGGCATCCCTGGTGGAGATCATATCCTGCTGACCGGAAGATACAGCGATAATCCCCGGTGTTTCCCGGTTGACATTCACCATGACCACGGGAGCTCTGGCCCCGGCTGTTGCAAGAACCGCATCATACATAAAAACAAGGCCCCATGAAGATGTGGCGGTAAAAACTCTTCCGCCGGCAAGGGAAGCTGCCATAACCGCGTTCATGGCAGAGTTCTCACCTTCAACAGTAATCAGTTCGCAATCCATCTCTCCATTTGCATGAAATTGGGAAATCTGTTCAATAATCTCGGTTTGAGGAGTAATCGGGTATGCTGCCACCACATCCGGCCGGGCAAGTTTTGCAGCAATGGCTGCAGCGGCATTTCCGGTTATGACCTTAATCTGTGATTTTTTTTGCGTTTTTGTATTCATTTTGTAAACTCCCCCTCCGGCATCATGGAAATGGCATTTTTGGGACATTCCTTGGCACAGATCCCACATCCTTTACAAAATCCCAGGTCAGGTGAAAAATGTGAAGATTCAACCATCTCCATCACCTGTATCGGACAGTAGATCGCACAAAAACCGCAGAAAATGCATTTGTCCTTGTCAACAACCGGCCGTTTGCTTCGCCAATCCCCGGTATCGGAACACATCAGGGGATCATTTGCATCTGACCACGGTCCTTCATGCTTAAAAAATTTGTTTGATGACATACACCCCTCTCCTCTTTAGAAAATAAGAAACCCCTTTATGAAATATAACCCTGTCATTGTACCTATTTCATAGCTACTACATAGCGATAGCTCGATTGCATTGTCAAGTAAAAAATTATTATTTCAATAAAAAATCGTTACAATTAAATAATAAGAAGTGGTACTTATAGAATTTACGCCTGTTTCAAAATTTTATATATAGTTGATTAGTCAACCATATCATTTAAAAACCTTTATTCTATCCTTCACTTGGCAAAATCCATGAATAAATCTTCTTTTTTCTATTTAAAGATGCTCAGATAATCCCGGTTTATTCCAGGGAAAACCAATATTACTTTGCTTGAAAATATTCGTAAAACTAAATGGTAAATATATCACAGGTCAAGGGAAAAATCTTTTTTCAATTTAATTTCCAAGAAATTGATTTTTCTTATAATAATTTTAATCTTTCTCTAAAGTTTAGTTTTTTGGTATAGTCAAATGGTTTTGGGTAAATGAATATTTTTTAGGAGATTCCTGATTGGACAGCATCACCACACAAGACCCACCACCAGAACCGAATAACCGCCTTATCCGAAATATTTTACCCTTTATTATCGTTTCCATACCCATCTCTATGATCTTTATTTTTTCTTTGTGTGTGCTTTATTACGGCACCCCGGAGTTCAGGGTGGATAAAACCCAGCAAGGATTGAAGATTGGAAAAATTCATCAACCGCTTAATCCGGTACAAATAAATGATGTCATCGTCAGTATCAACTCCCTTGATTATGATCAAATCCTCTCCTTTCTTGTTTCTCCAAAACATTTTTCAAAAAATAAAGGGATTATTATCATAAAAAGAGACGGGAAAAGAATTGAAATAAAGCCAAAATTTAACCCGGTTTCCCCGTTCAGGTTTCTTTCCATTGCATGGCCCCATCTTTTATTGATGTTCATCCTTATTTCTCTTGGCGTATTGTCTTATCTGCGGGTCCTCAGTGAGCAACCGGTCCTGCTGTTTCTGATAACACTTTCATTTTTTGCGACCACACTTTCTGCCACCTTCCCGTCGTATTTCGGCATTCTTGAACCCCACATCATATCCTTGAGTTTCTTTACACTGGCCATTTGCAACTGGGTGGCATTTGGCGCCTGCCTGCATTTTGTTTTCAGCTTTCCAACTGATCGGAATATCATTAAAAACAAGAAATACCTGATCGCTGCCTTTTATCTTGTTGCACCTTTGGTGAGTATTTCAAGCGCCCTTGTGCTGGCAGACAATACCGGTGAATTCTGGAGCTGGCTCCAGAGACTGCGAAATATCGCTTTGCCCTTTATGGCCCTTATTGCCTTTGCAAAACATTTCATTGATTATCGCAAGGTGACCTCTTCCCTTGAAAAAAACCAGATCAAGCTGATCATCAGTGCCTACTGGCTCTCCTTTGGCCCTTATATTATTTTTTATGCCATCCCCAATATGCTGTTTAATGATCCCATCATTTCTTTCAGACTGGTGGTCATCTCAAGCGTCATTCTCCCGGGTGCATATTTTATCGCACTGATTCGATACCGGCTTCTTGATGTGGATAAAATGATTTCCAGAACCGTCTCCTATTTTCTTTTAATCGGGTTGTTATCCATCTCATATTCATACTTTATGATTTTTCTAAAAAGAATTTTCATCGGAAGAGCGCTATTCTCAGAAGAACTGTTTTTAATTTACATCATTGCCATTGCCATTTTATTTGAACCAATAAACAGATTGATTTCATTTGCCCTAGATAAGGTCTTTCTTCCCAGAGCCCTTTACCGGTATGATGTCCTGCCGGCCTTAAGCCGGCGTATCGGATCATCTATAAACCTTAAAAATCTGATTTTTATTCTGACATACTCGATCCCAAAAGATTTTCATATCAGGCACCTCTTGCTATTGATCTTTGATAACAATACCGTTAAATTTTATCCTAAACATCATGACCTTGAAAACACGCCATTCAATGTGAACCTTCTGACAACCCGATTATCACCCGGGACAAATTATCTGTTCTGCAATACATTAAAAGGGGATCTGTCTTTGGCAAATGAGCTTTTGCTGCTTCAATCCTATGGCATAGAGCTGATCTTTGCATTAAGAGGTGGCACCGGATTATCAGGGCTTTTGATGCTGGGAAAAAGAGAGGACGAAAGACCCTATACCAGAAGGGATATTCAATTTTTCACCACCATTGCCAACCAGGCCGGGCTGGCGTTGGAAAATGCACTTCATTATGAATCTCTTGTTGAAAGCAAAAAACAAATAGAAAGAATGTTCAGCAAAGTGGTCCAGTCGGAAAAAATGGCGGCCTTAGGTGAAATGACCACTGTTCTTGCCCATGAATTGAAAAATCCTTTGGGCATTATTCGAAGTTCTGCCCAATACCTGACTAAAAATTCACAAGACCCTGAAACCCGTCAGGAACTTTTGGCGTATATTATTGGGGAAGTGTATGGTCTGGAATCCGTCATCAATAACATGATGGGACTTGCCCGGTATAAAGCGCCTGAACTTACTGCCATTGATTTATATTTGGAAACGGCTGCAATGATTGACCGCTGGATACATTCGGGCAACCATAATAAAGGGGTCTTAATTCAAGTCATTGCTCCTGAAAAGACCACGGTTATATCAGCTGATGCAAGGCAGTTACAGCAGGTCTTTTTAAACTGCATCACCAATGCGGAAGATGCCATGTCTGACGGCGGTAAAATCACCCTTTCCATCACCCCTCTGCCCGATGACACCATTGACATTCATATTTGTGATACAGGGCCCGGCATTTCAAAAGACAATATAGGGAATGCCTTTAAAAAGTTCTTTACAACCAAAAAAAAAGGGATGGGAATCGGGCTTTCCGTCTGCAAACAGATCGTTTTGGCCCACAATGGTCGAATATCCATAGAAAACATGGCACACGGCGGGCTGAAGGTAATGATCAATCTGCCGCGCAACCCCTTGTCAACCCTCACCCTTTCTGACAGTCTTACCCAACAAACAAAGGAGTCCTGATTTGCCTGGAAAAATTTTAATTATTGAAGATGAACCCCGCATGCGAAGAATTCTTCAGCTTGTTCTTGAAACCGATGGATAT
>JAHJLN010000355.1 GCA_018821715.1 Pseudomonadota bacterium | reverse complement strand
TAAAAAAAAAGGTTCTGAAGGACCAGACAGCACTAAACGGTTGAGTGCTTCCCTTTTAAAGAAAAATGAATTTGCCTTGATTCTTTTCGGGGCGCTGTTGATAACCATAATGATATATTTTTTCTTTTTTTCAGATCTTCCGGCTCTAAAACCGAAAGTGTTAAACCTGGCGCTTTAAACACATCTTTTACCGAACTTGAAAAACGAATTGAACTCTTGGAGCAAACGCTTCAAAACCATGAAGGATCTATCAAATCTGAAGATGAAAAAACAACAAAAAGTTTGACAGGTGTCGATATAGTTAAAGACAGGGTGACACGGCTTGAAACAGCATTTTCAGTAAAATTTGACTCCTTATCCGAGAGAATGGGGAATATTGAAAAAAGTATTGCTCAGCTTAAGGGCAAACCTGTTGCAGCAGTTATACCAAAACCGGCATCTAAGCCTGTAACACCGGAAAAAAAGGCGATAAAAAAAGAAAAAAAGGCATCCATGTTTCATACAGTGCAAAAAGGGGAAACGCTTTACAGTATCAGTAAAAAATATAACACAAGTATCTCAGCTTTACGAAAACTTAATAATCTATCCACTGATGCCAAGATCTACCCGGGCAATAATATTCTGATTCGATAAAATGGTTTGTTAAAATACTTTTGACAAAATTTTATAATTCGATATAATCATTGATATTCCACATCTTATATTTGCCCTGAATTCAAAAAGATCTGATTTCTCTACCACCGTTCTTTTTATTAATTTTTTTTTGTATGGGAGGTAATCATGGGTGACAGTGTTTACAAAATTATCGATCTTGTCGGTTCCAGTCAAAAATCCTGGGAAGATGCCGCAACTCAGGCTATTACAAAGGCAGCCGGATCATTAAAGGATTTAAGGATTGCCGAAGTTCAAAAGCTGGATATTAAAATCGAAGAGGGCAAGCCTGCCCAATTCAGAACAAATTTACGGTTGTCCTTTAAGTATCAAGGCTAAGCCTAAAATTTAAGAATTGCACTGACACATATCTGTCAGGCCGGGTTGGCTTTTTATGACATGGATCTTATCTGGGTGATAAAAGAATTGACCTTTTTCAGGTCTTTTATGCCATAAGTTTTTTCAACACCGGAAGAGACATCCACGCCTATAGGATTAGCCGTCCTGATGGCCTGGCAGATATTGTCAGAATCAAGTCCACCAGCCAGAACAACCGGAGTTTTTGTTTTTAATTGCAGGGACAACTCATAATTCCAGGATTCTGCATTCCCGCCGGGAAGGATTCCTTTTCCATATTCAACCAGGAAAAAAGAGATGTTTGGATAGGCTGAGGCCTGGGTTAGAAATGGCGCTTTGGTTGCAAAAAGTGTTTTAATGACAATAAGGTTTTCTTTTAACAGACCGTGTGCAAGGGCTGGGGGTTCATTCCCATGGAGCTGAACGCCTTTTAAAGCACATTGTCTTACTTTTTCCATGATATTGTCATAGGATTCATTCACAAAAACCCCGATGGTTAAAACATGATCCGGTAAAATGCTTGAAATTTGTGCCGCCTTTTTTACAGACACATTTCTGGGGCTTTTTTCAAAAAAGACCAGTCCTATGGCATCAGCACCCAGGTTGGCACATCCAAGTGCATTTTCAGGGTCAGTCAGTCCACAGATTTTAATCCAGGGTGTGTTTTGGGGTGTTGTTTTCTTCATGACAGGATCATGTGATATTCCGAAGTTCTTTAATAAACAATTCAGCGTCTTTTGCCCTTACAATGCTTTCACCCACAAGGAAGTTGAAGATATTGGATGAAAGTCCTTCTTGTATATCTGCAAAAGATACTATGCCGCTGGCTTCAACAGGAATAATGTCTTTAGGAAGAATCGCTGCAATTCGCTTGGAGACCGTAAGATCGGTTTCAAGGGTTTGAAGGTTTCGATTGTTCATATCCACAATTTTTGCGTCACATTGATAAGCAGTTTCAAATTCTTTTTCCGAAGTGATTTCAACAAGAGGCTCCATGCCAAGCTCCCTTACAAGAACAATATAATCTTTGAGCTGGTCTTTGGACAGGATGGTCGTAATCAATAGGATTGAAGAGGCGCCTGCTTTTTTTGCTTCATAAATTTGGTAGGAACTGATGGTAAAGTCTTTTCGTAAAACCGGAAGATCGGTATGGGCGCAAACGATTTCAAGGTCTTTTAGACTGCCTTTAAAATAGTGCGATTCCGTTAAAACGGAAATGGCTCTGGCACCAGCCTTGGTATAGGTTTCAGCGTATAGGGCCGGATCAAGATCCACCCGTATATCACCTTTGGAGGGAGATGCTTTTTTAATTTCTGCAATAATGCCAATATTATTTGAATTGCTTTTTTTCATGGCAGATAAAAAACTTGGCTTTCGTTCTGTTGCCTCAGCTTCCCTGCGAATCGTGTTCAAAGGAATACTTGATTTGTTTTTTGATACTTCCTCAAATTTTATTTCCAGCATTTTTTTTAAAAATCCGTCAACACCCATATCAACCGTTCTCCCGGGTATATTGTACCAGTAATTCAAGTTTTTCATAGGCTGTGCCAGAATCAATGGATTTTTCAGCAAGAAGGATCCCGTCTTTAATACTGTCTGCCATTTGTGCGGCAACCAGGGCTGCACCCGAATTTAGAATGACAATATCTCTTTTGGGGCCTTTTTCTCCTCTGAGGATAGCCCGGGTAATGGCTGCATTCAGTTTGACATCCCCGCCCTTAAGATCTTGAAGGTCTGCATAATCCTCAAAAAAATCCAGGGGATCAAGATCATAGGACCGGATAGTGTCATTATCTAATTCTGATACCCTTGTCAGGGCCGTGGTAGTGATTTCATCCATACCATCATGGCCATGCACGACAAAAGCCTTACTCACACCCAAAAGCTTCAGGGCCTGAGCAAACATTTCAGTACACTGGGGGGCATACACCCCTAAAAGCTGGCAACTGGCCGCAGCAGGATTGGTCAATGGTCCCAGCATGTTAAAGATACTTCTGATACCGCATTCCTGTCTTGCCTTGCCGGCATATTTCATGGAACCGTGGTACATGGGCGCAAACATGAATCCAATGCCGATCTCATTAATCGCTTCCTCAACGATTTCAGGGTCAATACTTAGATTCACGCCTAATTCTTCCAGCACATCTGCACTGCCGCAGTTGCTTGAAATACTGCGGTTTCCGTGCTTGGCAACGGTTACACCGGCACCGGCCACCACAAAAGCCGTGGTGGTTGAGATATTAAATGACCCGGAAGCATCTCCTCCGGTTCCGCAGGTGTCAATGACCTTTTTGGACAGGGTCTGAATCTTTGTGGCTTTACGTCTCATGGCCCTTGCAGCGCCTGCAAGCTCTTCAAAGGTTTCCCCTTTGGTTGCAAGGGCTGCCATAAAAGCCCCGATCTGGGCTTCGGTGATGTTTCCTGAAAAGATATCCATGAGCATTGAAGCACTGCTGTCCTGGTCAAGATTCTGTCCGGCAATAATTTTTTTCAAATTCTGGGTAAACGTCATGGTCTTATGCTCCTTTGATAAAATTTCGGATCAGTCTTTTTCCCACTGTGGTCATAAAGGATTCTGGATGAAATTGTACGCCCTGGGTTGGATGCTCCTTATGCCGAATTCCCATGATTTCACCATCCTGTGTCCTTGACGTAATGGTCAGGCAGGCGGGGAAATTTTCTTCACTAATCGCAAGGGAATGGTACCGCATGACAGTAAAGGGTTTGTTGAGGCCTGAATAAATATGTTCACCATCAGCGGTGACAACCGATGTTTTTCCATGCATGATCTGTTTGGCATGGATGATTTCCCCGCCAAAACTCTGGCCAATTACCTGGTGACCCAGGCAGACGCCGAGAAGGGGAACAGATCCTGAAAAATGTTTGACAACATCCATGGAAATACCGGCATCTTCCGGACGGCCAGGTCCAGGAGAGATGACAATGGCACCCAGGTTCAATGCTTTAAGATCCTCAATGGATATCTTATCGTTTCTGAAAACCTTTACATCCACACCGGTATGAAGGATATAGTGAACCAGGTTGAACGTGAACGAATCATAATTATCAATTACTGCAACGATCATTTATCTGCCTCCGCTGATATTGCCAAGGGCAAGTTTTAATGCCATTTCCACGCT
>JAHJLN010000354.1 GCA_018821715.1 Pseudomonadota bacterium | reverse complement strand
GGGTTATTTATCCTGTCCACGGTAATGACAGAACCGGAAATTGACCTTCTGGTCGATAAAATAGATGAGACATTAAAAGAATTGTTGCCATTGATTGAAGAAAAATATAACCATTTACTCTTATAATGGGTTTAATTTAATATAATTTCCAAGACAAGGAAGTAGATGGATGGTTCTGGATAAAATTGACAAACAGATTTTAAACACACTTCAGGAAAATGGAAAAACAACAAATTCCAAGTTGTCCAAAATTGTGGGGATTTCAGCCCCTGCCACCCTTGAAAGGGTTAAAAGGCTTGAACTTGCAGGGGTAATCTCTTATTTTACAGCAGTGCTTAATCCTGAAAAAATCGGGTTTTCGATTATGGCCATGGTGAATATCAGTTTAAGCTTGAGCAGTCTTTCTTCAGTGGCTGCCATAAAAGAAAAATTTACCGAGTTGGATGAGGTGATTGAGTGCTATCAGATTGCCGGGGCAAATGATTTTATCCTAAAAGTGATAGCAAAGGATATTAAAGCCTATGGGGAGTTCATGAATATGAAGCTTACCCAGATAGAAGGCATTCAGGTCATAAAATCTTCTTTTGTGATAGATAATGTCAAAGAAAAGAGGATGTTCTTGCTGGACCTGAATGGAGAGTACAGTGTGTAAGAAATGATGATAACTTTTTTTCAACAGGAGAGTGAGCAAAATGGAGAATAAAATAATCATTACAGCAGCGATAACCGGATCAGTTCATATTCCAACCATGAGTGATTACCTTCCAATAACTCCTGACCAGATTGTGGAAGATGCGGTAAAAGCCCATGAGGCCGGTGCAGCGATTGCCCATATTCATGTAAGAAATCCTGAAAACGGATTGCCGGTATCAGATCCGGATCTGTTCATGGAAGTGTGTTCAAAGATAAAAGCCAGATGTAATTTGGTGCTGCTTCCCACCACCGGGGGCGGCATGAATCAAACCACTGAAGAAAAATTGATTCCCATTAAAAAACTGAAACCGGAAATGTGTTCTTTTGATCCGGCACCGTTTAATTTTGGTATTTTCCAGATTGCAGGCCGGTTTAAAGAGTATAAATTTGACTGGGAAAAAGATTATCTTGAGCTGTGCAAAAATGTAACCTTCAGACCCACATTTAATGATGATATCATCTATGGAAAGACCTTTCTTGAAATCAATACCAAACCTGAATTTGAAATTTATGAATTAGGGCATGTCTCATATGTCAAATGGCTTCTTGAAGAGAATTATACAAAAGGGCCGGTTCATCTCCAGTTTGTGTTTGGTCCAATGGTCGGATGGATGACACCTTCGGTCAAACACCTGGTCTTGATTTATGATGAAGCAAAGGAAGTTCTTGGTGAGAAAAATTTTACCTGGTCGGTAGCAGCAGGCGGGAGGTTTCAGATTCCCATTACCACCACAGCCATGGCAATGGGTGCCCAGAATGTAAGGGTAGGGCTTGAAGATTCCATCTATGCCGGAAAAGGCATCATGGCAAAAGCCAGTGCAGATCAGGTCGGTATGATAAAACGGATTGCCAAAGAAATGAGTCTTGAACCTGCCACCTCTGATGAGGCAAGGCAGATCCTCGGATTAAAAGGACTTGATAAAGTTAATTTTTAAATTGATCAAGGTTCATATTTAAGAAGAAAAAGTTTATAAGGAGAGAGCTGGTTTAAAACGATAATTACTTAAAAACAAAAGGAGGGCATCGTTGAATTATTCAGGTTACGCTTCAATTCATGCTCGGCATATTCCTGACAAGGTTTGCCTGATCGAACGAACCCCGGCAACGGGTGAAAGACGATCCTTTACCTGGCAGGAATTTAACGGCGAGATCAATAGAACTGCTAATTTTTTGGCAAAAGAGCTGGGGGTTAAGCATGGGGATTTTGTCATGCACCTTCAAAAAGATTCACTGGAATGGCTGGTAACGTATTATGCCGTCATTCGGCTGGGTGCGGTTGTGGTTCCTCTTAATTTTCGGTTTGAAAGTTCCGATATCCTCTATGCAGCACAAGTTTGCAACCCGGATGTCTTTATCCTGGGATCAGAATTTTTAGGCGTTGTCCAGCCGGCTCAAAAAGATCTGTCAACCATAAAAACTTATATCTGTGTGGGCAAGGATGTCCCGGATGATATGATAGATTTTAAAACCATCCAGGAATACCCGGATACATCAGATGCACTGGTACAAGTAGACAGAGATCATGACCTTGCCATGATGTTCACTTCAGGAACTACAGGAAAACCCAAACCCGTACTTCACACCCATTTCTCGATTAATAATACTGCTGTTGGTAACGGGATGACCTATTTTGTCCAAAAGGATGATAATTATTTATTCTTTTTACCCTTATACCACAGCGGCACCATGTTTTTATGGGCACCCTTCTATGCCACCGGCGCCACAGGAACCATCATCAGGGATTTTAGGGACCCCAAATGGATCATTGAAGCCATTGCCGAGGAAAAATGCACGGATGTACTATTCGTTGTCCCCATTGGGATTGCCTTGCTCAATGCCATAGAAAAAGGAAAGATTGATCTTTCCAAGTATGATCTGTCATCCTGGAAATATATGGAGATCGGTGCTCAACCCGTACCCTTTGATATTATGAAGCTCCTTGTGGAAAAGCTGCCCTGTGCCGTATCCAATATTTATGGTATCACTGAGGGCGGCGGCGGCGGATTGTTCAACCTGTATCCGGAAGATGTCCTTTCAAGACCGGGTTCCATTGGTAAGCCAACCTTTGGTGTTGAAGCCAAAATTGTTGGCCCGACAGGAGAGGAACTTGCTGATGACTCTGTTGGGGAATTGATATTCAGGACACCCAGAATGATGCGGGAGTATTATTCAAATCCGGAAAAAACACAGGAAACCTTAAAAAATGGTTGGCTTTACACCGGAGATTTATTAAAGAAAGATAAAGCAGGATATTTTTATATTGTCGACCGAATGAAAGATATGGTGACCAGTGGTGGTGAAAATATTTTTCCGGTTGAAATTGAAGATGCACTGATGGATCATCCGGATATTGATGATGTCGCATGTATCGGATATCCTGATGACAGGCTTGTCGAGATTGTTCTTGCAGTGGTTCAACTCAAAGAAGGCAGGCAGATGAGTGAAGAAGATGTTATTGAATTTGCAAAATCAAAACTATCTCTTTACAAAGTACCACGCAAGGTTATTTTTGACCAGGTTCCCCGAAATCCCACAGGGAAGCTTATGAAACCCCAGCTTAGAGAAAGATTTACCGGCCGAAAGGAGGCGTTTAAACAATTAGATTAAATATAATTCTCCATTGCGCTTGACTTAATTATTGAACTGCAAATAGGTTAGGCGACCATTGAGCGTTATGATTTAAGCTGCAATTAGTTGAATTCCAAAAGTTGAAACAGGTGCCGGGTTTTTTAAATGCCTGCACCACAAATTATAAATTTAAATTTTAAGGAAAGGAACTAAGTATGAAACTTCGAACATTTTTAACGTTACTGCTTGTTTTACTGGTTGGATCATTTATGCTCACTTCACCGGCTTTTTCCGGAGCCCCTTCGCTTGATAAATGGAAACCGGATTTTGACCCGTCAGGTGCAAAGTACAAATGTATTGTTTCTAACGTATCAACGCCCGGTCTGGTAGGCGTGCTTGCCGGTTTTGAAATCCGCGATGAAGTCTGGAAAAGAACAAACGGTAAAGTTTATGTGGATTTTAAACCTTACTCCATGCTGGGTGGTGAGGTGGAAGTGCTGAACATGGTCCAGATGGGCGCTGTCCAGGGTATGGGCGTCAGCTCGGTTGCTGCAACCAACCTGGGACCTAGATTTGGAGTCGTGAATCTGCCGTTCCTTGTGGATTCTTTTGAAAAGCTTGATAAATTTATTTCCAATAAAACGCTTTTTGATCATTTTTTAATGGCAATGGATCACCAGGGGATCACCGGTCTTGATATTACTGGATATGGAAATTACGGCTGGGCTACTACAATCCCTGTCAAGAATATTGAAGATGCTAAAAAGGTAAAGTTTAGAATTGCAGAAGCAGCCGTTAACCAGTTAAGCTACAGAAACTGGGGATTCAACCCTGTTTCCATGCCATGGCCCGATGTGCCTGTTGCTCTGAAACAAGGGGTTATCACAGGCCTTGATCATACGCTGACTGTTTGTAACGTCACTAAAAAATTTGAAGTGGCCAAGTATTTCACCCAGATTAACTATGCCCAGGGACTTTTTATCTGGATTTTTAATAAAAGCTGGCTTGCAAGTCTTCCCTCGGACATTCGAGAAGCTTTTATTGCCAGTGTCCATGACATTGCCGCAAAAAGCCGTCAAAAAACACTGATCGAAGAGAATGCCAATATTGAAAAGGCAAAAGCCGCCGGGGTTGAATTTTTCAAACTTTCTGATGCAGATATGGCCACGTTAAAACAGCAAAGCCAGGGCACTTATGAAAAATATGCTGATGAACTCAATAAACTGTATCCTGGTGATACCTATAAATCTGCTAATTTCTTAAAGGAAGTTGAGGATTTTTTAAAATAACTTAATTGTTGATTGATAAGAAACACTTAATGGGATGTTGGTTTATGCTTGGGAAAATCTTAAAAAAAATTGACACAGTGGTCAGTAACATTGAAGAGTGGTTACTTTTTGTTATAGTAATTGCCGCACTTTTATCTCTCTTTGCCAATGTTGTTTTAAGGTATGGGTTTAATTATACCCTTGCCTGGAGTGAAGAGCTGGTGCGTATTGTTATTATTTACTCAACATTCGTGGGTGCCAGTGTGGCAGTCAAACAGCGGGCAATGATAAAAATTGACGCCATTGTCCAGATTTTTCCCAAGCTTAAATCAGGTTTGACATTTTATTCCAACATCCTGATGCTTATCTTTGCCGGTATGATGGTTTACTATGGGTACCAGATGACCCATCTGCAGTTTTTAACCAGCCAGAAAACCATCATCATGCAGATCCCGCTTGTTATTGTATATTCCATTATGCCGGTAATGGGTGTGATGTTGTTTATCAGAACTGTTCAGGTAATGGTTCAAGATTTTCGAAATAGATAAAAGGGCTTATTTTCATGCAGATTAGTGATTTGATTATTTTATGTATTCTCTTAGGGTTCATGACATCGTATGTGCCTGTTTTCTTATGCCTTTTCTTTTCTGCCGCCATTGGGTTTATCTTCTTTCTGGATATGCCGCTTGCTCTGATGGCGCAGACGCTTTTTAGAAGTCTTGATAAATTTGCACTGGTTGTGGTTCTGTTTTTTATCCTTTGCGGCAATATCATGAGCAAAGGGAAAACCGTTGAAAAATTGATCAATCTGGCCAATGCCCTGGTCAGCTGGCTGCCGGGAGGTCTTGGAATGGCCGGTGTCATCGGCTGTGGTCTGTTCGGCGCCATTTCCGGATCCACGGTTGCCACCGTGGTCGCCCTTGGGGGGTTCATGATACCCGCCCTTATCAAAAACGGATATGATGAGGATTATACCCTGGGCCTGATGACGACTTCCCCCAACCTGGGTGTCATCATTCCGCCCAGTATCAGCATGATCTTTTATTCCATGATCAGCAATGTATCGTTGGAAGGCCTTTTTATCACCGGATTTGTTCCCGGCATTTTGATTATTTTATGTGTGTGTCTGTATACATGGATTCGATACAGAAACAGGGCGGATATTAAACGGCTTCCCATGCCCAATTTTAATGAACTCTATCCTATATTAAAGGAAGGTTTCTGGGCGATCATGCTGATTGTAATCATCTTCGGCGGTATTTTTTCAGGTGCATTTACTGCCAATGAAGCTGCTGTTGTTGCATGCGTCTATGCTTTTTTCATTGAGCTTTTTGTTTATAGATCCATGAATTTTGCAGATGTAAAAGAAGTGACCATCAGTTCTGCCGTCACCAGTGCGACCCTGTTGCTGATTGTCGCAGCAGCCACCTGTTTCGGACGGTACCTGACCTTTGAGAATATCCCCAACCGGGTTGCGGAAGTGGTTGTGGCAAATATTCATTCGCCCCTGGTCTTCTTGCTGGCAATGAATATTCTGCTGCTGATTATCGGCATGTTCATGGATATTATTTCAGCAACATTGATTCTGGGGCCGGTATTCCTGCCGCTGCTGGGGCCGTTTAATGTCGATCCCATGCATTTCGGGCTTATAATGACCGTGAATCTGGCCATTGGATACTGCACGCCGCCCATGGGGGTCAGCCTCTTTATTACCGGAGCACTTGCCAAAAGGGATATTATTTTTGTTACGCGGTCAGTTATACCGTTTCTGGCCATCCAGATCGGCGTACTGTTCTTTTTGACATACTTCCCTGATGTTGTGCTGTTTTTGCCAAGATTTTTTGGATACTATTAAAAAATAAAGGGTTGAACTGCAACAGCCTGAAAATGAGAAAGCCGGGATTCAAAGAAAATTATCTTTGAATCCCGGCTTTCTGGGTTACACAACACTGTTATGTCTGTCTAAATACCTTTGTCAATGATGTTCTTGTCATGCAGCAGTCTTTCCTGGATACCCCTTGAAACCTGCCAGTTTTTTTCAAAATCCTTCCAGAAATCCTTGTTGTCATTTTTCCAGCCATCCCCAAACCGCTGGTCAAAATGATCCCCTAATTTTTCAAACAAGAGTTTCCAGGGCGGGTTGCCTTGCTTTTGTGCGTCCATAAGTTCATTGATCAATGTGTCAATTTCACTCAAATGTTCTTTGGAAAGATAGGAAATAGCGCCTTTTTTAATGGACTGCATCAAGGATTCCGGATTCATGGAATTGGCGGTCAGCATGATGGCAGGGATGCCCCTTTTTACACATTCTTCCAATAGTTTGATCCCGTTGACCCCCATGATATCGAGGATTGCAAGGTCGTATTGGGTCCCAAGAATCATCTGTGAGGCGGTTTGGTAATCTTTGGCAACGTCTACCGTTGATTCATCCAGAATTTCCTGTATGGTTTCAATCACATCCTGTTCATCGTCAACTGCCAGTATATGTTTATCTTTGAGAAAAGAATCGGTTTGTGTCATTGTTTTTCTCCTTGTCAAAAAAATATAAATAAAGGTATCAAAGGCAATTTTCCTGTGATAATTTTGTCAATGTCCATAATTGAAGTATGAATATTAATTATTTTTAATCTTTTTCTTAACTTTAGAAACTAATTAAAAAATGGTGAAAAGTCAAGCCATTCCAAGCGATAAGAAAGAAAATTCATTTTAAATTTCATTGCCTTAACAAAAAGAATGGCTTAAACTAAAATTTTAACCCAAACCATCAATGAAATCTAAGAGAGGGAGTTATGATCAAGCTTCTTGCCATATCGTCAAGTCCGGTTAAGAACGGAAATGGTGAATATCTGACATCTCATATGGTGCAAACTGCCGAACAACTGGGATGTGATGCCCAATGTTTTTATCTGTCTCAAATGAAAATTGAGGAATGTCTTCATTGCAACGCCTGTATCGGGAAACAAAAAATCGGTAAATACTGTGTGATTGAAGATGATGCGCAAAAGATTTTTGAAGCTGTAGAGGGGTCGGATATTATTCTTTTATCAAGTCCGGTGTATCACATGCGGATGAATGCAAGGATGGCAGCATTTACAGACAGGCTGCGCGTGTTTATTTTCGGGAATATTTCAGGCAATAAAATGAAAAATAAAGTCGGTATCAGCGCTGCGGTTGCATGGAAACGGCACGGCGGTTTTGAAACAACGCATCTGTCCCATATGTATGTATTTTATAACCTTGATATGCTGCCGGTGGGGTGTCACCATTCCATCAGCCCGTTGGGAGCGTCTGCCGTATCCAGCAGGCATGGCCACGGTCTGTTTGAAAAAGAGGTCAGGTGTGGTGTGTCCGAAGACGCAGAGGGATTGAAATCCGGTGAAATGCTGGTGAAAAGAGCCATCGACGTTGCCAAAGCTCTGGGAAGTAAAAAATGATGGAAGTTCAAAACCCGGTTCCATACCGAACTTGTTGAACCGTGCTGGTTTAATACCGGCAATGGGGTTAGAATAGACTCAGCTGTTTGTTTTTATGAGTTGTTTTGGGTTTTTCTTTAAAAACGGGTTCAGTCGTTTGGCAGCTGAACTCAGGTTGGGGATGGTCAGAATACATAACCCTTATGGAGTTGTCTTCCATCATTTCAACGGCCAATACTTCATTTAGAATCAGTTCTTTTTCCTGGTTGGTGATGACAGGGAAACCATAGGATGAATTTTGATGCTTTAAGTCCTTGCCCGAGGCGATTCGTTCTTCAACAAAACAAAGATGAGACTTTAATCTTTTGGTGATGCTCTCATTGGCAAAATCAATGATATGGTCTTTGATTTGAACAATTGATTCATAAAGGGTGTTGTCAATATCACATCCAATGCTGTTTCTGGCCGCTGCCATGGCTGCGGCCATGGTTGTCCCGGTTCCAAGAAACGGGTCAAAAACCATATCGTTTTTAACTGAATACATATTGATCAGCCGATAGGCAAGTTCAAAGGGGAATGCCGCACTTCTGCTTCTGGTAGCTTTATCAATAAGCCCCTGGCGGGTGCCTTTAATATCAAACCAGATGTCTGAGAAAAATGAATTCCTTTCTTCCCAGAAAATGGCACTCTGTCTTCTGTTTTGTTTTTCAGGATCACCTTTAAATTCACGCTTACCCCCTTTCCTGACGATCAGAATATATTCGTGTTCCAGGGTAACATAAGCCCCTGCCGGCAGCATGCCGGACCCCATGAATTTATTGGGCGCATTGGTCTGTTTTCTCCAGATGATTTCAGGCAGAGCGGTAAACCCGATCTGAAAAAGATGATGAAGAATCCTTGAATGGTTTGAATAAATTGCAAAATCAGATTTCAGAGTTCTTGTGGCATCCCCGATGTTGATACAGGCAAATCCCCCGTTCTTTAAAATTCTGAATGCTTGATCCCATACGGAATCAAGAAGTTTGTGCATGAGTTCAAATGCCTTATTCCCGTCCTGTTTTTTAATGGCTTTTGCAATGGCAGGGTTTTGACTTGCAAAAATAGTATCCCACATTTCAATCATGGGATAGGGTGGGGATGTGACAATAAGGTCGATACTGTTGGACGGGATCTGATCAAGAGAACAGGAATCCTGAAAAAGAAGCGTATGATTTGTTTCCATATATGCTTTATACCCTTTGAGCAAGATCGTTTACTGGTATATCTCCATTTTTTATTATAAAATCGGATCAGAGTATACCAATCTGTATATTATCTGTACATGGTTTTTTGGGTATATATCAGGTTATCTGAAAAAATAATGGATCCCCCAAAAGGCTTCAAAGGCGTCAATAGAATATGTGAATTTAAATGTTGACAAACCAAATATCACATATTACTATGATGCATAGTAAACTATATATCACATTTTTTAGATAAGGGAAGCTTAATGTCTGCCATTGATCTGGTTATTTTAGGTTTTATAAAAAAAACACCGGGAAGTCCTTATGAACTGGCTCAAAAAGTTGAAGCCAGTCGAATAAACAAAATAGTAAAAATCGGTTCTCCAACCATTTATCAAAACATTAAAAAAATGGCTAAAAAAGAATACCTTTCCAGTAAAACAGTAAGAGAAGGGGAGATGCCGGAAAAAACAAATTATACATTAACTGAAAAAGGCGAAGCTTATTTTTTAGAATTAATGGAACAACTATCGTCAAATCCAGGACGAATTTATTTTAATTTCAATGGGTTTATGAAAAATCTGATGCTTCTTGAAAAAGAAACCGGGTTAAAGATGTTAAAAAATTTAAAGCTCTTTTTTTACGACACAAAAGAAGATCTGGAAAAGGATATTAAAGATATAAATTCACCATCGTTTGAAATCAAAGCAATACTTAAGCAATATCATATTATGCTCAAAGGAATGATCCAATGGATTGAAGAAGTTATCGAAGATTATAAAAAAGAGTAACTGCTTGTAAGCTACATTGCTACACGATTGGATAATGTAGCTTTTTTTCTCTGTATTAGCTATGGTACATATTAATATATAGCATTGTAATATGTGATATTATTAATTTACTCATTTTAATGAAAGGAGGCGCTATGACTTAACGTTATTTGCTTGGTTTATATTATGGGGTAGCAGCCCAAGACTGGTCTTTTTAATATGAATAATTAACCAATTTTTCATTGAGGTGACATCATTATGAAAACTATAACAAAAATTTCGTTTATCTGTTTTTTAATAATTTGTATCGGTGAAATGCTAATCGCTTTTCGGTTTTTAACTGCTTCGCAAATAATGGACTATCATCAAGTAGCCATGGGGTGCAGCTGGGATAATTTACCTGCCGGTATGCAAACTATGACATTGAATTTTCTGCGAACCGCAGGGCTTGGTTTTCTGATAACAGGCCTTGCAATACTTTTTATTCTGATTTTTCCATTTCAAAGAGGTGAACATTGGTCAAAATGGGCGCTTGTTTCTATTGGTTTGGTTCAATCCATAATTATGGGGATCATTGTTTATAGTGTTAGAAGGCATACTCCGGCCACACCGCCTCTATCCCCCTTTGTTATCTCCGGGATATTGAGTTTTATAGGGTTTTTAACCTATCAAGGAACTAAATCATCTATTTAAAAAAAATAATCGATGAGAAAATAAATTATGGAGGGCAGATCAAATGGAGAAAATTGCATTGGTAACCGGGGCGAATGGCCATTTGGGAAATAACCTTGTTCGAAGGCTTATTGCAAAGGGGCAGCGGGTAAGAGCCGGAGTGCGAAATCTTGAAAATACAGACCCGTTTAAAGGGTTAAACTGTGAAGTTGTTTTTGCAGATCTTCTGGACAAAAAAAGCTTATTCCCTGCTTTGGAAGGTGTTGATACTTTATACCAGGTTGGTGCTGTGTTTCAACACTGGGCAAAAAATCCGGAAAAAGATATCATCCAACCGAATCTGATGGGCACAAAAAATATTCTGGAAGTTGCAGCACAACAAAAGGTTAGAAAAGTGGTGTATGTGAGTTCAATCACAGCACTTGATAGAAGCCGGCTCCACATGAATGAGATGTCTTGGAATTCAAATCCAATAAATCCTTACTATCAATCCAAAACCGAATCGGAAAAAACAGCTTTAAGATTGGCAAAAGAACAGAATCTTTTTATAGTTAGTGTTCTCCCGGCGGCAATGGTCGGGCCTCATTGCTATGGCAGACTTACACCCACAATGAAAATCCTTGATGCGGTATTAAAGAACCAACAACCGATTGATGTTGATTTTCATATTAACT
>JAHJLN010000353.1 GCA_018821715.1 Pseudomonadota bacterium | reverse complement strand
GAAAAATCCATGACCCTTTTAATGATGGATTCTATCTTACTGGAGGCAAGTTCCACCTTTTCAATAATGGAAAGGACCGTATGAATATCCCCCATATTCTGATAAATCTTTTTAAGTGCATTTAAATAGATATAAATGCCGGATAAGGGGTTCCTGATTTCATGGGCAATTCCGGCAGTCACCCGGCCAAGGGATGTCATCTTATCCTGGATTCTTAAAAAATTTTCAACCTCTTTGGAATCGGTAATATCCATGATATTGGTAAGAACAGACTCTTTTCCCAGATACTCTATTTTCCGGGCACTGATTAATGCCCATCTTACCTGGGGTTCCTCCTTTTTCTCCCCTTCGGGATAATATCTGAAATCTGTGTCAATATGGGTTATCTGATTGCAGATTAAGTCTTTGTAAATTTTTTTTATCCGCTTTTGATCAATGGCGTAGATATTTTCAAAATCCGGCGGTTCAAACGCCTTTGTGATGAGTCGGTGGGCTTTTCTTAACCCTGGATTCCGATAAACGATTTCATCGTTCTGTATAATGGAAATACTGTTTAGCGAATTTTCAATCAGGGTTTGAAATCTTATCTTGCTTTCTTCCTGTGCTTTTTCTGCCAATTTTCTATTTTTTTCCAGATCAATCCTGTAAAGTCCAAAGGCAATATCATCTGAGATCTCTTTCACTATGCTTTTTTCCGTATTATCCAGGCTGAGTTCCTGTGGAATTGACAAAACCATAAACCCATAATTTTTCTGCTCATGGGTAAGCCTTACCGCCATGGAACCCCTGCCGGAATATTTTTTTGAAAGCATGCATTCCGGGCATTCTTTGACAGGATCTGCCACGGAAAAAACATCTTCTGATTCAAGGGTTTTTTGAATGCACCGGATAAACTGTCTTTTTTTAAGCTGGGTGCGCATTTTATCAAAATAATTGTCAAATCCTGACTGGGCGATCATCCGGACATTTTTGTCCTCATCCAGCAACCCGATCCAGGCATTGTAATAGCCTCTTTTGTCCACCAGGATATTGCAGATACCATTAATGAGTTTTTGTTTATCGTTTTGGGTGACAAGAAGCCTGCCGACATCTCTGAATGCCCTTAATACAAGGTTTAATCGCTTGATTTTTTCTATCTCATGATCATTTTCCACAAAGCCACCCCAATACAGATTTGTTGTTTTTGCTTTTTATGTAAAAGTTTTTTCAATCAATAACAAGGAAAATCATAGGGAATCTACATGAAATGATTTGACTTAAGCTATTTTTTATTCTTCCTGAAGGTTTCATTATCAATTGCCAGAAGACTTGCAATGGTAATTTTATCCAGGCAATCAAACATGGCACGGCTGGCCTCAACCCAAACCCATCGGGACAGGCACTCTCCTGCTCTGTTGCAGACACCGCAGACCTGCTTTTCCTGTTCTGCACAATCTGTAATAACCGTTGATTCCTCCAGGACTCTTACAATATGACCAATGGATATGTCTTCAGGGGATTTTGCAAGCATATGGCCGCCAAAAGGCCCTCGGTGACTGTCTATAATGCCTGCTTTCTTGAGTTTGCTGGTGATCTGTTCCAGGTATTTTAATGAAATATTCTGCCGGCTGGAAACATCGCTCAACGGGACCGGCTTGTCCCCTCCGTAAACTGCAATATCAAGAATGAGCCTTGTTCCGTATCTGCTTTTGGTTGTAAGTCGCATAGGTGTTACCTGAATCGATTACCAACCTTAATTGGTACGCCTTTTTAAAAAAGTTCAATCAAACGGTTAATTGCAAACAATCATCACCCTTGCGTATCCGCACCCGTAAGGGGTAAAGTTAATGGTTCATCCCGGCAAATTGTATTGTTTTTCACATCATCCGGCTTTTGCAGGGGAAGGCGGATACAAAAGCTGCTGCCTTTGCCCGGGGTTGAATCTACATCAACCGTTCCCCCATGGTATTGAATCACCCGGTGAGCGATAAATAGGCCCAACCCGGTTCCCTGTGATCCTTTGGATGAAAAAAATAGGGTAAACATCTTATTTTTCGTTTCCGTATCCATGCCCATGCCATTATCTGTGATGGTGAAACAAACAGTCTTCCTTGAGGTTTTTTTAACATCAAATGTTATACAATGTTTGCTTTTATCTTTGTCTATCACACATGCATCCACAGCATTCTCAAGGAAATTGACAAGGGACGCCGCCATCCAGTTTGAATCAACATCGATTTTTCCAAGGGTTTTGGGAATGGAGACGTCCAGCTTGATCCCGTAATTTTGTGCCATTGGTTTTACCGTGTCAACAACTGTCTGAGCCAGGTCGGTAATGGCCATCTCTTCATATTGAAGCTGCCTTGACTTGGCATAATATAACATCTCAAGCACCATTTTCTTGATCTTCTCTGTTATCTGCGTGATCTGACCAAATGCCTTAAAAAGCCTGTTATCATCTTTTTGAGTCAGGCCTGTTTCAAACTGGTAGATGCCGCCATCCAGGGCTGTAAGCATGCCTTTAACCCCATGTGACATTGAGGTCAGCATCAATCCAAGGGAGATGAGATGATCCTGCAGCTGACGGATCTGGGTAATGTTTGTTGACATTTCCATCACCTGGATGATCTCGCCTTTTTCATTTTTTAGGGGTGCTGTCCGGGTCAGAACATTATACTGTTTACCCAAAGTTGTGGTCACAATTTCTTCGGTGCTATGGGATTTCCCATCCCGGAAGGTTTCAACAACCGGACAGTCCGGACATTGGCTGGTCCTGTGTTTGTAGATTTCATAACAAAACCCGCCTGTCCTACTGTCAAAATGGCGCTTGAATCTTTTATTGGATGCCGTAATCCGAAGCGTTCTGTCCTGAACCGATATATAACAGGGAACTTCCTCAAACAGCTGGCGGTAAAAATTGTGTGCCCCTTGAAGCTTGGTAATTGTTTTGGCATCCTGTTTTATTTTTTGATTTAAAGCAATATTCTTTTGGGCCTGAGCCAGAAAAAGCTCGAGTGCCTTTCTGTTGATGGGCAGTTCCAGATACCCGAGGGCATTGGATTTAAAAAAATCCATGGCTGAATCAAGCCTGTCCTTTGATGTAAAAATAATTATCTGAACAAGGGGGGTTTCTTTTTTTTTGGCCAGAAGACAGGATGCCGTATTATTATGGATATACGGATCGGCAAGTATTACATCTGTTTTTTTACTGTCAAGATGTTGTTTCAATTCTTCAAAGGTACTGGCAATGGTGACGTCATGTTGCAGGCGCTCAATATATGTTTTCAGAGAGATCGAATGATCTTTATCTCCATCAATTAGTAATATTTGTTTTGACATGGTCGCTCAAAAGCACTCTCATTTTTTGAGTGTCTCTTTTACAATTTTCAACAGCTCATCCCGGTCAAACGGTTTTGAAATAGAGGCCACGGCCTTGACAACCGCACACTGGTGGCCCGAAAGTCCGCTGATGACAATAACCGGGATGTCTTTGAGTTCAGGGTCCTGTGTCAGCTGGTGGTAGAACCGGGGTCCCCATTCTCCCGGCATTTCGATATCAAGGGTAATCAAATGCGGTTTATTTTTCTTTGTCTGACTTAATCCTTGTTTTACATCTCCGGCAACATAGACCTCATACCCATTATCCTTGAACAGGGAAACAAGATACTCTCGAATATTCAAATCATCATCAATCACCAGAATCTTTTTTTTCATTACACCCTCTGATTCTTATCTGTTTTGACGTGTTAAAAGACCTGCTGTCCTGATGATGATCTGTAAAGATATTCCCCTCCGGCCTTGATTTCTTTTCTTGAATGGCTGACAAAAGGCGCTATTCCTCTTCTTCCTCTTCCACGGGTTTCAAATGATCGGGAATGATAAGCATTTTTATAATCAGCGGTTTAAGAAATGACCATCGGATACCGATTTCAAATTCTTCTTCCAGATCACGGATGGCATCCCAGCAATTATGACAGGGTGAAATCACAAGCTTTGCGCCGGTTGCAATGATCTGATCCCTTTTGACTTTAAGGCCTACATTTCTTTGTTTTCGAAAGTATCCGATACCATTAAACCCGCCCCCGCCACCGCAGCAAAAGTTATGTTCCTTGTTAGGGGACATCTCAATAAAATATCCAGGCTCGACAATATAGGAGATGATTTCTCTGGCCGTCTCTCTTAATCCATGGTTTCTGACATAGTTACACGAATCCTGCAGTGTAACCGGTTCTTTGATTCTTTTGGCAGGGTCTATTTTCAGTTTGCCGGTTCTCAAGGCTTCGGCCAGCCATTCAATATAATGAATGGATTCAACAGGGGGCCTGCCGCTTTTCCTGCCGGCCCAGTAAGGTCCTTCAACCACCGTGGCTCTATGGGCATGGCCGCATTCGGTTCCCACCATTCGTTTGGGTTTCAGCCGTTCCATGGCATCATAGACGCTTTCCACCTGCATTTTACAGGCAGCCCAGTCACCGGCAAACATGGCAAGACTGGTCAGTTCCCAGCCTTTTGACGGAACGGTCCAGCTTTCTCCTGCAATGTGGTATAAAATGGCAGCTTCTGCAAGGTCTTCTGGATAATGTTTGGCCTCCCTGGCGTTCACCGTATACATGATATCGGCACCTTCCACATCCACAGGGACGGTCAGGCCGGGGTATTCTTCTTCATATTCCTCAACCATCCATTCAAAGGTATCAATATAATCTTCGCTGGTGATGTCCATCTGGGCATTGTAAACCCTGTGCATACCGGCACCGATTTTCATTTCCCAGGGAACAAACCCCTGCTGGTATAAAAGGCCCCGCAGATACCCGAACATGATTCCGGTATCAATGCCATGGGGGCAGTATGTACCGCAGCGGTTGCAGCAGGTGCACTGGGCCCAGGCAACTTCCATGGCATGGAGCATGAAGGCATTGTCCACCTTGCCCTTTTTTCGAATGATTTCACCAAGGGTGGATTGGATCTTGTAAGCTGGAACCTGTTTGGGATCCCGGTCATTTGCCAGATACAAAAAACAGCTGTCTGCACACATGCCGCAATGGGCACAGATCTCAAGCCAGGTCCTGATTCTGGTTTTGCAGGTATTCTGGATGGTTTTCCATAAAAGATCGGAATCGATTTCCAGTTTTTTCATTTCTTCGTAATATTTTTTACCGCTCTGGTCTGCAAGAAGCGTTGTGATCCCTTCAGCAGTGTCAACGGGTTTTTTATTGCATAATGTTCCTTCTGGCATGGATGTATCTCCTTAAAAGCTGGTGTCAATCAAAATTTAACTACCAGGCCATTTTTGATCCTTTCAGACCACCTCGTTTAATTCCAAAATCCATTCCAAGCTGAGCCCTTGAGGCAAAGAACAAAAACACATGGGAAAGCTTGGTAAACGGAATGGCGAAAAGAACCAGTTCGCCTGTCAGAATATGGGCATTCAGCCAAAATGAATAATCCCCTACCTGATAACGGGCAAGCATTCCGGTAATAAAGGGGGCTATGGAGAGTAACAGGATACCCCAGTCTTTTCTGTCCGTTAAAATTCTTACTTCAGGCAGAACAAGTCTTCTCAAGATCAAAAAAAACAAGCTGATGACCGCGATCCATGTCAACCCGTCTGCAACAGGGGTGCTGATGGTAAACAGGGAAACCCCCAGTTTTTCTTTTAAAAAGACATTATGGGCAATCAGAAAAAGCGGCACAAGGACGGCTCCCAGATGAAATCCGAAAAAAGCAGCCGCCATGACGGGTTGGGCTCTCCAGCCGTAGGTGCCGTATGGGATAAGCCATTTGTAAATTGATCGAACAGCTCCCCTGAACCCCATGGCAGGATATTCCTTGTAAGCAACCCTGTCCAGCTGCCATGAAAGACCGTTAAAATACTGATAGAATCGTACAATCATTCCAATAATACAGACCCCAAGCGCTATATAAAAAATGGGCCCTGTTAATAATGTGTACATACTGCCTCCATATTCCTTATAAATTAAATTTTTTTTCTAATCATCCCGGTCCGTCAGGTACAGCCAGTAAAGCGGCATAAAGACCAGAATACCTCCCATAACAAGGTAAGTGATACCCTTGGAAAATGTCATAAAATCGTGGAGAGTAAAAAATTCCATGTAAATCTCCTTTTTTAATGCGTCTCTTTATAGTCAGGATGTTCATGTAAAATGGGCATCCGTGTTGCTATGAATTTATACACTACCACCCCTAAAGTGACGATAAACAGGGTGGTTCCGACTTCCATAAGGCTCGGGCAGTACCGATCGGCCGAAGGCAGGTGCCAGTTGAAGGCGATAAGGGAAACATTCAGGCGGTTGAGCACGATCCCAAGGACTGTCCAGATGGCGGCTATCCTGATCAGCAGGGTATTTTTTTCCCTTGACCCCACACTGTATAAAATGGCTGGGAAAAGCACAAACCCGACCAATTCAACCAGAAACCACAGGCCCCAACCCGTTGTAAGGTAATGCCAGTTGTTATCCACAGCAATGCCGATAATTTTAATGCCAACATACCCCATCATGACAAAAGAGGCAGCTTTTCCAAATCCAAGCACTACACCATCCGCTTCTGCAAGATGGGTTTCATCCATCTTGTCATGGAGCCATCTATGGGCCAGGGTCCCTTCAAAGATCACCATGGACATCCCGGCAAACATACTGGAGATGAAAAAATAAACATGCAAATATCCTGAATACCAGAGCGGATGAAGTTTGGACGGCACAATCAGAAAAAGAGCCCCTAAAGATGACTGATGAAGAGTTGAAAGAACAACACCGAAAATGGTTAAGACCAGTGTAAGTCTCACCACCCAGTTGCGGATCTTTTTAAACCCGAGCCATTCAAACGCCGCAGGGGTAAACTCAACAAACAGAACCGTAAGGTATAAGAAGACACAAAGACCCACTTCAAAGAGCAAAGAAGAGGTGCCCTGGGAATAAAATATCGGATAGGGCAGTTTCCAGGGACGACCCACATCATAATTTAAGGCAAAGACCACCAGGGCATACCCTAAAAATGCAGTCAATATGGCAGGCCTGACAGCTGAATGATATTTTTTCAATCCAAAAATATAACAGGCCGATGAGGTGACATATCCGCCGGCAGCCAGGGAAACGCCACACAAAAGATCAAACCCGATCCACAGGCCCCAGGGATTATTGTTGTCAAGATTGGTTACCGCTCCGATTCCCTTTGTGAACCTGAGGATGGTAATGATCAGCCCGACAAAAATGATGATACCGGCAACCACATTAAAGGGTGTAAGTAATTGCTTTTGAGCAATGGTTTTTTCTGGTCCCATTTATTCCTCCTCTTTCCCGGTATCGTCAGCAGTTTTGATATCCCCTGCAGGCTTGGTTTCCTTTTCAACGTCTGGCTCCTCTGCAGCATCAACCGCCGCTGCTGCTGCTTCTTTCTCGGCCTTGGCCTCGTCCGCAGCCTTTTTTGCCGCCAGTTCAAGGGCTTTTTTAACCTCGGTTTGAATGGCCGTCTCTTTTTCTTTGGTCAACTTGGCTTTGAGCTGTGACAGCTGTTTGGTCATCTCAGTTGCTGCAGTGTCATTGGCATTTTGAACAGCCTGCTCTTTTTCAAGCTTTGCAATTTTTTCTTTTCTTTTTGAAATGGCATAAACACCTGTTAACAGAACCGGCCACAGGCCGACAACAATGGGGACTGTCCCCAAAGCCCCTGCGGTTAATTGCGGTGCAGGCGTAACACCTAGATCTTCTCTCATGTCAATCTGTTCAAAGGGGAGGCTGGACAGATAAAGCCAGCTTGTACCGCCCATTTCATGCTCGCCGTAAACATGCTCTATATAATGATCCGGATTTTTATAAATCCTCTTCCAGGCAAGCGCCACAAGATCTTTTCGTTTCCCGAAAACAAGCGCCTCCCTCGGGCAGATCTCCACACATCCCGGAAGTTTGCCTTCCTGGATTCTAGGCAGACACATGGTGCATTTTGTTACCTTGGGGGTTAATGGATCATTATAGGTATATGCCGGAATATTAAAGGGACAGGCAACCATGCAGTAACGACAGCCGACACAAAGGGATTCATCATATACCACAGCCCCTGTTTTGTCTTTTTTTAATGCCTTTACAAAACAGGCAGAGGCACATGCCGGTTCCTGGCAGTGATTACACTGTTTTTTAGCAAACACCTCAGGGGTATTGCCGAATTTATTGACCACTGTATAGGCCGCTTCGTCTGTCCGCCTTTTTTTATCCAGCACTTTCAAGTCATCAAACGGTCTTTCAGGTTTATCAAGCTTATTGACTTCATTGCAGGCCTGTTCACATTTCCTGCAACCAATACATCTGGTTGTGTCATGCAGAACGCCAAAGCTTTGCGGATATCCCTTGAACTGTTTGTTTGTGGCACCATAAGCTTTTGTCAGGGCCCCGGTTGTGCTGGCACCGATAGCCGCTCCTATCGAGCCCAAAAACTTTCTACGAGAAATAGCCATAATTTTACCTTTTTATTTATATCCTTTGAATATTCTATTTCTTTTCTTCATGACATTTTGCGCAATCTGTTGCCGCCACCGCTTCAACTTTCATTTTCTGATGGCAGGTAATGCACTGACCGTGATATGCCCCCTTTAATCCCGGTCTGCCGTCCAGGGCAGGGCCGCTTTTACTATGGCATGAGGCACATTTAGGCGGTTCAAGCGTTTTGGGGCTGTTATGATGACATCCCATGCACAACCCGGCCTCATCCGTGTGAAATGCTTTTGCCATTCGGCTTCCTTCAACCCGCTTGGAAATGGCCTGGACCATTTTTCGATGGGGAAAAGAACTGGGTTTATACTCGCTGGACAACACATTGATAACGATATTTTCCGGAATCTTGTCTTCCTGGACAGGCTTGTAACCTGCTGAATGATCAACCAACGCCATTTTTGCAATTTTTGCAATGACCGCTGGGGTCTTTGATGCAAGTTGTGCCTGGGACAGACTGTGACAGGTTTTGCAGGATTCGGAATTACCCTTGTTGGCAGGTGCATGGAAATGACAGCCGGCGCAATCGGAACTTTTTGCAAACTCTTTGTGACATCCGATACAGCTCCTTGTGCTGTCCGGTTTATGCATGGCCTGTCCCAAACTTACGAAACCGCCTTTTAGATCTCCGCCTTCGGTTCCATGACAGTCATTGCATTTTTTCAATGTCTCATGATGGCATTCTTTACAGCTTATGGCTTTTGTTTCATGGGATTTGTGATCAAAAGCAACTGCGTTCATGAAGGTTTTTTCCGGCTTATTGCCGGTTTTCCAGCCTGTGATGGCAACAACATCGGGCTGGTTTCGTTTGAGTCTGGGGATATCCGCAATTTTTTTAATTTGCAGCTGCTTTTCCTTATCGTGGCAGCCGTTGCAGGTTGCAGGGCCTGCAGCAATATTTTGATCTTTCAAGGTTTGATGACATTTTACGCAGGCATCATGGGATGCCTCGCCAATAGGCCTTATGGTGTCCTGTTTTACAGATTTATGGCAATAAGAACAAGATTCTTCCTGGCCTTTAATGTAAAAAATTTCTTTTGTTTTCTCATTATACTGATGATGGCAGCGACTGCAGTTATCCTTGTCTGATTTATCCTGGCTTTTAATCTGACCGGAGCTTTCATGGATAAAATGTAAAGATTTATCAAAGGTAATTTTTTCCCAGGAAGAATTATCTTTGGATTCCCCTGTAACATGACAGGTTCTGCATTCAGCAGCATCCGGCCCTGCAGGCTCATTGGCTGCTTTCTTTTCCACATGACAGGCAATACAATTATCATGGTATAACTCCATGGATGCTGCCGTGTCGGTCCTTTTGAATTTAAAGATAAAAGCTTTGTCTTTTTGGGCATGGCAGGCCACACACTTCCCATCAACTGCCTGGGTATGAAGGTCATGCTTAAAACTGACCGCCGGCATTTCATCCTTGCTCACCTCGGCTTCGAGCTGAATTACAATACGATCCGATCTTTTATCATTATCACTATTTTTAGTGCTGGTTTGCCCTATAAAGGGAAACAAAATGGACAAGACAATCATCGCAAAAATAAACAGCTGAAATGATTTAACTTTTGACATGGTTCAATCCCCTGATTGATTTTTAAATGCTCAATTCCAATATACCCAACTAAATTTATAGGGTTATTTCCTACTATTTTTCTATGATTAAGTCAATTAAAAATTATCAATATTTATTTGACTATAAAAAGAACATTATTTCAGCAGGTTGTATCATAATATTCCCTTTTGGAATGGCTATATTTCCTGTGATCTACAGCCGGATAAATATTGTCTTTTTCACTCTTGGGTGCGGGTGTGTTTTCTACTTGATTTTATTGAATTTTTCTGACTATTATTAAGCTTTTTAATTCAAGACATACATTGAATTGAATTTTTCAGCCGAATGCTGACTAAATTATAGATATATAGAACAGGAGGAAGGAATGGCAAAAATTGTTGATCGTGAAGAGATGGCTCAAGGAACCATTATTCTAAACGAAATTGAAGCACCCCGCATATCGCAAAAGGCCAAACCGGGCCAGTTTGTGATACTTCAAGCCGATGAAACAGGAGAACGCATCCCTTTGACCATGGCGGATACCAATCCGGACAAAGGCACGATCACCATAATTTATATGGTCGTTGGAAAATCCACAGCCCGGTTTAGAGATTTAAAGGTTGGGGATGAGTATTACGCCCTGATTGGCCCCCTTGGAAAGCCGACCCATATAGAGAATGTCGGCAAAGTTGTCTGTGTCGGCGGTGGAACCGGAATCGCGGTTCTTCATCCCATTGCCCGGGCGCTTAAGCAAGCCGGCAATGATGTAACAACCATATTGGGCTCCAGAAGCTATGATCTTTTGATCATGGAAGAAAAAATGAGAGCTGCATCCAACACCCTTCATCTCTGTACAGATGACGGGTCAAAAGGTCACCATGGATTTGTGACCGATGTATTAAAGGATGTGCTGGAAAAAGAAGATATCAATCTTGTCGTTGCCATCGGCCCGATCCCCATGATGAAATTCTGCAGCCTTATCACCAAAGAAAGAAATGTCAAAACCTTTGTCAGTCTCAACCCCATTATGGTGGATGGGACCGGCATGTGTGGCTGCTGTCGTGTTTCTGTGGGCAATGATACCAAATTTGCCTGCGTGGACGGTCCTGAATTTGACGGTCATAAGGTAGATTTTGATGAACTGGCCAAGCGCCTGGCATCTTATACAGAAAATGAAAAAAGCAGCATGGCAGCTTATGAAAAATGTAAAATACAATAAAACATACCATCACGGTTGTATATATGGAGGAAAAAATGGCAGATAAAAAAGAAAAAATGCCACGGGCAAAAATGCCTGAACAGGACCCGGATGTAAGAAGAAGAAATTTTGAAGAAGTTCCCCTGGGACTTTCTCCCGAAATGGCCATGGCTGAAGCCAAAAGATGTCTTCAATGCAAAAAGCCGTTATGTGTAGAAGGATGCCCGGTATCCGTAGATATCCCTGGATTTATCAGCCGGATTGCGGAAAATGACTTTTCAGGTGCCATCAGCAGGTTATGGGAAAGAAATGCACTTCCGGCTGTTTGCGGGCGTGTCTGTCCCCAGGAAGAACAATGTGAAGGCAGATGTATTGTCGGCAAAAAAGATTCCCCGGTTGCCATTGGATACCTTGAAAGATTTGCTGCCGACTATGAGCGGAAAAACGGCTCCGGTGAAGTGCCGGCCGTGGCTCAAAAAACAGGGAAAAAAGTGGCTGTCATCGGTTCCGGTCCTTCGGGGTTAACTGTTGCGGGTGACCTTTTACTAAAAGGACACGATGTCACCATCTTTGAAGCGTTCCATAAAGCCGGCGGTGTGCTGGTGTATGGAATCCCGGAGTTCAGGCTTCCAAAAGAAATTGTTGCCTCTGAAGTTGCTGCCCTTGTAAAAATGGGGGCCAAAATAGAATGCAATTCCGTGGTCGGCGCCTCTGTTACGATTGATGAGCTGTTTGAAGAGGGTTATGATGCCGCATACATAGGCGTTGGTGCAGGACTGCCAAGGTTCATGAATGTTCCGGGTGAAAACCTGATCGGCATTTATTCAGCCAATGAGTACCTGACCCGCACCAACCTGATGAAAGGATATCTGTTTCCCAAATACGACACGCCCATTGCCCTTGGCAAGAATGCGGTTGTCTTAGGTGCCGGCAATGTTGCCATGGATTCTGCAAGAACCGCCATGAGACTTGGCGCAGACTCTGTAAAAGTCGTCTACAGAAGATCCAGGGATGAAATGCCGGCAAGGGCGGAAGAACTTCACCATGCTGAGCAGGAACAGATTGAATTTGTTCTTTTGACCAATCCCACTCAATTCTTTGGAGATGAAAATGGCCGTCTGACAGGAATGGAATGCCTTAAAATGGAACTGGGAGAACCAGATGCATCGGGCAGAAGACGACCTGTGCCCATTGAAGGCTCGGAATTTAGAATTGACTGCGATCTTGTGGTTGTATCCGTGGGATCAAATGCCAATCCGCTCTTGACCAATTCAACACCTGATATTGCCCTGAACAGATGGGGGAATATTATTGGTGATCCTTTAACCGGTAAAACATCCAAAAAAGGGGTATGGGCAGGCGGTGATATTGTAACAGGCGCTGCCACCGTTATCCTGGCCATGGGTGCCGGAAGAGCTGCAGCCAACTCAATGCATGATTATCTGACACTGGGCTGGTAGTCCAAAAAGACATACCTTAAAAAAGGTTAACCATTAAAGTCTCAGGTAATGGTTAACCTTTTTTAATTTAAAACTTCTTATGGTTTAATATAAACCTTGTGATCCACCAGGGACAGCGAGTGGATACGGCCTTTAATGAATTTTTGTTCGCCGAAAATAGACACCAGGCGGATACCGTCTCCATCGGGCTCAACCTTGTCAACCGCTTCCATTAACAATGTTTCATTCGGCTTGCTTTCATTTTCAAGTAAATATGCATTTGCTTCACACATAACACTTTTCACTCCTTAGAATATTATAAAAAAGATAAATGTTTATCCAATAACTCATCTACCAGCTGGGGCAGGGGCAGGCTGCTCACCCCCACAATTTCCAGGTTTTCCTGGGTCAAGGGCAGAAGAATTTTTTTTGCATCAGAACAGGATATGGCTTCTGCCATCTCAAGGGTCACCTCACCCATCATTGCCTGGGGCATGATAATCCCCACAGGACCGATAATGACATCTGCCTTTTTAACAGTCTGAACAATGGCATTACTGCCGGAAGCCCCTTTGTTTGCCCTTGCCTTCAGCATCTGGGCCGTGGCAATGGCATTGGTTCCAAGTGCCAGGACTTCGATTCTTTCTTCAAACCGTTCTTTGAGTTTTTTAATAATCGTAGATCCGATTCCCCCCCCCTGACCATCTATGACACACACTTTTTTTTTCCGGTTCTCTCCCATACCTGTTGTCTGCCTTTAATTGGTTTATTTTACTTAATTTTCAATATCTTATTGATTTCATAAAAGATGGCATCCTCAACTATTTCCATGGTGCTGTTTCCATCAATAACGGCAATTTTTTCAAGGCCCTTTAATGCCTCAAATGCTTTAAAATAATTATTTCTGACCTGTTTTAAGATATCAATTTTTTCATACATTTCAAAATGGGTTCTATTGTTTTGTATTCTTTCAAAACAGATATCCGGGTCAACATCAATAAAAAGGGTCAAATCAGGCTTTAAGATTTCAGCATTCAGGGAGTTTGCCTGAATCACCCGCTTCATGTCAATATACTGGGCATGGTAGGCATATGATGAAAAATAATACCTGTCGCACAATACAATCTGGCCCTGATCCACTTTCAACCGTATCCCGTTTTTTTCATTCACCAGATGATCTGTCCGATCTGCTGCAAAAAGGGATGCAATGGTTCGTTGATCCGTGGAAACCTCACCTGTCAGCATCTGCCGGATTAAAGAGCCGATGGGACCATCGGTGGGTTCAAACGTCGAATATACTTTATATCCGAAGGCTTGTAACCGCTGTGATATTTTTTTTATCTGAGTGCTTTTTCCAGACCCGTCAATGCCTTCAAAAACAACAAATCTTCCCTTATTTTTCTCACCCAATTTATTCATTCCATCCTTTCAGTTTCACATACTATCGAAACACACTGTATAACAGCATAAGAGGGTATTGGCAAGTATGTGAGTTTTTCCTTGACACCTTTCAAAAAATCATTCTAGAATGCTGAATTAATCGTAAACGAGTGAAATCCTTTAAAAAATTCTAAAATTGCCCGATGGAGGAAGAAATGTTTACAAAAAAATACCTGAAAACCAAACCGATCTGCAGAGTCAGCTTCAAAGTTTTAAAAAAAAATATCGGTCCTGCTCAAACCGTAATCATTATAGGAGATTTCAACAACTGGGACCTGAATGCCCCGCCCATGAAAAAATTAAAAACCGGTGATTTTTCATATAGCCTTGATCTTGTTAAAGACAAGGCCTACCAGTTCAGATACCTGGTGGACGGTAAAAACTGGTTTAATGATGAAAGTGCGGATGCCTATCTGCCATCCCCGTTTCCAGGCATTGATAATTCAGTGATTGCCCTTTAAGTCCGAATTTTTAAATTATTGTCTTCTATTTATAACCCTTTTTTTCTTTCATAAAAACAGGCTTGCTATCCTTATAAAACCGGTTTATTAAAGAATGATTCTAATTTTTTAATATTTAGGTGATATATGGCGTATGATGTTATTATTGTGGGCGGTGGGCCTGCCGGGCTTTTTGCGGCCTATCATTTAAAAGAACATTCCAATTTAAATGTATTGTTAATCGAAAAAGGCAAAAGCCCTTTAAAAAGAAAGTGCCCAAACCATAATCTTCAAAAATGTGTCCAGTGCGACCCCTGCAATATCCTTTCCGGGATTGGCGGCGCCGGGCTTTATTCTGACGGCAAGCTCAATTTTATCCCCCGGCTGGGGAAAACGGATTTAACTCAATTTTTGCCGTTGAGTTCTGCCCAGGACCTGATTGATGAAACTGAAACAATTTTTACAAAGTTTAAAATGGACGGTCCTGTTTTCCCTACCAACATGGAAGAAGCCAAACAAATCCGAAAAGAGGCCAAACGGTTTGGAATTGATCTTTTGCTGATCAAACAAAAGCATTTAGGATCGAATAACCTGCCGGGTTATATTGCCGGAATGGCAAAATATATTCAGTCCAAAGGACTTGAAATTAAAACCCGGGAGACCGTGATTGATATTCTTGAAAAAGACGGTCAAATCCAGGGCGTTATAACGGATAAAGATGAATATAAGGCTGCCAATGTGATTCTTGCACCCGGAAGAATCGGGGCAAACTGGATGGCATCGGTTGCCCAGAAACATGGGATCGGCCTGAGCCAGAGGGGGATAGAAGTCGGGGTCCGGGTGGAAGTCCACAATGACATCATGGACGATCTTTGCAATGTGATTTATGACCCGACTTTTTTTATTCAGACCCCCACCTATGATGACCAGACCCGGACTTTCTGCACCAACCAGGGCGGGTTTATTTCCCTTGAAAACTACAAGGCCTTTGTCTGTGTAAACGGCCATGCCTATTCAGATAAAAAATCATCCAACACAAACTTTGCCTTTCTTTCAAAGGTGGTGTTAACAGAACCTGTCACCGACAACCAGGCCTATGGGGAGTCCATTGGAAAACTGGCCACCATTATTGGCGGGGGAAAACCGATTTTACAACGGTTTGGAGATTTAAAAAGAGGCCGGCGTTCAACCTGGAACAGAATCCGCAAAGGGTATATTGAACCCACCATGACCAATGTGGTTTGCGGTGATATTGCCATGGCGCTGCCGGAAAGAATTCTGACAAATCTGATTGAAGGGCTTGAATCCTTGAATTTTGTTGTGCCGGGTGTAGCCAACGATGAAACCCTGCTGTATGCACCGGAAATCAAGTTTTTTGCCACACAGGTGGAAACAAACACGTATCTTGAGACGGCCATTAAAGGCATGTATGTGGCAGGCGACGGACCGGGTGTGGCCGGTAACATTGTCTCAGCCGCAGCAACAGGTATTATTCCGGCCAAACGGATTATTGAACTGCAACAGGCATCAAAAGGTTAGTCCTGTTTTATTGCTCTGATCTTAACTAGCGACTGACCGAAAATTCCGTGTTTGACCGAAAAGTTGCCCATATGCAAGGCACAAGAAATTCTGAAACCGGAGTGTACTGCTGTACATGAGGATTTAGAAGTTCGAAGTAACGCAGCAGATGGGTGAGTTTTCGGTCAAACACTAACTAAAGAAAATAAGTGGCACAAGCATCATCCGATTCCCAGGCCATGACTTTTGATACCCTTACGTCTTCATCCAGGCTCTCATCTAAAAGGGCCTGGACCCTTTGTGCAATATATACGGCAATGCGCTCAGACGTCGGCTGCATCCCCTCAAACATGTCGAGCTCATTTAAAAACTTATGATCCAGCTCCCCATCGACAACCTGTCTGACTGCTTTTTTTATATCACCAAAATCAGCAAGCACGCCTGCTGAATTTAAATTTTTCCCTGTAACACAAACTTCCACATGCCAGTTATGGCCATGCAGATTTTCACATTTTTGTCCCACCATGGTCAATTGATGGGCACCGGCAAACCGAGTTTTTACCTTAAGTTCAAACATATGTTTTTTGTCCTTTAAGTTGCTTAAAGGTTCTTAAAAAGATTTTTCAATTTGTTGGATATTTTATTTGAATCAAGCTTGTCAAACTCTTCTAACAATTTCTTTTGTTTTTGATTCAGCTTGGTCGGGGTTTTAATAATAACTTTAATAATCTGATCCCCTCTTCGGCCGGTTCGTAACGAAGCTATCCCTTCACCTTTCAACCTGAAAACATCCCCGTACTGGGTGCCTTTTGGAATTTTTAATTTCTCCTCACCCACAAGGGTTGGAATGCTGATCTCATCTCCAAGGGCTGCCTGGATAAATGAGATGTCAATGGCACAGATAATATCCGTGTTATCCCGTTGAAAAAACTTATGGGGGCTGATATTGATCACCACATACAGGTCTCCGGACGTTCCCTCAGGAGACGGAGAAGCTTCTCCTTCACCGGTTAATCGAAGCTTTGATCCCACATCCACCCCTGCCGGGATCTTCACCTGAACCTTCCGGGTTATCTCAATCCTTCCCGCTCCTCTGCAGGTTCTACAGGGATTTGAGATAATGGTTCCCTGGCCCTTACAATACGGACAGGTGGTCTTTACTTTAAAAAAGCCCTGGTTTTGAATAAACTGTCCTGTTCCGTGACAGTGGGCACAGGTCTCAGGACGCGTGCCGTCCTGACATCCTGATCCTTTACACTCCTTGCAGGTGGACAGTTTTGGAATGGAAATGGTTTTTTCCGTACCAAAGGCAGCTTCCATAAAATCTATGGTCATGTTATACCGAAGATCAGAACCTCTCCGGACTTTGTTTCCTCGGCCGCCCCCGCCACCAAACCCGAAAAAATCCTCAAAAATATCACCAAAACTTGAAAAAATATCCTCAAACCCGCTGGGACCTGAATGGCCGGCACCTTCAAGTCCTCTGTGACCGAATTGATCATAAATCTGGCGCTTGCTCTCATCATTTAATACTTCATAAGCTTCAGAGGCTTCTTTGAACCTATCTTCAGCTTCTTTATTGTCTGGATTCTTATCAGGATGATTTTGAATTGCAAGTTTCCGATATGCCTTTTTCAATTCCGGCTTTGAAGCATCCCTGGCAACGCCAAGTACTTCATAATAATCACGTTTCTCTGTCATAAGGGCTCAACCGTTCCAGTCATCTTTAGGGTTTGTTTATAATTGTATTCTTCCCTTTATTATGATACTTTTTCAACCTGCCTTGGCAAGTAACTTAAAATAAATCAGAAATCCAGGTTGTCAACGATGAATAAAGAACTTGATTTTGTTAAAGACATGTTTGATCGTATTGCCCCGAAATACGACTTTTTAAACCGTCTGTTAAGCATGCGGCAGGATACGGTCTGGAGAACCCAGATGGTAAAGGCTGCAGCCCTTCAAAAAGGCAGCCGTGTCCTGGATGTGGCCTGCGGAACCTGCGATGTCGCCTTGGAAATAAGTTCGCAGTTATCAGGACAAGCCTGTATTTTCGGGCTTGATTTTTCTTTTGGAATGCTGAGACTTGGCAAAGAAAAACTGATAAACAAGGGCAAAAATAACATTGCCCTCTTAACTGCAGATGCCCTTAACCTTCCGTTTAACCAGAACCAGTTTGATGCGGTATTCATAGCCTTCGGCATCCGGAACATCATGGATCGGCCAAGGGCAGTCAAAGAATTTTTTAAAACGTTAAAAAGCGGGGGGCGCCTGGCAGTCCTTGAG
>JAHJLN010000352.1 GCA_018821715.1 Pseudomonadota bacterium | reverse complement strand
TTTTTTCATTGCTTTTTTTGCAGCTTTCTTGTTCATCCTGGGAGGGCAGTGCTTTGCCGCAAGCCAGACACTGAAGATCGGTGTCCTGGGTCCTTTTACCGGTCCTTCTGCCCAGACGGGCAAGGAATTTCAGGCGTCCGTGGAAATGGCAATGGACACCATCGGTTATACGGTCGGGGATTACAAAATTGAAGTGGTCTGGGTGGATTCACAGTCTGATCCTGCAAAAGCAGCCGGTGCATATGCAGAAGCTGTGGAAGGCAAGGGCATTCAGGCAGGTGTTTTGAACTGGCACAGTTCAGTGGCCATTGCGGTCATGGATGTTGCCGCCCAGTACAAGGTGCCCCATATGTTTGGATTTGGTGCCAGCGAAGTGGTCAATAAAAAATGGCAGGCCGATCCGGAAAAATACAGCTACTGGGGTGGCAAAGGCTGGCCGGTCCCGGCAAAACTGGAGAAAAATTATATTACGGCTTTAAACAAGGCCATTGAAGCCGGTACATTCAAACCCAAAAAGAAACTGGCTGCCATTTACGGCGAAGATACAGACTGGGGAAGAAGTGCAGGCGGTTCCTATAAAAAAGCCCTTCTGGAAAGCGGATGGGAGATTCATTCTGAAGAATATTTTCCTGCTACCCAGACCGATTTCTATCCGCTGTTAAGCAAATACAAAAAAGACGGTGTTGCTGTAGTTGCAGGGACTTCTACTTCTCCTTCCGCCATTTCGGCATTTGTCAAACAGAGCACGGAAGTGGGACTTAAAAGCGTCATTGTGGCTTCAGGCTTAGGCTGGATCGGTGACTGGTACAAAATGACGGGCCCTGCCTCAAATTATGTCCTGGACAGTATTCCCCAGCTGACCACCAAAGAAGCACAGCAGTGGGCAAAAGATGTCATGGCAAAATACGGGTTTAACCCAAGCCCATCAGCCGGCGGACTGTCCTATGACGGTATAAGGATGTTTATTAAAATCCTCCAGAGAACCAATGAACTCCATGGAAAACTGGATAAGGAAACCATTCATAAAACCATGGTGGATGAAGTCAACACCGGAAAACTCACCTATGGTAAAAAAGACGGTGCCATTATCATGAATGAATACAAATATACTGCCGAAACCATGCCGGATATGGTGGTGGGCCCGGAAGCCTATTTTTTCCCGATTCTTCAATATGAAAAAGGAAAAGGCTACATGATCTTTCCGGAAATTTGGAAAGAAAGAGATTTCAAACAAAAAAAATAGCCTGACTTTAATGCAGACAACAGGATTGTACAAAGACAATCCTGTTGTCTAATAATTTTTAAATTTAAAAAGAATTTGAGGCTAAGATGATTGTATTGGAAACCAAAAATTTAACCAAAAAATTTGGTGGGCTGACAGCAGTAAACGATGTTTCAATGACAGTATATGAGGGAGATATCGTCGGGTTGATCGGTCCCAACGGGGCCGGGAAAACGACCTTGATAAACGCTATTTCAGGGTTGAATCCACCGACATCAGGGTCAGTCAAGATGTTCGGCAAAGAAACCACCAGCCTTCCGCCTGAAAAGATGTGCCGGCGTGGCCTTTCAAGAACCTTCCAGATTCCCAGTCCCTTTCCGAAAATGACCGCTATTGAGAGTGTCATGACCGCAACCATATTTGGCAATAAACCCGGGAAAGTGAAAGATCCGGTTCAGCATTCCAGGGAAATGCTCGAGTTTGTAGAATTTCCAATGGAAGAAACCGTTGTGGCGGAACAGCTCAATACGGTACAGCTCAAACGATTGGACCTGGCCCGGGCACTGGCCAGCAATCCCAAACTGCTGTTCATGGATGAAATGGCATCAGGCTTAAGCGAAGGTGAGCTGAATGATATCATGAGAATCATCAACAAGATCAGCAAGAAAGGCATTTCCATTCTGATGATCGAGCATATCATGCAGTTGATCATGGCGGTGTGCAACCGGCTGTTGTGTATCCAGTTCGGAATAAAAATAGCAGAAGGCACAACCCAGGAAGTGGCAAATGATCCAAGGGTTGCCAAAGCGTATCTTGGATAGCAAAAAGGACTATTAATTTAAAGAATCAATGGAGATGTTATGCTGTTAGAAGTGAAAGATCTTGATGCAGGATACGGATACCTGCAGATATTACGCAAAGTCTCGTTGAATGTAGATAAGGGTGAGTATGTCTGTATTGTAGGACCCAACGGCGCCGGGAAAAGTACCACCATGAAAACCATTGCAGGACTGATAACTCCCATGGGCGGCAGTATTGTTTTTAATGGAGAAACTATTACAGGGCTTGCCGCTTCCCAGATCACTAAAAAAGGAATTTCCTTTGTTTCCGAGGAAATGAACCTGTTTGTCAATATGTCGGTGAAGGAAAATCTTTACATGGGGGCCTATATTATCAAGGATAAAAAAATCCAGAATGAACGCCTAGACTTTGTGTTCAGCCTTTTTCCCCGGTTGGCGGAAAGAAAGGATCAGCTGGCAGGTACCATGAGCGGAGGGGAGAGAAAAATGCTGGCCATCGGCCGCGGGATGATGTCTGATCCCAAGCTGCTGCTGGTGGATGAACCGTCTTTCGGGCTTGCGCCGCAGTTGACGGCAAATGTGTTTGAATCCCTGGATGTTCTGATTAAAACAGGGGTCACCATCATGCTGGTGGAACAGAACGTCACCAAAACCCTGGCGGTTACCGATAGAGGGTACATCCTTGAAAACGGGAAGATAGGACTTCAGGGAAAAAGCTGTGACCTGGCGGATGATCCCCATGTCAGAAAAGTATTTCTTGGCGTTTAATCTTCTTTTTGGAGAAATAAATTCATGTCAGAAAACAATATTACTAAATTTTTAAGCTGGACGAAATCGGCAGCAGGATTATCCATCGTGATAACGATTTTGGTTGCCGTTTTTGCCACCATGAATTCGGGCCCCTACCTGATTGTCAACACCATTGTCACAGGCGGCATGCTGGCATTGGTGGCCACAGGTCTCACCCTGATGCTGGGGGTACTCAATATTGCCATGTTTGCCCATGGCGAATTCTTTATGATCGGTTCTTTAACCGCTTATTATGTATTTACGCCCATCAGCAATTATATCAGCGAAAACCCCGAGTCCTTCGTGGCAGTGATCGGTCCTTTGATCGCCATTGTCAGTGCAGCCATCGTGGGTGCCATAAGCGGTATTATTGCCGAAAAACTGGTGTTTGGCCCCTTGCGGCGGCGCTCCACAGATAACTGGGTAATGAATTCATTTTTACTCACTGTCGGGTTAAGCGTCTTGCTGGTGAACCTTCATCAGCTGATATTCGGTGCTGATTTCAAGGGTATTGTCGGCTACTGGAGCGGCATGCCCATTTCCATTGCAGAGGTGTTCATTTCCAGGGACCGGGCAATGGCCTTTGTTATTGCAGCCGTGATTATCGCCATGTTCTGGTTTTTTATGACCTATACCCGGACGGGAATGTCCATCCGGGCGGTGTCCCAGGATATCACAGGCGCTCAGATTGTGGGTATTGATATTGAAAAAATCGTTCTGTTAACCATTTCGCTTGCCTGTGCACTGTCTGCCGTAGCCGGCGGCAGTCTTTTGTTCATGTATCCATCATACCCCACTGTGGGACTTGAGCCGTTGTACCTGGCCTGGTTTGTGGTGATCCTTTCAGGCCTTGGAAATATTTTAGGGGCTGTGGCCGGTGCCTTCATGGTGGCGTTGCTCAAGGCTATCACGGTTGAATATGTCGGTGCAGGATGGGATTTTGTCATTCCATCCGCCCTGATCATGGTGATTTTGATTTTTAAACCCAGTGGGATATTTGGTTCGGATGTCCGCGGTGCCCTGGATAAATAATCGGGTAAATAGGAGATGCTATGGAGATTACAATAACACGTCAACAAATGAATCCATTTGATAAATTGCTAGATACATTATGTCTGACGCCGGCAGGACTTGTGGGACTGATCTTATTGTTTGCCCTTCCCTATATACCGCCTTTTAACCAGGAGTATATGCTCAGGTGGCTGATTTACTGCGGGTTTATTGCAGCCATGAGTGTGGGATTTGATTTTACGGCAGGATATATCAGTATCGTTAATTTCGGATACGCGGCTGTATCAGGGTTTGGCGGGTATACATCGGCGCTTTTAGCCATTAACATGGGACTGTCTCCCTGGTTTGCAATGGTGGCCGGCGGAATTACGGCAGGTATCATGGGATTGATTATCGGAATGATTTCCCTGCGCCTCAGGGGAATTTTTGCCGCATGTCTTTCCTGGTTTTTCGGTCTGGCGGTTATGGGGCTTGCCACCAAGATGGTGTGGCTCACCCGTGGACCGTTAGGGCTTCGGACCCCTCGTCTTTTTGAGACGGATTCTAATGTGCCGTTTTATTTTCTGATCATTATATTGCTGTTTTTCATATACCTGGCCTGCAAATGGATTGTGCGCTCCAAAATGGGGCTGGCGTTCCAGGCCATTGGCCAGAACATGGATGCTGCAAGGACCTCAGGCATAAATCCCGTGTATTACCGGGTGTTTAATTTTACCATGTCCTGTGCCATTGCAGGGGTTCTTGGGGGATATTACGCTCATTTTTACGGCATTTTGACCCCGGATATCATGCATACGGGGAAAACCGTTGAAGTGCTTGCTGTTGCCTATATCGGCGGAAGAGGAAGTCTATGGGGCGGTGCTGTGGTGGCATTCCCCTTTATATTTGTCATGGAAATTATCCGGTCCAGCCTGTCAAATCTGCCGGGACTGAACCTGATTATTTACGCCCTGGTATTGATCCTTGTCATGATCTACTACCCTGGCGGATTTTCATATTTTTATGACACACATGTCAGAAAACCTAAAAACAAGGTATTACGCTATTTTTTGAATGGCAGAGAGTAAGAAACAAAGATTAATTTAAATGGGAGATTTACAAAAAATGAAAACCAATGCAAGAGCGGTCATCATCGGTGGAGGCGCAATCGGTGTCAGTATTGCTTATCACCTGGCAAAATACGGTTGGAAAGATGTTGTGCTTGTGGAAAAGCATGAGTTGACGTCAGGGTCCACCTGGATGGCAGCGGGTAACGTATCTTTTTATCATCCAAGCTTTTACTGCACCCAGGTGAACATGAAGAGTATAGAAATATTCAAGCAGCTGGAAAAGGAAACCGGTCAGCCGGCAGGCTGGCATACAACCGGGTCCATTCGTACGGCAGATAATCCCGACAGGATGGACGAGCTTGGATACTATTATTCAATGAACCGCTGCCTTGGTTTGGATGTCAGCTTTGTAACACCTGAAGAAATGGGCAAACTGCATCCCCTGATGAACACCAAAGGGCTGTTGGGCGGCCTTTACTGGCCGGATGACGGGGATGTGGATCCCAACTCCATGACCCAGGCCATGGCAAAAGGTGCAAGAAAATACGGGGCAGAACTCAATCTTCATACACTGGTCACAGGGATTGTGCAAAAATCCTCGGGCGAATGGGTGGTGTCAACGGACAAGGGAGACATTACCTGCGAAGTGGTGGTCAATGCAGCAGGACTCTGGGCCCCCCAGATTTCAAAAATGGTGGGCATTGAAATTCCCTCCATTGCCATTGCCCATACCCATATCCTGTATGAAACCATTAATGCGGTTGTGGAAAGAGACAAAATGCTTCCCCTGGTCCGTGACCCGGACAAATCGGTTTATTTAAGACAGGAAATGGACAGCCTGATCCTGGGCATGTACGAGGCAAACGGACAGCAGTGGAAAAAGAACGGGGTTCCCTGGGATTATGCCCAGCAGGAACTGAACCCGGATATTGACAATATTTCCGATTGTATTGAAGCGGGCATGGAAAGATTTCCCGTTCTCGGAGATACAGGATTCAAGCATGTCACCGCAGGCCCGATTACCTATACCCCCAATGGCGATCCCCTGGTCGGCCCGGCCGCACCCTTGAAAAACTTTTTCCAGGCCTGCGGCTACAGTTTCGGCATTACCCAGGCCGGCGGGATCGGACATTACCTGTCCGGATGGATCATGAACGGCGAACCTGAAATTGACCTGTGGCATGTGGATTCCAGGCGGTTCGGCTCCCATGCCAACTGGGCCTACAACCATGAAAAAATCGCAGATGTCTACCCCAGACTGTATTCTACTTTCTTTCCCAACGAGTTCAGGGATGTGGCAAGGCCCAACAGGACAAGCCCGATCTATGAATACCAGAAAGCCGCCAATGCGGTTTTCGGTGACTATTATGGCTGGGAATGCCCCAATTATTTTGCCCCCAAAGGCGATAAAACCTATGAAACTCCATCCTGGAGACGATCCAATGCCTTTGAGCAGGTGGGCAGGGAATGCCGGCATGCCATGAACAAGGTCGGGATCATTGATCTGACCCGGTTTGCTAAGACAAAGATTTCAGGCCCGGGTGCCAAAGCATGGCTCAATCACATGACCTGCCAGAAAGTGCCGGAAAAAGACGGCGCCATTGCGTTAAGTCCCATGCTGGATCACAACGGTCATTTTAAAACCGATATGACCATTACCCGGGTCAATGAAAATGAATTTTTCTGTGTAACGGCAAGTGTCGGTAAAAAACACGATCAGCACTGGATGCTGGTCAACCTTCCGTCTGACGGATCTGTACACATGGAGGATATCACTTATAAAACCGGGTGCCTGGTTCTTGTGGGACCGGACAGCAGAAACGTTCTGGAAAAAACAGTTTACGGAGATGTGTCCAATGATGCCTTCAAATTTTCCACGAGCCAGGAAATTTATGTGGGTCGGACAAAATGCCGTATCAACCGCATGAACTATGTGGGGGAACTGGGATTTGAAATCTTTCATCCCATTGAGCAGCAGATAGCGGTTTATACCGCCTTGATGGCAGCGGGCAAAGCCTTTGATATCAAACTGATCGGCATGCATGCCATGGATTCCATGCGGCTTGAAAAAGGCTACCTGGCATGGAAGAGTGAGATGAATGTCCATCACACCCCCCTTGAAACCAATGTGGCCTGGACAGTGAAACTGGACAAGGAGTTTATCGGCAAGCAGGGTATTTTAAAGCAAAAAGAGCAGGGTCTGCCCTTAAAACTGGTCTGTCTTGTGGTTGAAGCCAAGGATTCCGATCCATGGGGATACAACCCGATCTTTAAAGAGGGTGAACGGATCGGCATGACCTCATCCGGCGGGTATGGCCACAGACTTGAAAAAAGTATTGCCCTTGGGTATGTGAAACCTGAATTTGCAGCAGCCGGTACAGCAATGGATGTGGAAATCCTGGGGCGGACGCGCAAAGCCCAGGTGGCTACCATGCCGCTGTATGATCCTAAAAATGAGAAGATGAAGCGTTAGAAGGAAAGATAAGATATGAAAATCTGTGTGTGTGTAAAACATGTGCCGGACACGGCAGCAACCATAAGGCTTGCCGGAAACAACGGGTTTGAAGATGGTGAAATCAAATTTGTGTCCAACCCCTATGATGAATACGGAGTGGAAGAAGCGGTCAGTCTGGTTGAAAAACAGGGCGGCGAGGTGGTGATTATCACTGTCGGCAAAGCGGCTGCTGCCGCCACCATCCGGGGTGCCATGGCCATGGGGGCCCATCGGGCCATCCTTGTGAAGACCGACAGCCAGTTTCTGGACAGCAGTTTAACTGCCCGGGCATTAAAAGCCGTCATGGAGCAGGACGGACTGCCGGATATGATTTTTACGGGCAAGGGCTCCGTGGATACGGAAAGCTTTCAGACCCAATACAGGCTGGCAAAATCCCTGGGCCTGCCCATTGTTAATGAGGTGTCCAAGCTTGTGATTGACAATGGCAAGGCTGTGGCAGAAAGGGAAACCGGGGGAGGAGAAAAACAGGTGATTGAAATGCGCCTTCCCTGCGTGATCGGCGCCACAAAAGGCCTGAATGAGCCCCGATATCCCAAGTTCCCGGATATCATGAAGGCCAAGAAAAAACAGATCAAAGAAATGGATCTGTCTGACCTTGGCATTGATGTGTCCCAGGGCAGGGTGATGATCGAAAAACTTGAAATCATACCGGAACGATCCGGCGCTAAAATGCTTACAGGATCTGTGGACGATCAGGTGACTGAACTTGTCAGAATCCTTAAAGAAGATGAAAAGGTTTTATAAGATAAGGAGAAAAGGATATGGCCAGGACAGGAGTTTTAATTGAAATCGAAAACAATGCAGTAAAAGAGACCACCCTTGGTGTGATGACGGCTGCGGCCGGTCATGAAATTTATGCGCTGGTACTGGGCAAGGATGTTATGGCGGTCAAAGACAAGCTTGCAGAATATGGAGCAGCCAGGATCGTGACCGTTACCGCCTCCGGTGATATGGCTTCAAGCCCTGACCTGCAGGCCCAGGCAGTCGCTGCGGCAGTCAAGGAATTTAAGCTTGAAAATCTTTTGGGAACCGCCAGTGCAACAGGTAAGGATCTGTTTGCCAGAATTGCCGCTATCCTGGATGAACCGCTGGTATCAGATTGTGTGCAGGTTAATATTGCAGACAAGACAGTTAAAAAATCACATTTTTCAGGTAAAACCTTTGCCACATTAAAAGTGAACGGATCGATTCTTTTGTGTACCCTCCGTCCCAATTCCATTGATCCTGTAGCAGCGCCTGCTGCCGGAGAAATCATTGAGTTTGCAGCAGATGTGGCAGATCCGGGACAAATAAAAATTGTGGAAACCAGAAAAGCCGGGACTGAAAAGCTGGATCTGACCGAAGCGCCCATTGTTATTACCGGCGGACGGGCCATCAAGGCGGCTGAAAACTATAAAATGCTGGAAGCCTGTGCCCAAAAAATCGGTGCGGCTGTAGGGGCTTCCAGGGCTGCCGTGGATGCGGGGTTTGCCCCTCATTCCATGCAGGTGGGTCAGACCGGTAAAACCGTGAGCCCCAAGCTTTATATTGCCTGTGGGGTGTCAGGGGCGGTTCAGCATTTTGCCGGCATGAAAACATCAAAGGTGATTGTGGCCATTAATGAAGACAAGGATGCGCCTATTTTTTCCAAGTGCGATTATGGCATTGTGGGTGATATTTTTGAAGTCATTCCTGTGCTGACTGAAAAACT
>JAHJLN010000005.1 GCA_018821715.1 Pseudomonadota bacterium | reverse complement strand
ACCTACTCATATAGAAGCCGAACCAAATTCAGGTTATGTTGGAAAAGAAACGATAACTATAAAGCCACTTGACTCACTCTTTTGGGATCTATGTAAAGATGCAATAAACATCTATATGAAAATAGATACGCAGGGATTCGAGAGTAAAGTTTTGAAGGGGGCGAAAGCGTCACTTTCGCATATTAATACTATACAAATGGAGATGTCACTTGTTCCGTTATACGAAGGTGAACTCTTGTTCAACGAAATGTGTTTCCTAATGAGCAAGAAAGGATATACATTGATAGCAATCAAAAGTGGATTCTCTGACCCCAAAACCGGCCAGACATTGCAAGTTGATGGCTTTTTTCATCGCTTTTAGTCCCTGTGCCTGATTATATTCCCGCACCCTACAGATACGGGGATGATTTGTGCATCAGTCCCCGACAGTAAAGATATAAAACAAATTATTGAAATAAAATGACCTTTCTGAAAAATTATTTATATTATTCTCCCCTCATCAGCATACCAAATTGGAATAATAACTTTTTCGGGTATTAAATCTCAAAATTCGAAAAAGCCTGAAAGCTGTGCTAAATTAACAATGCCAAAATTTTTACATAAAAAAAATGACAGTATTAACAGCAACGAATTTCATAGTCAAAAAATCCAACAGACGTCCGTCCTCTATGGTGCGATGTTAATCGGTATTTGTCTTGGTTTTGGAGTCAGCATAATAAATACACGTTTGCTATCTACTGAAGATTTTGGGAAATTCAAATTCATACAGCAGTTATTTGCATTGATGGCTACGGTGTTTTCATTTGGATTTACCTACTCTGCCGGAACGCTCATTGCCCGGACTAAAATGATTTTGCATAGAGATCTCATTGGTGCCACTGCTATTATTTATTTTATAATTTCATTGGCCTCTGCGTGCACTATCCTTCTTCTTGCCTCGGTTATCGACAAACTATTCGAAACTAATGTGGCTTATTACATCCGACAAGTATCGCCGTTCATTTTTGTCAGTTTTTTCACTATAGTTATTGAGAATCTATTTCAGGGGTCAAATAAGATATATAGTCTTGCATTTTTTCGTATTGCCCCACAGTTTTTATATATTGCAGGAAGTCTCGTATTTATAATATTTGTTGGACATTTCAATCTCACTACTGCGTTGCTTTTAAATTTGGGATTTGCAGGCATTGTTACGATATCGATGATCCTGTCTCTTAAGCCCAGATTTGCTCAATTTACAAAATGCTTGAATGATCTCTGGCAGGAAAACAAGATGAACGGTTTCCAAGTTTATATTGGCACTCTTGTTAGTGTGGCCATGGCTCAGCTGATTGGTATTTCTTTAGGCTATTATGCAAATATGGAATCAGTTGGTTATTATTCGCTGGCTCTAACGGTAACAACACCCCTGCAGTTTATACCAATGGTAATTGGCACAACTCAATTTAAATCATTTGCTTCTCGTTCCAGTATCTCTCCGCGTGTAATATGGGGTGCAATTTTGCCAACAGTCGTAACTTTAATCGTTTTTTGGCTTATTATTGAAAGGGTAGTTGGCTTAGTTTATTCAGACAGATATCTAACGGTTGTTCCTTTTGCCAAAATTCTATCCATCGGTATGGTATTTCATGGCCTTGGGGGCTTTTTCAATCGGTTTCTTGGTGCTCACGGCAAGGGCAAAGAGATGCGAAATGCAGCTCTCTCGATGGGGGCTATTATTTTACCGGGATGTATCGTATTGTTGCCTCTTTATGGGGCTCTCGGGGGGGCTATTGTAATGGCATTGTCAAGTTTCATCTTTTTTTTGACTACCTTCCGTTACTATAAAAAATTTGGTGCAAACTTTTCTGATTAAAAATAACTACGGTGTTGCAAAAGCGCGCACACCCATTTTCTATATTATTCCTGACTTTTTGGGTTCTTACAGAAAATTTTATTAACTATTTGAAATAATACATAACTAAGGGTATTCTATTTTGCTTTTTTTATATTACCTTTATATTGCGATCGCTTTATATTTTTCTCACCGCCTTTCTAAACCATTTAAAAACAAAATTTTTTATTTTGGTTTATTTATTTGGATATCTCTATCTCCTGTAATTGACTCCATATTATTTGTAATCTCAATACCTGGCTTGCCTTTCGATCTTCATATCGACAGACTATTAACAGCTTTATGTTTTTTCTTGATTGTTCATGAGCTTTTTAAAAGGAAAAGGTTTAAAAGTACCTCTCCTGGAAAATTAATTGAAGAACGATATGAGCTATGGCTGATAGTATACCTTTGCATCATATTTTTATCCACTCTGTCGAATACAATTGACGGCAATCTATCCTTGAAAGATTTTATTGTTATTAATACAAAATATCTCTTCTTTCCAATAATATATTTCTCAATAAAATTATTTGAAGATAACAATACATTTGAAACATTGAAAAAAATAATAGTAAATTTATCTATCTTTTCAAGTATCATTGCAATTATTCAATTGCTAATTAATGATCAGTTTTTTAGATTTGGAACTTATGAATATGCATTTGGGGATACCTTAAGGGCGACCGGCTTATTTCATGGCGAATATACACTCGGTTTTTTCTGTATAACATCAACATTGTTTGTATTGACCTCTGATAGAAAAAACAATTTGGTGCTTACACTTAACTTTATAGCTGTTATTTTTACATTTCATCGATTATCTATTGGATTACTTTTTGTATCATATTTTTTGTATTTTGTAATACACAAAAAAAATAAAAAAACTTATCTATCCATTTTTTCAATTTTATTTTTTGTTCTATTATCCGTTTCTT
>JAHJLN010000351.1 GCA_018821715.1 Pseudomonadota bacterium | reverse complement strand
CCGGACGTGGTATTTACCGATTTAAAAATGCCAAAGGCAGATGGTATGGAAGTCCTGAAACACCGAAATCTTATGTACCCGCAGATTCCCGTGATCCTTCTGACCGCTTTTGGAACCATTTCAACAGCTGTGGAAGCTATGAAACAGGGTGCGTTTGACTATATCACCAAACCAATAGACAATGACATCATTCTTGAAAAAGCAAAAACCGCCCTGAATAAAAAAGTCTTGGACACCTGCAAGCCGGAATCGAATCAACCGCTTTTAATTGGCTCCTCCACAGCAATGCGCAATCTGAAAAAAGAACTGGAACTCGTCGCTACCACCAATACTTCAGTGCTGATTACAGGTGACTCAGGTACGGGAAAAGAACTTGCCGCCAGAACCATTCAATCCTTGTCCCCTCGAAGAAACAACCCCTTTGTCCGCCTTAATTGTGCTGCCATCCCCAGGGAACTGATGGAATCCGAACTGTTCGGCCATAAAAAAGGTGCATTTACCGGCGCTGTCTTAAACAGGAAAGGCGCATTTATCCAGGCAAATACCGGCACCCTGTTCCTGGATGAGATAGGGGATCTGCCCTATGAGCTGCAGGCAAAACTCCTCCATGCAGTGGAAGACAAGGTCATCACACCTGTCGGGTCAACAGAGCACCTGAAAGCAGACGTAAAAATCATTTCTGCTACAAATCAGAATATCGATCAAATGGTTGAACAAAAAAAATTCAGATCAGACCTCTATTTTCGCCTGAACACCTATACGATTCTTATGCCGCCTTTAAAAGACAGAATTGAGGACATCCCGGAACTTACCGACCATTTCTTAACCCATTTCAGTAAAGAATTTAATCAGAAACTGCCTTTGATAGAAACGCCGGCAATGGAATCCTTATCCAGACATGCATGGCCGGGCAATGTCAGGGAACTTAAAAATGTTCTGGAACGACTGGTACTGGTTTCAAAAGGCCATAAGATTACTAAAGACATGGTTGCCCAATTGATAGGCACAAGCACTCCTCTTGAAACACAATCCGGTTCTCCTGTAAAAAAAGATCTTTTTTCACAGGAGAAAGAAATGATTGAAGAGGCCTTGACCGTCAGTGACTGGAATATTTCAAAAGCAGCCCGTCGACTGGGAATCACACGAAATACCCTTCGGTACAGGATCAAAAAACACTGTTTGAAACAGGAACACCATCCGCCAGAATAGATATTTAACTGTCCGGTTTAGCACCCGCACTATTAAATTATCCGGTAATGATCAAAATCCATGCTTTTTTAAAATTTTGTCATATGTGCCGTCTTTTTTGATCTGCACCAGCCCGGAATTAAAATCAGCACGCTTTTTTTCCCATCCATTTACTGCCCTGGAAAAGCAGACATATAAGTTATTGACAACCAATGGTTTTTCCATAAACTCGATGACTTCTTTCCCCTGCTTAAATGTGGTATTCAGGATATGAAATCCAACATATTTATCCATTGTTGCAAGATCAATTCGACCGGCCTCCAGCTTTTTGATGCTCACCTCATCTGCCGGGGATGTTTCCTTTTTAAAGTAATCTGCCTTATCAAATTCATCGGAATTGGCATAACCAAGGGTGACGCCTATTTTATAAGGTTTCAAATCCTGGAGAGTGGCAAAGCGGATATCCCTGTCTTTTCTTTTAAAAAAACCGAGAATACTTTCTGCATACGGTTCTGAAAGCCCATAGATCTTTGCACGCTCATCTGTGTAGTATGCACAGTATACTGCATCATATTTCCCGTCTTCAGTTTCAATGAGCGCTCTTTTCCAGGGCTTGAAGGCAATGCTCACACGATAACCGGCCCTTTCAAACGCCTTGGAAATAATTTCAGAGGTAAACCCGTAATTTTCAAGATTTTCATCAGCATAAGGCCCCCAGTTTAGAGTAACAAGAGAAATGGTATTTTCTCCTGAAAAACACGGGGAAGAAAACAGAATGAAAGAGATTGTTACAATAAGGCACTGAATAATTTTTTTCATCTTTATGGCTCCTTTTTTGGGAGGATCGATTTGTTTTTAAATCAACATGATCTTCTATTTAGACTTTAAATTTTCCCATCAGTTCAGCCAGGTGTGCCGCCAGCTTTGAAAGCTTATTTGCATTAGAATTCACTTCCAGGCTGGAACTGGCCATTTCATTGGTTGAAACAGTTATTTCTGCTATTTCCTGTGCAACTTGCCGGGATGCGGAAGATCCCTGTGATACATTTTCATTGACATCCTGAATACCTGCAGATGCATGGGACACATTTCCCGCAATTTCCCTGGTTGTGGCAGATTGTTCTTCCACAGCTGTTGCAATGGTGGAAACGATTTCATTGATTTCAGTTACAATATTAGAAATATTTGATATTTCCGCAATGGTACCGTCTGTTGAGGCCTGAATCCCCTGAACCCTTTCCTTAATTGCTCTGGATGCTTCTGCTGTCTGGTTTGCAAGGTCTTTTATTTCATTTGCGACTACGGCAAACCCCTTTCCTGCCTCTCCTGCCCGAGCTGCTTCAATCGTAGCATTGAGTGCCAGAAGATTGACCTGCTCTGAAATATCGGTTATGGTTTCCACCACCTTGCCGATCTGTTTAGCTGCCTCGCCCAATTCATTAACCTGGCTTGATGCGTTCCGGGTCTGGGATACAGCATTGTCGGTTATGGATCTGGCATTTTCAGCATTCCGGGCAATCTCATTGATGGTTGAAGACATTTCTTCTGTTGCGGTTGATACCATATTAATGTTTTCAGAAGCTTCGCCCATGGAGGCTGCAACCGACGATAGGTTTGAACTCATTTCCTCAGCAGCAGCAGCCACCGTATTGGACCTGCTTGACAGGCCGTCAATTTCTGCGGACATGCTTGTTGAAATCTGGGAAAACTCATTGGAGGATGAATCAATGTCCGTTGCGTTGACCATGACTTCCTTTATGAGCTGTTGAAGCTTTTCAATAAACAGATTAAACCATTTGCAAAGCTCTCCTATTTCATCATTTCTTATTACATTCAGCCGCTGGGTCAAATCACCTTCTCCCTGGGCAATATCTTTGATCATCATCATTGTGTTTTTTATGGGTTTAGATACAAAAACATGAATACAGGCAACTATAGTGATCATCAATGCAATAACGATGAGAATGGCAACTATGATCTGAATGGTAACCGATTTATTGATATTTTTTTTTGCTATGGAACTAAAACTTGTAATGTTCTGTTGGGTGAGGTCTTCTTGTTTTTCAATATTCTTGTTCATAAGACTGTCTGTGTAATAAAATCTTACACTTCCGATTTTTTCCCCTTCATAAATTACATCGGATACAACAGAAAGCTCCTGGTTCAGTTCAACATTGTCTGGAATTTTTTCACCCAATTTGATATCAGGACTTTTCCATGCAGCACCAAAAGCTTTTTCGCCGGCATCAACGACTTTAATGGCAACAAGACCGTCCAGTTTCATATAACTTGCCAAAAGTTTGCCTAATTGTTCCTGATCAAAATTGTATAAAAAAGATTTGGTTATGCTGCTGCAAATTTCCAGATTCACCGTCATGCTGTTGATCAGATTCTTTTTCAGGTCCACAGATTCTTCTTCCAGGGATTTTTTTTCGGTTTTGATAAACTGGTCTATCATAAGCTTTGACAGGTTGGACTGGAGTTGAATAGCAATAAAAATGCTCGCCATAAACAACAGCAGTATAATGGTACCGCTGACAATTGAAGTTTTAAAAGAAATAGAAATTTTTTTTCTTTCTTTGCTGCTCATTAAGCCTCCTTACCGATATTGACAGTTATATGTGTTGTATTATTTGATCATAGCAAGATCCATGAAATATTTGTCCAGTATGGCCTTAAGGCTACCGTCCGTGTACATCTGCATTAATGCGCTGTTGAATCGGTCGACTTCTTCTTTGGAATTGAATTGTTTCGAAAAACCAATAAAATAGTTCAATTCTTTATATTTGCCGGCATACCGCAGGTTGGTAAGATTAATCTTCTTTATCAGAGCATTCCCCACATCCTTGTTGGAAAAAACAGCTGTTATCCTATCGCCTGAAAGCTTTTTAAACCCGGATTCATCATCTGGTCGAAGATCAATGGTCAGATCCTTTAACTGGTCTTTAATTTTTTCAAGAGTTTTGGATGTATTGGAAGGACCGTACACGCCCACCTTGTATCCTTCAATATCAGAAACATTTTTGTATATCAGAGGGTTGTCATTCTTAACAAAAAAACCGTATTCTGTTTTCATTAATGGTGGTGAAAAATAGAGCCATTTTTCCCTTGCAGCGTTTTTTCCAATAACGAACATGGCATTTGCACTCCCGTCCTCTACCTCTTTTTGCGCACGGGTCCACGGCAGAAGCCTGAAGGAACAATTAATGCCGATTTTTTGGCATACGGTTTTGATGATCTCCACTGCAGGTCCCTGAACCTCTCCTTCCACCTTGTAGCTGAAAGGCTGGAAATCCTGGGTGTTGAAGACCAGGGATACGGCCCGGGCCTGTCCTGAAAAAACAATAGATACCAATACCCAGCCCACAAGCCAGAATACGCTAAAAGACTTCATCATCTGTTAATCTCCTTTCCTAATAATCAATTAAAAAAAGACCTGAAGCAACCCAAACAAACTGCTGACTATTCCTTTGGTTCGACTAATTGATAATTCTGAAATAAAAAATAAGTTTATTCACTGTATTCGCGAAAAGGACTTTTAACACTCACTGACGAAATCGTAATAGACTTTAATTTATCTGTCAAGTTTTTTAGAAATTTTTGCCGGCGCGAGCAAATAAATTGTTTGGATTTAAAACACACGAACTCAAAAAAAAATTAACCATCCAGTTTAACGCCAATCGATTTGTTTTTGATATCCTGCCATATGACAACCCCGGTCATGCTGACCGGTTCAGGCTCCGGGATATAAGGCAAAAGGCTGTCTTCCTTTGGAAAGCACAAAATCTCCAGCCGGGAAAACTCAGGCAGCTCAGGCAAAGAAGACGTGATAATCCGCATCCCCTCAACACTGATATCATAGGTTTCTCCCACATGCCAGGTCTGGCTGAATGTTCTTGTATCCGAATATTTTAAGGATACGGGAATTCTCACCCGGTGCCTGGGCCATCTGCGCCGTTCTGATATTTGATTCATAAGCCTTTTTTTAAAAAAATTAAACCTGGTTCTAATACATAGCAAACACCGTGCCTAACTCTTAAAAAAAAAAGTCTCATAAAAACAAACAATTATAATATTTTAAAACACCATAATCTTGTATTAAAAACAAACCGGTTCAAATGCACCAGCCATTTGTGGTGCATTTGAACCGGTTTGATAAAACCAAAGCTTTTTTCTTAAATCCGAAATCTGAATCAGGCTTGGTATCGATACCCCACACCGTGAACCGTAGTGATAAGGGCGGGATTGGATGGATCGGCTTCTATTTTCTTTCGAAGTTGTGCAATATGCTGGTCAAGGGTCCTTGTGGTGCCAAGGTAATCAATCCCCCAGACGGCATTCAATATATTATCCCGGCTTAGCACCTCGCCAGGATGGGCAAAAAAATGACAGATCAGCTTGAGTTCTCTTTCTGAAAGGTCAATGGTTCTGCTGCGCCCTGTCAGTTTAAAGGTTTTGGGATTGACTTCAAACTCTCCAAACTTAAATACTTCCTGACAGAGCTGTTTTTTGGAGGATGTTAATTTTCTAGTTCTTCTAAGCACGGCACTTATTCGTGCTAAAAGTTCATGAACCCCAAAGGGTTTTGTTATATAATCGTCTGCCCCCAGCTTAAGGCCGACCACCTTGTCGATTTCCTCTCCCTTTGCGGTCAGCATGATGATCGGGATCTCTTCATCAACTGCCCGGATGTCATGGCAGACATCATATCCGCTTTTTTCCGGCATCATGATGTCCAGGAGCACCAGGTCAAAGGAACCGGCATTAAATAATTCCACTGCCTGCCTGCCGTTTCTGGCTTCGGTTACCTTATAATTTTCGCTTTCAAGGGTATCCACAAGCCCCATCCTGATATGGGTATCATCTTCTGCCACAAGAATTCTAATCTGAGTCATGATGTTTTATCCTTGCTGTAAAGCAACTGCCGTTGCCGGGTATGGGCTCAAAAGACACATCGCCGTCAAGATCCCTTAAGATCTGTCTTGCAATACTTAATCCCAGGCCTGAGCCAGGCTGTTTTGAAGTTAAGGAGTTATCCACCCTGTAAAATTTATTAAAAATAATCTCTTGTTGCGCTTTTGGGATACCCGGCCCATCATCACAAATCTGCAAAAGAATATCCTTGTTCTCTTTTCTTAAAACAAATTTGATAAATTTACCTTCACCCGCATATTTTAATGCATTGTCCAGCAAATTTAAGATAACCTGCTCTATGGCATCCCGGTCTGTTTTTACCCTGTAGCCACCTTTTTCAACCTGGGTGATGATCTCAAGACCCAGGCTTTGTATTCTGATGCTGTGGGCTTCAATCATCTGATATAAAAGATGGTCCATGTCAAAAAAGGTTTTCTGATATGTTTTTTTGCCCTGCTCAAGCTTTCCGAAATCAAGTACATTATTGATCAGCCTTGTCAGCCGTCCGCTTTCACTGACAATGACCGATAAATAGGTCTGAATTTTCTTCTCATCCTTTATTCTTCTGGACAGCAACAGTTCTGCATACATCCGGATACTGGTCAACGGTGTTTTTAATTCATGGGATACGGATGAGACAAATGAAGTTTTCTGCCGCGCATCTTTCATGTTCTGAAGGGTCAGGCGGGTCAAAAGAATCCCCCCTGATACAATGGCTGTAATAAAAATTACCAGCAGCATCACAGAAATATATAAAAACCCCTTATTTACCCCAAAGCCTTTATCATCCATAAAAACTGCGATCCGCCAGTGGGGCAGCAGGCTTGAGATGGAAACAACGGCCAGCGGCTTTTCTTTTGGATCTGGCGAAAAACTTCCGGACTGATGCATGAACTTGTCGTTTCCATCCATCAAAACAAGCGCTGCTCCTTTGTCAGACAATTTTGGGAAATCAACCACCAGCCGTGACAGCAAGGTCATCAATTCCATTTCAATCCCGTATATTGGACCCTTCATCCCTTTTTGCACCCAGCCCAGGATATACAGACGGTTCTCACTGAACCAGGGAATCCATCCTGAGGCTTTAAAAAACGGCTGCACAGGTTCTTTTAAAAAATTGGCCTGCTGTTCTTGCGCCGGTTCTTTTTGGGCAACCCTGGACAGGGCAACAAGTTTTTGTCGAGATGATTCCGTCTTAGTTTCAGGGGGTAAATCGTATCTGCCTGATCCTATATAAGCATCTGACATGCCTTTTATCTTTTGTTCATCCTTTGAAGAATCTTTATTAAAATCAAATTTTATTCTTCCGGAAAACAATGCATCATAACGGGAAATAAACTGTCTTTCCTCAAGGGTGGATTCCATTCCCCTGACCGGATATTCAAGCCGTTTATCCATTTTATAAACAAAGACATTGCGCACCAGAGGGTTTGTCGCTTCCCATTCCATAAGGTTTTTCTTAAGCTGATCCGGGTCAATATCCAGCAAAGACTGCTGTAGATTTTCCTGAACTGCCTCAATGGTGAGGTGAATGGTTTCAGAAATCGTCTTTGCCCTTTCGGACAAGGCATGGATGGCCGATTGGCTGATCCGTTCCTGTTCGTGGGACAACAGCTTAAAGGCAACCATTGCCATGATAAGGGTGGGCACTAAAACAAGTGCCCAGAAGATGATGATGGATCGTTTGCTTGTCATTCCATACGCCTTACCAGTTTTTTACCTATTTTGAAAGCTGCTGATTTTTCTGTTGGTATGATTTTGTTCTCAAAAGTTTACGGCTTTTCTTATCCATACCCTGATCTTCAATCTTCTCAGCCTGGACTTCCAGCTCATTTGCTTCTTCCAACAGGTCTTTATCATTATATTGATATCCCATTTGTTTCAATTTTTCAGCAGACTGCTTAAGCGTTCTTGCTGCTTCTTTTTTTTCTCCTTTATCAGACAGCACAATGGCTTTTTCCTGGGCCAGGGCATTCAGATTTAATTGATATTCTTTCACCACATCGATATTGGTTGATTTCACAACTTTTTTTAAATCACTGCTGAAAGAGGCGTATGAGATGCCGGTGGATGTTTCCTGTTTCTGAGTGAACGGATTTTCATAGGTTACCTCTGCCTGGGCAATCTTGATCCTTGATCCGGATATGGATTTTGGAATGTTGACTTCAATCAGGGCATACTTTTCCTGATCCCCATAAAGCTGGTTCATGAAAAGTTCAATTTCTCTTCCTTTAATCCTTCCTTCCCTGCCGATAATATTGACAGCCGTCACATTGTCCGGGAGTGTTATGGTGACCTTTACTTTTTTTGCCACTACATTTAATACATCCCCTAATTCTGCTGCAAAAATTTTTGGCAAATCAAATCCTGACTCTACAAAATATGTATTACCATCACTTTTCTGGGCAAGCCTTGCCATGAGATCTTCATTATAATCGGTTCCCACCCCCACAGTTGTGACGGAAATATTTTCTTTTATCAACGCGGCTCCAAGTCGCCCTAAATCTTCGGGCATCCTTGGTCCTACATTGGCAAGGCCGTCCGATAGAAGAATGATGCGATGAATATAATCGTTTTCAATATTTTTCCTGATTTCTGCTGCCCCCTGGCTGACACCCCCGAAAAGAGCGGTACTGCCGCCTGCTCGGATTTGCCGGATGGTTCGGATGATGTTCTGAATATGGCTCGCATTCTGAGCCGGAACAATGGTGTGGACATTGGTATCATAGACCACCACTGAAAAAATATCCTGCAGCCCCAGCCGGGTTAACGCTTCAATGGCAGCAGCCTTTGCCTGTTCAATCTTGTTGCCGTTCATGGAACCTGACTGATCCAGCACCAGGGAAAGATTCACAGGCGGCCTTTTCATATGAGAAGGTGTCGACGGAGCATCAAGGGTGATTTTAAGGACGACATTCTGGGAATCTCCTGCCAAAAGAACCCTTTTGTCCGTCTCTACCCGGCAGATCACTTTGGAAGTTTCTACTATTGCCCCTGCAACCCCGGGCATAAACACAAGTGCAACCCATACAAAAAAAATTAAACCTGTTTTTTGATAAAAGCTTTTGGTAAATGTCATGGTCATTCTCCTTTATTCCTTGAATTAATCAACTTTTTTCTAAAACTGCAATATAAAGATCTATTTTGCATCTGACCTGACTATAAAGGATTTGATACGTTGATATGTCATACCAGGGTAAAGAAGTTGTAAAAAATGTGTAAAAAAAAATTCAGGATTGGACAAACGACAATGATGACAAACCAGGGGCCAGTGGCAAGCCTGTTAAATCCAACATCACAGATGCTGATTCTGCTAAAATTAAAACTTCAAATGGTATTATTCAAGGGTATAATGGTCTTGCCGACAGCTACGCCGAAATTTTACGCATTGATTTCTGAAAACGTTTGGGTTGGTTTTAAGTTGAAAAGGTCAACCAGGATTGGTATAGGATAACTATTATCAAATATCATTTGATATCTATTAAAATTTCTAAGGAGGTTTGCCATGTCCGAAAAGAAAAAATTAACGACCAATGTCGGCGCACCTGTTGCTGATAATCAAAACGTAATGACGGCCGGACCACGGGGACCGCAATTATTACAGGATGTCTGGTTTCTGGAAAAACTGGCCCATTTTGACCGGGAGGTCATCCCGGAACGTCGTATGCATGCTAAGGGGTCGGGTGCTTATGGCAGTTTTACCGTTACCCACGATATCACCCGGTACACCAAGGCAAGTGTCTTCTCCAAAGTGGGTAAAAAGACTGATCTGTTCATCCGGTTCTCAACAGTGGCCGGTGAGCGTGGGGCAGCCGATGCCGAGCGTGACATCCGGGGTGTTGCCATAAAATTTTATACCGACGAGGGCAATTGGGATCTGGTGGGCAATAACACCCCTGTATTTTTTTTAAAAGATCCTCTAAAATTTCCGGACCTTAATCATGCCGTGAAACGGGATCCTAAAACCAATATGCGAAGTGCCCGCAACAATTGGGACTTCTGGACCTCTTTGCCGGAGTCCCTCCACCAGGTCACCATCACCATGAGCGAGCGGGGTATCCCATACTCCTACCGCCATATGAACGCCTATGGCAGCCATACCTTCAGCCTGATCAACGCCGCAAACGAACGCTTCTGGGTAAAATTCCATCTCAAAACTCAGCAGGGAATTAAAAATATCACAGACGAAGAGGCGGAAGCCCTCGTGGGAAAGGATCGGGAAAGTCACCAGAGAGATCTCTTTGAGAGTATCGACAAAGGCGAATTCCCCAAATGGGATATGAAAATTCAGGTGGTACCGGAAAAGGATGCATCAAAGTTCCCGTTTAATCCCTTTGATCTTACCAAGGTTTGGCCCCACGGCGATTACCCCCTGATTGATGTGGGTGTCCTGGAATTAAATAGGAATCCTGAAAATTACTTTGCCGAGGTTGAGCAGGCAGCCTTTAATCCGGCCAATATTGTTCCGGGCATCGGCTTTTCCCCGGACAAGATGCTGCAGGGCCGACTCTTTTCATATGGTGATGCCCAGCGATACCGCCTTGGCGTCAATCACCATCTGATTCCGGTCAACCGGGCTCGCTGCCCGGTCCACACTTTCCATCGGGACGGTGCCATGCGGGTGGATGACAACCACGGCGGCACCCTGGGTTACGAGCCCAACAGCTATGGGCAGTGGCAGGAGCAGCCTGATTTCCGTGAGCCGCCCCTGGGCCTTGACGGAGCAGCCGACCATTGGGACCATCGGGAAGACAATGATGACTATTTCTCCCAGCCCGGCAATCTGTTCCGGATGATGAGCCCTGAGCAGCAGAAGGTCCTGTTTGAGAATACCGCCCGGGCCATGGGCGATGCCCCAAAAGAGATCAAGGTGCGTCATATCGGCAACTGCATGAAGGCCGATCCTGCCTATGGTCAGGGAGTTGCCGATGCCTTAGGCATCAGCCCCGAATAGGTTCCTGAATCGCCCCAAACCGTATGGCGTTAAAATTGAAATGCCGGGAGAAAAGCGCTCTTTTTCTCCCGGCATTTCCAGTCTATTCTTCAGGGGACGGAAAATCACAATGGGGGCAGGTATCAATTGGAGAGCTGCTGTACTATTCTTCGCTTTTACTGTTAAATATATTGAAAATACTACTGAATTTTTTTTTCTTTTTTTTTATCGTGTCTCCTATCCCTTTTTTTATGTGGATCGGTTGTTTAATATTCCCAAACAATTTGTTCAATTCACTCGTGGTATTTATCGGTCGTTTTTTCACTTTCCGACTCAAATTGACTTCTCCAAAAGGGTTCACAGTCATCTTCCCCTGTTTAATGAATTCATTTAGTTCAGGATTTGAAAGCTGTTTGCTTATGGTAGCTATTTCTGACAAACGCTTATTTGTTTTTTCAAACACCTTATTTGTTGTAAAATCATCTGTAAGCAGCATTTGCGGTTTTTCACACCAATTTCTTATCTCCACTACCACTCCCAACTCTTTGTTCTTTTCCAATACCTTCCCTGGAGGCACTTCTTTAAAGGTATCAATATACAGATTTAAGTGGCTATTATCTCTTGGTTTTCCCGTGACACTCTGTATAAAATCTTTAACCGACATCACACCTGTTTTATCCTTATTAAATGTATAAGTGAAACAATCTGACCCAGCATTTTTTTTTTCATCCAACAGAGCAATTAGGTTATCCAGTTTTATCGTTTTAAGCCAGATATCTACCGTGCCTTTCTTACAATCTGCGAATGAACTTCTCAGCCAGATTTTCCATTTTGACTTGGCTGATTGGGAAATTTTTGAGGGACTGCGTTGGCAAATGATGTAGTATTTTACCAGCATCAGGTATCCCAGGACATCGCACTTTAGCGCTTTGTCAATATTAAATTCTTTTTTGTTTATGGACTTTGCATACCAAATCAATGCCTCGTTAACGCTTAGGTCCTGCCCCCCCCAATGGGTTAATTTTTTAAATACGTTAAACTTATTTTCTATATTTTTAAGGGCAAATTCTTGAAAGTTTAGGTATTCTTGATGCCATAAGTAAGAAAAAAGCAGGGGAAGGCATCTTAGCCAGACAGCAGTGGTATATTGTATATCAAATTTTATTTTTGAAGGGGACATTGGAAATTTTATTTTTACCCCTTTTATTTTTGAGGTGTTTATTTTCCATTTTAACTTTATTAAAGGTCCTTGCAGGCTCATCAAACAAGTTTGGTTATTTTTTTTAGCCTTTTTCATTTCAGCCAATGCAACTGCGAATTTTTTTATACTCTCTTCAAAATTGGATTCACCATCACCAGTGATGTAATATGGTGTTGAAACATATTCTAGTGTGTACAATCGCCAGGACTTCCGATTTAAGCCTGTTGGAGAATTTTTAAAAAATGAGAAGTTTTTGGTGTCTGTGGTTTCTACAATGAAGCCTCCAAATTCAGTTTTAAAAACGCCCATTTTGTAGGATACTGAGGAATCTTTTAATTTTTTTAGATCAAAATTTTCTGCAATCTGTATTGTCTCTTGCTTGTCCTCTTCCAACCTGGTCACTAAATTGAGTGGACAATCCATTAATTCAATCTCAAAGCCGTGCATCTTACCTCCTTCTTTTATTTAGGAAAAGTACTGCTCCCCCATACAACCAAATCAGCGAAGCAAAATATTTCATCTCACCTGTCTCTTCTGCAAAAAAAAATCATATCCGGTTTTGAAGAAACAAATCATTGACAGCAGTCGTGAGGTCCGGGCTGATCTTGCAAAGGTCTCAGGTCATCTTTTATGGGCTTCCTTATTTTAATTCCCAGGATTAATATTAAATTAAAGTTCGACGATTGGTATCAGCTTTGTTTTTACCCCATCTGCTCAAAAAAGTAATCCATACCTGGATGCAGTGTCACGCAGGGCAGCACATCCAGGCTGAATCCATCTACAACCGATTCGTGTACAGGCGCGTCAGCATTTTGCAGAATCCCCACACTGCCGATATCGTTTTTGATCAACTGGGTTACAACCTTGTTAAGTAGAAACGTGTCGTCCGGGTCCATAACGCGTGTGTCGATAAGAAGCAGTCCCTTTTGTACAATGGCAACGTCTTTCATGAGAATTTTTATTCCGTTTGCCTCGGGCAGACGGTCTATAGACTCTCCTGCCAGTTCAAGGGCCACTGCTGCGGCCATCAGCAGCATGGAATTGAGAGGGCATTTTTCAGGGAGATCTTCATAGCTGAACTGCCTAAGGCTTTTCAGAATGCATGCCGTCATTGTATTGCAGATATCCATACGATAACGGACCGCCATCTTACTGTAGCCCTGGGCTTTGAGAGAAAAGGCAGCAACAGCCAGGTGATTGGCCACGCACCAGAGATCAAACGGGGCATTCAACCAGGCCTGCAGGGTCTCGTTCCGGTCAGAACGATCACTGCCAAATTGCATAAAAAAAGCTTGATACATTGCAGATATTTTTTGAGCAATGGTCGTTTCTTCAATCGCAGTGCGGTCATAGCCGGGTTCATTGACCTTTTTAAGCCAGTCCAGCATCGGGGCAAAATATGATACAGGCAGTCCATTTTCTTTGGCGCTGTAAAGATTTGGCTGGCGGCCATGGTAATCGATATCCCTTAATATCCTGCTCGTTGTCCAGGAGCGATCCTTGGTATCCATGCCATCCTCTTCACCTTTACCGGCTGTATCTTCTGGTGCGCCTCTCGTCTGTGTTGGAGCGATATTATTAATCTCATGAACAGCCATATCCACTGTGTCCACGTTAACCAATTCACAAACGCCTAAATCTGACAAGATTTTAGCTGCGGAATATTCTTTTCTGCACCAGTTAGATTCATTGTAATTCTTTGTTCGAACAATTAGAACCCGGTTTGATTGAACCAGGTTCCTGAATACGAAGTTCCTGTTGATGATGCGATAGGGTAATGATAAACAGTCAAGAAAAACATGCTCCTGGAGATTTTGACCGACCACCTGTTCTAACAGCTGTTTTTTAGCGTCCTTTCCTCTGTGGCTTAAAAACAAGGCAAAGTTCTTTGGGGGGACTGGGGGCAGCAATCGATTGAATTTTGTGGAGATACCGGCTTCTTTAGCAAGGCCGGCAGCGATCCACATGATGTCGTTTGCCCCAAGCTGTTCGTCTGAAAGTGCTTTTTTGAGAAATTTAGCAACAAGAATCATGGATTGAGGGTTGAAGTTCAGAATATCCTGATTGTTACCCGTAGATATTGTGATATTACTGTCGCTTAAGGAACTGATATACCCATCAGCCTCGGTATAGAATATGCGGGGATTCATGAAGGCCGCCATGGCGACCATTGCCCAGGCAGCCGCGACAACGACCTTGGCATCCAGCGGCTCCCTCTGCATGATTTGTTTGAGTTCCAGTTCAACATTGACCTGCTGCTTAATGCTGTTCAGCCGTATCCAGTTAACCCGGCTGACTTCATGGGGCTGAAGTTTGCCCACGTCACCGCGTACCGGCTTAAACAGCCAGTCCGGCGCCTTGGGGCCAAGCAACAGCGCCAGGGTTTCCCTGAAAGGGATCGGCTCTGAAAACGGGTCTTGATCGGGCATAGAAAGACCGGCAGCCACAGCCATGAGTTTTGCCATAAGGTCATCACCGGGCCCTGCTTCAATCCGTCTGGAAGCTATCTCCAAGTATAGTTCGGGATGGTAGTGCGCGATCTCCAACATGGCGCTGCTCACAATTCTGCTGAATTGGATAAAAAGGGGCAGCATCTCCTGCGGCCAATCGGAAATGATGGTTTTTAAACGTGACTGCAATTCCTCCTCGTTTATCTTGGGAGAGGACATCTCGCCCATCTTCTTCAGGGAAGAGATGATGTTCGTAACTTCATTTTCCTGATCGACTTCTTCAAATTCTGGGGTCAATGAGTCATCCCGGCGGTTACTTTCCTGAAAATCCATTTCTTCATCAATATCTTCCTCCTGCCATTGATCCGGCCGGACAGGAGAATAATCCAAGGGGTATTGTTCAAGGCAGTCAATACAATCTTGCATCAGTATTTCAAGATACTCATGCCGTTGGATAAATTCTTCAGACATTATATCAAGCAAGCCCTTTATCTTTAAGTATTAATATTGCTGATACAAAAAGCCAAAATTCTACTATAAGGCTGAGTATCGTAATAACGCCATAGACCGTAAGACTATAGGTGTTGTTTGTACCATTTTCTATTTGACGAAAATTAAATGCAAGTGTTGTAGTTACTGATACAATTATTATAAGTGGTAAATTAAAGCTGAAATTACCTGCAACACATTGAAAACCCACTTTTATGCTTTCCCATCTTTTTCCATGGATAAAAAGCAAAGGGAGAACATAAATTGATAGAGATGACACTAAAATCGAGTATATAAGTTTTAATGAGTCCAAATCAATTTCAAGAATTGAACTAAACAATGAAAGAATAATAATTGGCAACCCCAAAAGGAGGCTAACTATAACGAAGTTTAACCAATGACGTTTAAAAAGAACTGCATAGCGAATTTGCCGGTTATAGAGTGTAATTTCAGTATATTGCCCATAAATTGATGGATAGAAAAAAAACATTGATGCAAAACCCAAGAAAAAATATAAAATATTTGAAGACTTTTGAATCATAGGAATATAGAAAATAGTTGAAGCTGCTATAAGCAGGAAAAGAGGGGAAAAGTTTTTTCTAATAATTGAGAGAGAATTCAAAAGATAGGGCATAGCATCATTTTGCATTTTTTATCCTACTAAATATTTTTGAAGATGTACATATAAGGTATGCAGAAAAGACATTGATGCATTCCAAAAAACCGTAACATCAACAGGTTAAAGGGAAGCTTGAACTGGATGGGTTGCTGAGCGGTTTTTAAAAAAACCGACCCAGCAACCTTAAAATAACTGAGAGGTGTTTGTTGCTGTTTTATTTATCAATAACTTCAAAAATGACCCTCATGTTTGCCTTTGCTGTTTCTGAAAATTTATCTTCAGGATTGGATTCCATTTCAGCAGGTTTTTTTTCACCATATCCAATTATGGAAAGCCTTTCAGAATTAATTTTCCCAACAGTGACAATATAGTTTTTAACTGCTGATGCCCTTTTTTCACTCAATGCTTGATTATATTGCTCTGTACCACTGGCTGAAGAATGCCCTTCAATAACAATTTTTACTTCAGGGTTGTCCATCAGCGCCTTTATATGCTGATCAAGCATTTTCTGTCCTTCCTTGGAAAGTTTTGCAGAATCAAAATTAAAATGAATTTTTCCAAGATCCTTTAATAGCGGTTCTGGTTTGTGGTATCCAAGCCCTACCTCAGTCTTGGCTTCAGGAACTTGTACCGTTTTTTCAATTTTACTTAAAAAAACGCCTGAAACATAATCGGCCATGGGTTCTGGTGAACTGATGTCCTGTGCCAGGATCATATATCCGCAAGGGGATACCTGGGCAATCTTGTCCATCAGAATCTTCCCTTTTTCATCATCACCCACTAAAACAGTGTATATACACAAATCGTCCTTCATCATTGCCTGTATTTCCTGTGCAGCGATTAAAGGCTGGTCTCCCAAATCTTTACCATCGCTGACAATGATCACAGCTTTCTTACCGTTGATTTTTCCCAAATCACCTGCAATTGCTGCTATACCTGAGGATAGGGGGGTTGGGCCACCTGCAGGGATTACTGCAGCCAATCCTTTGTCCAATTGGTCACGATGGTATGGCGTCATTCCGTAAAACAACTTTGTCCTCTCCTGAGACAATTGTGTAGCATGACCAATGGTTCTTAATCCCGACACTGCTGAAATTGGAGGCATTGTGTTATTCATCTGTTGAATAAATGCTTTGGCAATATCGAATTTAATATAGCCCTGGTAACGCTCAGCCATAGATGAAGATGCATCCATTAAAACAACAAATCCATCAACTTTTGATCCAAAATCACCTGCCTCAAACGCTGGTGTTAAATCATTTACCATCCTGTCCGGAACCATGTTCACCTTGTTTCCGGATGCACATGAGGTCAAGTATACCATGCTGATAGCCAATAAAATCCATTTTAATTTTCCAATTCTCATTTGTTTTTCCCCTTTTTTTCTTATTTAGATAACCCTTTTTTTATAAACAATTGCCCTATGCAACCTTGTCACTGCTATACTGCATGAATCAACATTATATTCATCTGCAAAACAAATGGTGTTATCAACACCTTATCAATCTAAAACACAAATGCTTGCAAACCTCTGTTTGTTGTTTTATTAAGCAAGACTTATGCCATTTTTACTAGAGGCAAAGATATGAACTGTTCAGCGCTTTGTAAAGAATCACTTATAAATATTTAAATGCTGATCAACCATTTAGATTTGAACCTTCTATCTGTTTGCTGCTACATACTATCAGCATTACCAGGCGCGATCAAAGTAAAACGCTATGTGAACAAGGCACTTATGCTTTCTCCTGAGTGTATCCTCAAAATGGCCTGGGAGAACAAGTATCCCGTCGAAAGCACGGTTAACTTTTGAAATCGTTTTTCTTCCGGGATATGCACGGTATTGGTAACAACTATTTCCGTAATGGATGACGCCTTTAGGTTTGCTGCCGCATCTTTGCAGAGGACCGGGTGGGTAGCTCCTACATAAATTTTTCCTATCCCTGCCTTCTTGAGGGTTTGAACAGTGGCGACAAGGGTGCTGCCGGTGGAAATCTCATCGTCAAAGACAATGGCATTCTTGCCATTTACATTACCGACCACCAGCCCCTGTTTAATATCCGAATCACTGATACGCCGCTTGTCGATAATGGCCATGGATGTTTT
>JAHJLN010000004.1 GCA_018821715.1 Pseudomonadota bacterium | reverse complement strand
CACCTTTGTTGCCCAGACGAATGAATACCGGCGTTACCATCTCCATGAAACCCACGTTCAGAAGGCGATAAAGAGTGCGGTAAGAAAATCAAAGATTATCAAAAGAGCCTCTGCCCATACCTTCCGGCACAGTTTCGCCAGCCATTTGCTCCAGGCCAACTATGATATAAGAACCATTCAAGAGCTGTTGGGTCATAGTGATATCCGGACTACGATGATTTATACGCATACTGTCAAGTCGAGAACAATTAAGGAAATAAAGAGCCCGTTGGATTTGTAGCAGGTAGGGCGGGCACAGCTCTGCCCTGTCAATTACATTGATGGTTGATCGGGTTGCAAAACAATTCGCTTCTTTTTTCTTATATAAGGTGTTGTTAGTAAAAGCAATCAGGGTAAACCCTGATTTTAATAATAAATTGATTTTTCTATTCGTTAAAATTCCATTGTCAAACCAATGGTGAAGCGCAACCCGTCATCCGGATATCCGTAATGCACATCATACCCTTGATTAAAAAGGTTTTCAAAATAGATAAAAGCCTGTGTTTTACAGGAATTGATCTTGAGCGGGTGAATAAATTTCAGATCCACGGTCTGGTAATCGGACAGTTTTTTTTCTTGAGAATTGGCATGGTCTGAAAACTGGCTGCCAAGCGCTGTAAAACTTGTTTCTACACGGGTTTTAAATGGCGATGTCCATTTAAGCGTTGCCTTGAATTTGTGATCCGGGGCATAGGTCAGATCCTTGTTGTTGTCCTTGTTGCAGGTATCCTGCCAGACATGGTTCATATCCAGGAGGAGGGTATCAGACAGTTTCAGGTATAAGGTTGACTCAATGCCCTGGCGCGATCCCTCCTCTATGTTGACCGGCCGTTTAATTAAATCCGTGCCTTCTTCATATCCTATCATCTTATCCGTGTCTGCCCTGAAAAGGGTGATCTCCAGTGATCTGCCTTTGGAAAATTCGTGTAAGATGCCGGCAGACACTGTCAGGACGGTTTCTTCCTTTAAGTCAGGGTTCCCCCTTACCTGGTCAATGGAACCGTGGCTGGGCTGGTAAAGCTGACCAAATGTCGGGATATTGACACTGTAACCGCCATTAAGTTTGAGCCTTGTGCCTGGATCCATGGTGATGTTCAGGCCGACATGGGCAGCAGGCTGGAAATCAAAATCAGACGTATAATCGCATCGTGCCCCAAGGCTTAGTGTCATGGTTTTTTGTTTTATGTCGGACTGCAGGCCGATGCCGGCATTTTCTCTTTTATGATCGCCGCTTAACGTATGCTCAATCCGGTCCCGGGATGCGCTGGTCATCAATTGCAGGGAAAATCCATTATTTTCATCTGTCCATACAGCTTCATTCTTGAATCCGAAAACCAGCTCATCAAGGGTTGCGACACTCCCTGTCCGGGAGCGGTCTTCAAGGCTCAGATCATCCATGAACAGTTTGATGTCATAGTCTCCTGTTTCCCCGCAGAATCCTTTTACACGAAAATCCAGGGAGCCTTTTTGGTACTCCTGGCGGGCATTTGGGGTGGGATTATGAACAGGGCCTGAAGCGCCGTGCTCAGACCGATAATACCGGCCTGAAAGATCATACCTGGTATTGCCTTTGGACGGCAGATCCCATTGGAACCCCGCGCTGCCGCTGTCCCGGTCAGTGTTGGTCCGCCTGCCGTCCCTGTGATTTGCAGATGCTGTCAATTTTAAGGAAAGGGCATCGGCAGCAATCATTTGTGATGCTGAAATTCCGGCATTCCCAAACGAACCACCGACAAGACGGATACGGGTGTTTTTTTTGGTTTTGCTTTTCCCCTGGCGTTCATTGGCAAGCACGATATTGATGGCCCCGCCGGTTCCGCCAGGCCCGAGCCACACCGGCACCGGCGGTTTAAACACATCAACCTTTTGAACCATATCCAGAGGGATGGAATCCAGGTCAACACTGCCGTACTGGGTGGAGTTGGCAGGTCTGCCGTTGATCAGTACCAGAATTTTACCGTTGCCTCCTGATCCCTGGATGGATATGCGTGATCCGGTTCCGCTTTTTTTGACTTCCACACCGGGCATGGCATTCAATACCTGGTCAATACCGGTAAAACTGCTTTTTTGTATCTGATCCCTTGTCATCTCCTGCACCAGATGGGGGTTGTTTTTTTTGTAATCCTCAATCTTTGAGGCGGTTACCACAACCGTGTCCAGGATTATCGGCTCTGAGCCATTCTGCTGCGCTGCTGCAATGCCTGTCCATGACAGGATCAGCATGCAGCCAAACACAATCAGCCGGAACACTAAGGGGGTTGGCCAAAAATGAATACTCCCGGATAAGCTGTGCTTTGATATCCATTTTTTTCTATCATTATTTATCAATGCATGTTGTCTCATTTTTTTTATCACCTGATCATCAATCCTTTGCTTTTTTGACACATAAAACGGAAATACAAAAGAACAGGCATCCGGTCACGGCCAGGATCAAAAGGGAGGACACAGACGGCGTGCTGCCGAAGGATGCTGTCCTGATGGAGGTGGAGGCATGGGTCAAGGGCAGAAAATAAATGGCTTTCTGGGCCCAGGCAGGAAAATTTTCCACAGGAAAGAAAGTGCCGCCTAAAAATGCCATGGGCGTGATCACGAAACTGGTGACAAGGGTCTGGTCTGCATGGGATTTAACCAGCATGGCAAGTCCCACGGCAAGGGAGGCAAACACAAAGCTGTTAAGCAGAACAGCCAGCCAGAACCAGGCGTTGCAGGAGAGAACCACTCCGAACAAAAGGCCCAGGACAAGAATGACCATTATGGCAAGAATGGCCCTTGTCATCCCGGCCAGGACTTCACCGGTCACATAGGAAAGATCGCTGATGGGTGCGGCCTGGATTTCTTCAAAAATATGCCAGTAAAACCGCGCGATATTGATTTCACTGGAAATGGCAAAGGCCTGGGTCATGCTGCTCATGGCAATAAGACCCGGGATAAGAAACTCCATATACGTATGGCCTTGTATGGTCACATGTTTTCCCATGGCATAACCGAAAGCAATCAGGTAGAGCAGCGGAGATACGGACCAGGAAGGGATAAGCCGCGTCAGCCGCCGTCGTAGTATCAATATTTCCCTGTAATAAACTGCAGATGCACCTTGTATCATTGTACTTTTTTCCCTGTCAAAGCCAGAAAAGAGTCCTCAAGATTGACCCGCCGCAGGGTAAAACTGTCTTTATGGGCGGCAATATAATCATTGGCCTCTTTCCGGTCGTTAAAATAAAGTGTTTTTATGTCATCTTCCTTCAGGCAATCCAGGGCCCAGGTCCCCTGCTGCTTCATCAAGTTTTCCGGCGTGTCCACCACCACAATGGAGCCATTGTCGATAAAGGCCACTCGATTTGCAAGAAATTCCGCTTCCTCAATATAATGGGTGGTCAGAAAAATGGTGGTACCGTTCTGCTGGATTTTTCTGATGAGCGCCCAGATCTTGCGGCGCATGCCTGCATCCAGTCCCACAGTGGGTTCGTCCAGGAACAGGATGGCAGGGGAATGCAGCAATGCCCTTGCCATCATGAGCCGCCGTTTCATGCCCCCTGACAGGTTCTTGACCAGGGTTGATTTGCGGTCACTCATTTCCACATACTCCAGCAGCTCTTCAATCCTGGACTCTCTTTGTTCTCTGGGCATCCTGAAAAGCCTGGCGTGAATATTTAAATTCTCAATCACGGATAGTTCCCGGTCAAGATTGATGGCCTGGGGCACCAGCCCGCACTGCCGGCGGCTTTCAACCCCAAAGGTTTCCACATCAAACCCGTTGAGCTGTGCTGTTCCGGAACTCTTTTGGGTTAATCCGGTCAATATTCTTATGGTGGTGGTTTTACCGGCCCCGTTGGGACCCAGGAATGCAAAGAGTTCTTTTTTGTCCACCTGGAGGTTGACGTCTTTAAGTGCCTGGGTGGATTTATATGTTTTATTCAAATTGAGTATCCGGATCATGATGGAAATCCTGCGGCTTTTGTCTGGTTTCGCATGGCAGACACATCGGTTACAATATCCTGGAGGGGCTGTCGTCTTACCCTGTGGGGCAGAGCCAGGGACGCTGCTTTTTCAATATCCTTTGATTCAACCTGTGTCCGGCCGTCAAAAGCGGCCAGGGTTTTGGCGGTCTTTAAAATGATGATATCCCCCCTGTGGCCGTCCACCCCCACATCCAGGCAATAGGATGCAATTTCATACAGCATGGGTTTTTCACAGGTGACTTCCGGGTAAAGCACTTTTGCCAGTTTGATTTTTTCCACAAGCTTTTGGGACTCCTCTTCCCATAATTTGACAAAGGCTTCCGGATCTTCATCAAAACCGGTACGCCGTTCCATAATCGCCACCCTGGCATCAGGATCTAAAATCCCCGTGATATTGACACAAAGCCCGAACCGGTCCAGAAGCTGGGGCCGCAGTTCTCCTTCTTCAGGATTCATGGTGCCCACAAGGGTAAACCGTGCCGGATGGGAAAAAGAGATGCCTTCCCGTTCAATGGTATTGACCCCCATGGCCGCAGAATCCAACAGCACATCCACCACATGGTCGTCTAAAAGATTCACTTCATCCACGTAGAGAATCCCTCGGTGAGCCGCAGCAAGGATGCCCGGCTCCACCTGTTTTTCCCCTTTTTTAAGGGCCTGTTCCATGTCCATGGTGCCCACCACCCGGTCTTCAGTGGCCCCCACAGGCAGTTCGATCACCCGTATGCCTTCCATGACGGTTTCCAGATCCCGGCCAGGCCTCCGGCCGTTGCCCAGGATGCTGTCCCGGCATTCAGTTCGGATGCAGTCCATGCAGACCTGGTGTTTGCCTTTGGGATCCTGCTGGAACGGACAATCCTTGACCTTTTCAATTTCCGGCAAAATCCGGGCCAGGGCACGGACAGCCGTGGACTTGGCCGTGCCTTTTTCTCCCCTGATCAAAACGCCTGAAAGGGTCGGGTTGATAATATTGAGTATCAGTGCCAGTTTCATCTCTTCCTGGCCTTTAATGGCCATAAAGGGATAGACAGTTTTTTTCAAAATAAACCTCCTCTTGCTATATCAATCAATTGGTTGACTTTAAGATCTTGTATTTTACAATATTCCGCATTCAGGTTTGCGGCAAGTTTTTGGGCCAGGCCAAAAGAAACCGCACCATCGCTTTCAGAATCCACCACAATAAATTGAATTCGGTGTTCAAGCGCCATCTTTTCTGCCAGGTCAAGGGCTTCCTGAAACGGTTTTTTATTTCCCAGCGCCACATTGCCCCTGCCGTCGGTGATGATAATGGCAATAGGTCTTGCATCAGGCGCCCGGAGCAGATGGCTGCGCAATAATTCAAATCCCTTGACAAGCCCGGATGACAAGGGTGTTTTCCCGCCCACAGGCATTTCTTCCAGCAGTTTTCCGGCAAGCTCCACAGACGAGGTGGGCGGCAGGTTGACAAAGGCCTGTTCTTTCCTGAAGGTCACCATGGCGACTTTGTCCCTTTTTTGGTAGGCATCTAAAAGAAGCGACATTATGGCCCCTTTTGAGGCTTTCATCCGTCCCCTGGCACCCATGGAAGCACTGGCATCCACAATAAAAAGCAGAAAATTGCCCATGCGTTTTTCCCGGATTTTCTCCCGGATATCCTGTTTTTCAAGAACGACTGCCATGGGGTTGCTGCTGTTTTTCCTCTGAATCTGAAAAGGGGCTGCCGCCCTCAAGGTGGCGTCAAAGGCAATATCATTGCCCCCTTTAGGGGGGGTGCTTCTCACATACCGGCCCTGCTTTGCAGCCGTCCTTGACCGGGAGCGTTTACCAGATCCCCTTCTGAATATCTGATCCTTGGGAGAGACAAATTTTTTCACCTTAAAGGTTTCCCCCACTTCAAATATTTTTTCCAGCACATCTTTTTTATCCTGTTCTTTATTTTTCCCCTTGGGTTCAGGTTCTGCTGCCGACTGTTCTTCTTTGGACTCCTGCCCGTCCCGGTCCTCGTCCCTGCCTGGTGTATCCTGATCGTGTCCGCCCTGATCCAGTTCATTCGGCTCAGGGGACTCAGGTGTTTGTTTTTCAGCCTGGTCCTTGTTTTTCCCAGGGTCATGGTCGTGATCATGGGAATGATCAGGCGGCGGAGGTGGCGGTGCAGGGGACTGGTCCCGTTTCCGGTGGGCCAGGGCAAACCATGCCACCTGTTTGACGTCATCCATTCCGGCTTCGGTGCTGCCGTTAAAAGCTGCCAGCGCTCTGGCTGCCTGTTCAATCACAAGGTCTGCCCTGTGTCCGGCCACATTGTTTTGGGCACAAAGCTTAGCCACAGACACCCTTAAACTGTCAGGAAACAGCACCGCTTTTAAACGGGTACGGGCATTTGTTATCCTGTCGGCCAAAGCCAAGTTCTCTGCCTGGAATAATTTTGAAAATTCTTCAGGATCAGCATCATGGCGTTCCTTTCTGAGCATCAGAAGGATTCTTTTTTCAATATCTTTTTCAGAACTGACTTCCACGCACAGGCCGAACCTGTCCAGAAGCTGGGGCCGCAATTCCCCTTCCTCGGGATTCATGGTCCCCACAAGGATAAAATCACAATTATGGCAAAAAGAAATTCCTTCCCGTTCAATCCTGTTTTTTTTGGAAACAGATGCATCCAGGATGATATCCACGATGTGGTCATCTAACAGATTGACCTCATCCACATACAGAATCCCCCGGTGGGCACGGGCCAGCAATCCCGGCTGCAACGCTCTTGCCCCGCTTTTGACGGCAAGGCCGAAATCAATGCCGCCGGCCACACGGTCTTCTGTTGCATTCAACGGCAACGTCACCACCCGTGTCTTAAGTTCAATCCCTTCCCGGTCTGATTTTGTTCTGCAGTCATGGCACAGGTTTTCTTTATCATCTGGATCACATGACCAGGCACAACCTGTGTTGGCAGAAATTTTCGGCAACAATGTTGCAAGTGCCCTGACCGTGGTGGACTTTGCAGTCCCTTTTTCTCCCCGGACCAGCACGCCTCCGATACGAGGGTTGACTGCATTGAGGATCAGGGCAAGCTTGAGCCGGTCCTGCCCCACAATGGCTGAAAATGAAAAAATATTTTGAAGTATCATTTATACGATCTTCCGATGGTGATAAGTTTTGTCCAGCACTGTGACTTCCAGGGACCGTGTCAAAGGATTTTCAATCACAGCCGTATCCACCCCATAGGCAATTTTTAAATGGGCCGGTGTCAGGACTGTTTCAGGCGGTCCCATTGCCAGGATTTTTTTGTCATGAATCAGGATCAAAAGATCGCAGAACCGGGCAGCAAGATTCAGGTCATGAATGACCATGACAGCAGCCAGGCCGTCATTTTTGACCAGGGAGGCGGTCAGACCCAGAATTTTCATCTGATGTTTGATATCCAGGTTTGCCGTTGGCTCATCCAGCATGAGAATCTGAGGGGTCTGGGCAAGGGCTCTTGCAATGATCACTTCCTGGCGCTGACCCCCGCTCAGTTCGCTGATCATCCTGGAACGAAAACCATGGATGCCGGTTTTTTCAATAGCCGCATCCACAATAGACCTGTCCTCTTTTGTGTCTGAAAACCGGAAATTCTGGAAAGGATACCGCCCCATGGACACCACTTCCTCCACTGTAAACAGCGGCGGGATAAAAGAACTCTGGGGAACCACGGCCATGATTTTTGCAATCTCCTTATTTGCAAGCTTGCTGATATTTTTACCCAAAAGCCGCACATTGCCTGATTCAGGACGTTTGATACGGGTCATGGTTTTCAGAAGCGTTGTTTTCCCGGCGCCGTTGGGCCCGATAATCCCGTAAAATTTTTGTGCGCTGATTTCAAGACTGATATTTTCCAGAACCAAGAAGTCCTGGTATGATGCGCTGATATTTAATAGTTTGAGCATACTTTTACCACCAATTGGCCGCTTTTTTCCTTCGTTTGAGCAGGTAAACAAAATAGGGTGCCCCGATGGCTGCCGTAATAATGCCGATGGGCACTTCAGACGGCTGGGCAACACTTCTTGACAGGGTATCGCAGCAGACCAGGAAAATGGCGCCGCATAAGGCACTGGCCGGCAACAGTATCCTGTGACGGCTGCCGATGACCATCCTCACCATGTGGGGTACAATCAGGCCGGCAAACCCGATAATACCTGAAACCGAGACAGCGGCACCGGTAACAAGGGCACAGGAAATCAAAAGAACCCGTTTAACGGTTTCCACATTCATGCCCAAATGCGTAGCCGTTTCCTCTCCGAACTGGAAAATATCCAGTTCCCGGGCCAGCAGGCACAGGATGCTGATTCCAGCAATTATCGGCAGGATAATAATTTTTACATCCATCCAGGTGGCCAGGGCAAAAGATCCCATGAGCCACAAGACCACGTTCTGAAGATTTTCCATGGACGCTGTAATTTTTAGAAACGATACCACGGCATAAAGGAAAAGCCCCACGGCAATTCCTGCAAGAAGTAATGTTTCCGTAGGCACCCGGTTGCCGGTCCTGGCAATGTTATAGACAACAAATATGGTTGCGGTGGCACCGGTAAAGGCAAGGACCGGGATGGCAAACGGGCCGAACATCTTTCCTGTGCCCAGCACAATGGCAAGACATGCCCCGACGGCAGCGCCGGATGACATGCCCAGCACATAGGGTTCGGCCATGGGATTCCTGAACAATCCCTGCATGGCGGCTCCTGAAACAGCCAGCCCCATTCCAACGAGAATGGCCAGTACAACCCTGGGCGTTCTGACCTCCAGGACAATCACTTCAGGAATCCGTGTCCAGTCCTTGTCGATAAGACCGCAGGTCAAATGATGCACCCATATTTTGATCACAAGCAGGGGTTTTATCACTACAGGTCCGGTCATGACTGCAAGACAGGCAGCAGCCAGAAGCCCTGTGCCAAGAAGGACAAAGATCAGGACTGTATTATTACGTTTCATGGCCGCCTGTTTTTCTGCGGTTCTGCAATATTAAATTTTTGTTTTGGCATTTTTATTTTTCCTTGATCTGTTCAACCATCTGTTCTGCTTTTGCCGGCACGCCCAGGGTAAGATAAAGGTCTGCGGTCAGCTTAAGCTCTTCTTTTGTCAGAGGGGTTAGATACCCGTAAATGATCAGGGCGGTTAAGCCTTTTTTATAATTCCGGTTGTTCAGGTGAATGTGGCACAGGGCTTTCCACCATTTGGGTTCAAGCATGTCTGTTTTAGTCAGAAAATCCGCATAGACAAGGGCCTTGTCGTTCATGTCCAGGGAAAGATACTGGTACAGCAGAATCTCCTGCCATTTTTTCTGCCTGTCTTTTCCGGATTTTTCGGCAAGCTGTTCAAGATGGGGTAATGCATCCTTATACCGCTCAAGTGAAAACAGGATATTCACCAGGGTTTCCTCAAAAGACAGGGGTATCTTGTCCGGATGGGCCTTGATCAGTTTGTTGAAAACAGCCAGCGCTTTTTTGGGCGCATTTGCCTGGAAATGGCAGATTGATGCATAATACAGATGGTCCGGATTTTTAATGTCCGACAGGTCATATCCTTTTTCAAATGATATGGCGGCTTTTGCAAAATCATTTTTTTCATACTGTGCTATTGCCTGGTTGATCCATACTGCGGCTGTAAGAGAAGGTTCCCGGCCCGTCACGGGAACGGGCAATAAACCCATGCAGATGATCATGATGATTAACTTTTTCATCAGTTCTCCAGTTTGAACCGGATGGTGGTCCGGGCCATTGTGGCAACCGGGATTCCGCCCACGGTTCCGGGCGCAAATGTCCACTGGGAAACACAGCGGATCACACTTTTGTCAAATATGTTTTCAGGCTGGGCATTCACAATACGGATCTGTTCCACCTTTCCTTGTTTTGTCACAAGAAACTCGACATCAACCGATCCTTCAATGCCGTTGCGGCTTGCCCGGACCGGGTAAACCGGCGGTATCCTGACAAGTGTGACAAGGGGTGAATCCAGCTCCCCAATGCTGTATTGGTTTTTTAAGGCAGGTATGTCCATTGGAATCGGCTCAAGTTTCGGCATCACAAGATCGGTTGGGGATAAAGGAAGTTTTGGATTTAAGGCAAACTCAAGTTTAAGATCCAGGTTGACAGGCTGCGGTTTGCCGGGTGCTGTACGTGAGGTTGCAATCTTTTTTTCAGGTTCAGGCGGTTTTATTTTTTCAGGCTCTTTTTTAAGGGGTTGGGGTTTGGCCTGCTTGATCCTGACAACCTGCACCTGCCGGATATCGTCAAGTTTGTCCGGCCGGCCGGGCACGTCCTGGATCAGGCCGGGCATAATCCCGAAAAGACTGACATTGAGGAGAATAGAACCTGCAATGGCAATGGCCCAGTTTTGAAAAGACGTAAAAGAAGTCATCAGCGTAAGTTTACTCTCCTGAGTCCTGGTTTGCGGCAATGGCCACATTCCGGGCACCGGCCAGCTTGCAGGCATCCATGACCGTGATCACAAGGCCTGTCAGGCTTTGTTTGTCTGCCACAATCACCACGCTGCCTTCCGGGTTTTCCGCCAGGGCCCGTTCCACATTGGCGCGGACCGCCCTGATATCCACGGCACGTTGGTCAATATGGATGGTGTTGTCCTTTGTAACCCCGATCAGGATGGTGGTCCGGGCTTTACTGACCGCTGTTGCGGCCGTGGGCCTTGAAATATCCACGCCCGTCTCTTTTACAAAACTGGTTGTTACCAGGAAAAAAATCAATAATATAAAAACCATGTCAATCAAAGGCGCTATATTCAGCTCAAGGTTTTTTGAGTTTGCCCGCCTGGAACCTGTAATGTTGAGCATAAAAACTCCTTATAAAAACCGGCTTAAATACATGCCGGTTGCCGCGATCTTGTATTTTAAATTGTTGGCTCTTTTTGTTAAGAAACCGCTCATGTATAGGCCGGGTATGGAGACCATGAGCCCTGTCTGGGTGGTGATCAATGCCACGGAAATTCCCCCTGCCATGGCTTTGGCATTGCCGGTGCCGAAAATAGTGATCACATCAAAGGTTTCCATCATGCCGATGACTGTTCCAAGGAGTCCTAAAAGCGGGGCAATGCCTGCCATCACCCGTATGGCGCCAAGATAGCTGTCAAGGGATGAGACCAGCTTTACAACGGTTTCATCCAGGATAAAACCATCCAGTACCGGGTCATGGCTGCGGGCGGCAAGAAACTGTCTGACAAGGACAGAGTTGATGCCCTGGTATTTATCCTCCGGCCATTGGTTGGTCTTCACAAGCCGGCCTGCCCTGTCCCGGGAAATATTTTTAACATAAAGCCGGTGAAGAAACAAAAGCCGGTTGATGATCAGAATCCACATGCAAAAGGATATGACCAGGATCGGAATCATGACAACCCCGCCTGCCCGGATATAATTTTCAATGGAAGATAAAAGCTCTTTGATCATCATACTAGTGCCGTTGTGCCCATGTCTTGAACATCATGTTGACAAATGCCACGGATTTTTCTTCCATCCTGGAAATCTGGGTCTCAACCCTGCGGCTTAAAAGGGTGTGGGCCAGCATGACAGGGATGGCAACGGCCAGTCCCAGCATGGTGGTAACGAGCGCTTCCGAGATGCCGCCGGACATCATCCTGGGATCTTGCGTCCCGAAACAGGTGATCACATGAAAGGTATTGATCATGCCGGTGACGGTACCCAAAAGCCCCAGAAGCGGGGCAATGGCGGCCAGCATGCCAAGGGTGGATAAAAAGCGTTCAATTTTGGGAATCTCACCCAGTATGGCTTCCTGGAGCGCATTTTCTATTTCCGGCCGGGTCCTGTCTTTAAGGGCAAGGGCTGTCAGCAGTACCTTGGGAAGAAATTTATGGGGCATGGACTCAAGGTATGTCCTGCAGGTGTCCCAGTCACCTGCTATGATCAGTTCTCTTAATCTGGTCATGAGCTGCTCGGGATTGACCCTGCGGGTTGAAAAAAAGATAATTCTTTCAATCAGGATGAGCACAGCCAGCACCAGGATAATCAGTATGGGCCAGACAATGGCCCCGCCTTTGGGGACCTGTTCCATCAGGTTAAGCTCATGGGTCAGCTGGCGGATGGCCCCGCCCTTTGAGATATCCATGTAAACATCACGGCTGTTGCCCTGCAGATAATCTGTGATCTTGTCCCTGATTTTTTTGGACGGCAGTTTTGAAAGGGCAAAAAACCGCTGGCTCTGATCGGAATACAAGAGAAACCCGATCTCTTTATCCAGCATGTAAACCGAGGTAAAATTGCCCAGGGTCATGACCTTTGCCTGCTGCTCGCGGCCCTGGCGGTCAACAATCAACCCCTTTGCGACGTTTACCTTGCCGGATGCATGGATTTCTTCAAAAAGAAGGTCGGACAGCAGCTTGACATCATCCATGGAACCAAATTTTTCCTGGAGAATAACCGGTTCCAGAAAGGTTTGCCGGTCCGGTGTCATGCCGCTTTGAATGCTCTGGATCAAAAGGGCTTTCAAATCCTTTGCAGTGGTCCTGACCACACCTTCAAATTCCCGGTTCATTGCACCGGTTTTTTCAAGGTCCTGGTTAAGTTTTTCCGTCTCAATTTTTAATTTGCTGACATGGTCGCGAACCTTTTGGTTTTGGGTTTTCAGTGTTTTAATATCGGTTTTTAATTTTTCAATACCTTCCTGCAATGCCTTTTTATCATTTTGAATCACCAGCAGCTGGTCCCGGGCTTGGTTTTGGGCCTGTTCTTTTTCAGCCAGGGCCTTGTCCACCAGCTGCTGTTGCTGGTGTTCCAATATCTTGTAATCCTGGCGCATGTCTGACCGGGCAAAAGCAGAAAAACCTGTAAAGCAGACCACCAGGATGATGCCAATTAAAAGGCAGTGCTTGATCATTGTTCCTCTCCTTGTGCAGCCAGCCTGCCCAGGGGCAGGGATAAAAGCTCAGCCGGTTTTCTTTTTTTACTGATCTCAACGCCTGACCGGATGGCCCCAAGATACTCATCTGCCAAGGGAGTCCAGTTTTTTTCAGCCACATTGTAATAAGCACAGGAAGTTTGATCCAGAGACAAAAAGAAAAGACAGACCCTTCCAAGGCGAAAAATATTGCCCAGCACCGCTTCATTGCCCATGAGCACTTTTTCCTGGTATGTCTCAATGGTATTGCCGTAATCCGCCTCAACAAAAAGCGCTTCCATTACTTTACGGTATTTTTCAGCAATGGATACGTCCGAGGCTTGCAGCACCTTTCCAAGATTATTCAACCGCAACGAGCGTTCATCTTTTAAAAAAGGCGTATCATTTAAAATAAGGGCGGCAAGCTGCTCATATACCGTGTTTAAAAACGGCAGCAGTTCTTTTTGGATTCTCACAGATTCCTGTTTCTGCTTTAAAAGCTTTTCGTTCAGGGTTTCGGCTTCAGATTCTGCTGCTGCAAGTTCTTTGTTTTCCAACACCAGGGTTTCCTGTTCAGCTTTTAACTGTTCATACAGATAGATCAATTTTGCTTTTTCCCGTTCCCATTGATCTGTTTCTTCCCGGGTTTTCTGACGGATCTGAATCGACTGGTCAACCGGTAGCTTGACGTCTTCTATCCTGTTGGTCTGACAAAAGCTTGTTAAAGGAAACAAAAGAAAGGTCCCGCCCCATATCAGGAGGCCTGCCTGAATCAATGCTTTTGTTGTTTTTTTCTTTGAATATTTCATGTTCTTCCATTCATATGGTTTAGTCGTTAAGGGTCATTGATGTTCTGCCTTATCAAAAAGTTCCGGATGGATATATCCGGCAAGCGTCTGGATCACTTCTGCAAACCTGACCACGGTGTGAAATGAATGGCCGTCTATGGTATGGATCCGGTTGTTCTTCACCGCCTTGATATCACTGAAACCCGGCCTTTGCTTAAGGGCTTTGATCCGCTCATCCTTCTGGTTCTCTTTCCAGAAGGATACAATAATTACATCCGGGTCACTGGCAATGACATATTCCGGGGACAGTTCCATGTACTGCGTATTGAATTGTCCGGCTATGTTAATCCCGCCGGCCAGTTCAATGAGTTCATTAATGGCGGTATTTGCTCCATAGGTACCGTTCCGGGCGCCCCACCAGTAGTAAACCAGGGGCTTATTTCTTGCTTTTGAAGAAATCATCCGGCTTAAAGCGTCCACCTCTGTCCTGATTTTGTGTGCCAGTGCGGCTGCCTGATTTTCCCTGCCCAGAAGCCTGCCCAAGCGTTTTACCTGCGCAATGCCAAAGGCTGTATTTTCAACCGAAACAAAGGCGGCATAGGGCAGGCCTCTTTTATCAAACACTGCTGTGTATTTTCCCGGAGTCTCCGATGATGCAAAGGGAATGATCAGGTCAGGATCAAGGGCAATGATTTTTTCAATATTGGGATCACTGAACCGGCCCACCCGTTCTTTTTCAACCACGGACGGGTATCGCCTGCAGATATCGGGATAGGACGTGTCAATGCTATCCACAACGCCCACCAGCAGGTCACCTGCGCCCAGCTCGTAGATGACGTCAATGGGGCTTCCCGATAAAAGGACAATCCGTTCCGGCGGCTTTTCCAATACGATCTGCCTGCCGAAATCATCTTGTCCTGCAATCCGGCTGGTGCCTGCAGAGCTGTTTGCAGTAAGAAGCCCAGCCATAGCACAACAAGCCACGGCAAGGCAGATAAAAGCGTTAACCCCTATTTTGCACGTCTGTTTCATTTAGAACCTATAGCAAACACCCATACCGACATAGCGCCCGTCCTGGGGATAGACTCCGGTTGTGCCGCCGGTAAACCGGCTGTGATCCATGCCGGTGCTGTTGGAATATTTATCCCACTCCCTGTTGAAAATATTGGTGCTGGTCAGATAACATTCAAAATTATGAAGAGACCAGGTAAATTTCAGGTCTGCAAAAATTGCCGGAGCCATTTTCAGGTTATTGTTATAGTCTTCGTATTGTTCTCCAAACCCGTGGATATCAAAGGAAATTGTCAAAGACCCATAGGGTTTGTCCTGGAACGGATAAATATCTATGCCTGCTGAATATTCATATTCCGGAACAGCATAGACTTTTTTACCGCTCAGATCGGTCAGGGTTGTTGACGCTGCATCCGGTTCGGCATACGCTTTTGCCAGGCCTGAATCCCATTCTGCATCAATAGTGGTGAACCCGAGTCGGTATCCGATCCAGTTACAGGGACGGCCGTCCAGTTCAAGTTCAATCCCCTGGTGGATGCTGGTCCCGGCATTGCGGTACCCTTTAAAACTGGTACCGTCATAAAAGGAAACAATCTTGTCATCCGCTTTTGTATAATAATAAATAATGCTGTAATTAAAGGCCTTGTGAAACTGGTGCTTGAAACCGGTTTCCACGGTATCGTACCGTTCGGGTTTCAGGTCCTTTGCCTGTGCATCCGGGTGGTCATATTCCATGTCGTATTTATAATGCCCCAGGGGAAGATAATAATGGGAATGATTATAGGTCACAAACAGGTTGCCGTTTTCAACGATATTGTATGACGGAGAAATACTCCAGTCCAGATCACCGCTGTAATCGGCACTAACCGAGGCAGGCACTTTATTCTCCAGTTTGTATTCCACCTCGTTGCGGCGTAGTCCTGCCTGGAGCCGGAATTTGTCTATGGTCAGATCATTATTCAGATTGATTCCCAAAAGTTGTCTGGAAGCATCAATATCTGCCTTGTTTTTCCCGGTGGTCATGGCAGCGGACAATGCAGTGGTATTAAACGGATAGGACCTTTCTTCCTCAAAGTCGGCATATTTAAAATCAAAACCCAGGGTCAGGGTGTCTGATGTGTCGGCCTTTGAGGAAAAAAATGTCCTGCCGCAGCTGAGTTTAACGTCATACTGGTTTTCCTGCCGGTCATCCCGGTAGTCGTCGCGTTTTGAATTGACAGCAGGGTTGTTGAAATCTTTCATATCAGTGTACACTTCATTGTCCCGGGTGAAAATCAATGAAGAATTCACCAGCCAGTTGTTTTTTTCATATTTGAATTTCAGGCCGGTATTGAAAAGTTCCTCGTCCGTCTCACTGGGCAGCACATCAAATCCGCTGCCGTCGGCCTGGGTGTTATACCCGACTGCGGAACGGTCCTTTGCAACCTGCCAGAGGGGAAGTCCTTTGGGGTACAGCGTAAAAGAATCATTAATGCCGGCAATAACATCTATACGTCCCCCGTCAAACCTGTACCCGATCTGGCCGTCCGCGCTTTTTGTTTCATCCTCAGAGTCCCGATACCCGTCAGTTGTCATGTTGTAAGCAGACAGGCTGTAATCATATTGTTCCTTTGCCCCGGAAATGCCGGCAGTGATTTTCATGGTGTCCCATGACCCGTATTCACCGGATACGTATCCATGAACCGGCTCATCAGCAGATTTCCCGGTTTTGGTAGTGATCAGGATCACTCCCCTGGCAGCGTTTGCCCCGTATTGGGACGTAGGCGGGGATTTGATCACTTCAATTTTTTCTATGTTGTCAACAGGAATACTATCTATTTTGCTGTATCCGGAAAGGCCTGCATTGATGGGCCGGCCGTCCACATAGATCACGACACCGCCGGTCAGGCTTCCCCTTGTGCCGCGGATACTGTAATAGGTTTTGGCCCCTGCTTTCTGGTTTATCACGCCGGGAATGGATGCAATAATTTCTGCTGTTTTCCTCTGCCCGCTGTTTTTAATGTCTTTTTGAGTCAGCACGCTGATGGAGGCATTGGTGTCCAGCAGTTTGTTTTTAGTGCCGGATTCGGTTACGATTACCGTATCCAGAACCGTTATGTCATCTTCTGCTGCCCAGGCAGGTTGTGATAAAACAAGGCTGAGCAGTACAATCATCCATATCCATTTTATTTTTTCCCATAGGTTCATATTTTTTCCTTCTTTTTTTATCTATTTTCAACAGGTTAAATTTAATCTGCTTCCTGAATGATTTTTTTTATATCTTTCATTTTCTCATTCCAGGATTCAACATCACTGGCTGTCATAATATCCACGGCACCGCCCTGGAAATCCCCTGTTACGTCACCCATCCGGTCTTCTATGCAGGCTTCGGTATCAAGGTACGCCTGTTTGAGGCGCTCTAAAAGTTCAGGATCCGGTTCCCAGATATCCCGGTTTTCAGCTTCCAGAAGCCGTCTGCCGATTTCTTCCATGGCCCAGGGATTGACCTTTTCAAACCATTCCTTCATTTCAGGGTCCAGCATGAATTTTTCAGCAATTTCATCAAAAATCCAGTTGTCCACTTCCCCTGTGGTGGCACCAAACCCGTAAACACGGCTGATGCGCTTGTTCAGGTCGCCGGCCCCCTTGTATCCGTGCTGTTTCATGCCCTCTATGTATTTGGGGTTCAGCAGTTTTGCCCGGACCACACGGCGAAGTTCATCGCTAAAATCCGTGACCGACACATTGGCAGGGTCCCGGGTGTCGCCGTAATAGGTTTTGGGTGCCTTGCCTGAAAGCGCTTTGGCAGTAACGGTCATACCCCCGTAATTGCTGTAAAACCCGCAGCATTTTAAAAAATCGGTTTCATCGGAAATATGCTTGTCAAAGGTCACCTGGACCCGTTTGAGGTTTTCCACAAGTTCGGGATGGGCCTCAACCCCAAAGGCATTTTCTCCTGATCCGTATGCATAGCCGTTCCAGAACAGATACACGTCTGCCAGGTCTGCATCCGTTTTCCAGGCTGACGCGTACACGGCAAGGTTTACCCCGGCCTTGTAAACGCCCGGCTGGGCACAGAAAACCCTGAAGGACAGCCGCCTGAAGTCTTCCCTGTTTTCAGGGTCAAGCCCTTTTCGGGCAGCCTGTTCCATGACGTGTTTTCTAATAAAATTACTGTTATCGCCTTCTTTGAGCATGGCAACAGCGCAGATGGCCTCATCCACATATTTGACCGTATCCGGGAAACAGTCCCGGGTAATGCCGGACACCCGGATGTTGACATCAATCCTGGGGCGACCTAAGTTTTCAACCGGTATAATGTCAAACCCATTAATCTGTCCGTTGGGTTTCCATTTGGGCCGTACGCCCAGGAGATGGAACATCTGGCCGATCTGCTCCCCATCCGACCGCATGATATCCGAAGCAAACCAGACCATACCGACGGTCTTGGGGAATCCGCCTTCCTGGTTTTTGTACCGTTCAATCAAGGCGTCGGCAAGCTTGACACCCACCCTGCAAGCAGCTTTTGTGGGAATACGGGTGGGATCAACATTATACAGGTTGCGGCCTGTGGGCAGAATATCCACTCTTCCCCTGGAGATAAAACCGGATGGCCCGGCCGGAACATGGCCACCGGCCATGGCATTGAGAAGAGAATCAATTTCTCTTGAATCATTGATGCGGCCGGCTGCATCCAGAACCAGGTCTGAAAAACCCTGGAACCGTTTGAAAAGGTCCTTGTCCGGCAGACTTGCTGATTCAGTTATTAAAATAGTTTCAAGATCTTGTTGCTCGATAATTTTGGAGATGATGTTTTTTGCAGTCCTGTCTGACTCAAACAAAAGATCGGAATAAGGTTTGTTGGATTTTCCAAACCCACCCGGATTTTTAAGTGCATCAAAAATATCTTCTCCCCAGAGCTCAAAAACAAGCCTTCGGGTATTGAATTTATTTTGGGTATCAAACCGTAGAATCGTGTTGATGTATTCAGCCAGGTCATCATTTTCAGGAATTTCACCGAACGTATGCATCCCCACAGCGGTCTGGCTGTTTTTCACCAATGATATCAGTTCATGGCAGCGTTGGGTGACGGCTTCAAAATTCTTTGGAACGCCTGCATCCACTTCTTTTCTCAAATTATTTTTATCAATGGCCTCATGGATCAGGTGTTCTATCTGGTGAGCCCTTGCAGGGTCCGTGTTCTTTGCCTGGGCATGCTGATTTAACAGGTCTTCAAGATCCTTAAGCCCTTCATAGGT